>NZ_BAAARE010000003.1:0-319483 GCF_039532035.1 Terrabacter carboxydivorans | reverse complement strand
CCGGCTGCACTCCTGGTGCGGCGACGTTCCCCCGGCCGAGTACGAGGAGCAGTACTACCGTCAGAACACCGACACGGACACCGCCGAGTCGGCACAACCCAGCCTCCACTAAACCCGGAGCGGTTCAGTCTGAGGTCGGGAGTTGCGCCGGGGCTGAGTTGGCGTGCGGGTTCTGCGGCGTTGAGGGCGGGAGTTGCGCCGGGGCTGGGTTGGCGTGCGGGTTCTGCGGCGTTGAGGGCGGGAGTTGCGCCGGGGCTGGGTTGGCGTGCCGGTTCTGCCGCGTCGCAGGTTCGAGTTGCGCCGGGGCTGAGTTGGCGTGCGGAGTCGGTCGGGACCTGGCTCGCGGGTTGCGCCCGGGCTGAGTTGGCGCGCGGGTGGCGGGGTCAGCGGGTGGGGTGGGCGTGGGCGAAGCGGCGGTGGAGGTCTCGGACCTCGTCCTCGAGCTGAGGAGCAGGGCCGTCGACGACGGCCCCCGGCACCACCTCGCGGATCGAGAGCGGCGCGACCGGGGAGTTCGGCGCACCCCACGCGGACCGCCACGCGCCCAGCTGGGCCGAGCTCACGGCATACACGATCCGGCCAAGGCCGACCCAGGCGTGCGCGGCCGAGCACATCGGGCAGTGCTCGCCCGAGGTGTAGACGGTGGCGGCGGCGCGCTCGTCGGCGCTCAGGTGCGCGCCGGCCCAGCGGGCGATGGCGAGCTCGGGGTGCTGGGTGGCCTCGAGGGCGATCACGTGGTTGTGGTCCTCGAAGAGCACGTCGCCGGAGCCGGAGACGAGCACCGACCCGAACGGCTCGTCGCCGCGCTCGAGCGCCAGGCGGGCCAGCTCGACGGCCCGGCGCAGGTGGCCGAGGTCGACGGGCCCGATGCTCATGCCACCCTCCCGGTGACGAGCGCGAAGGTGACGAAGGCGCCGCCGTCCGCCTCGAGCATCGACTGGACGGGTGAGGTCGGCTGGCCCTTGAGCTCCATGACGGCACGCTCCCAGAGCAGCCAGTTGGCGCACGCGTCGACCTGGTTGCGCGCCGTGACCGCGGTGAAGGCACGGCTGAACTCCCACTGGCTGCGCAGCCAGTCGGCCGTGTGCCAGGCAGCCGTCTCGGCACCGACGACGCGGTCGATGTGGTCGGGGATCTCGCCGAGCTCGCGCACCTCGGTCGTCAGGGCGGGCGTCGCGATGCCGAGCTGGCCGCCGGGCTTGAGGAAGGTGGCCAGGTAGGGCGGGTAGTGGTCGCCGGTGCCGAAGTACTCCCACGCGTCGATGCTGACGATGGCGTCGAAGCTGCCACGGCCGAAGGGCAGGGCGTGGGCGTCGACGCGCATCGGCAGGACCTGGTCGTCCACCCCCTCCTTGCGGAACACCCCGGCGGCAGCGGTCGGGTCGACCCACAGGTCGGCGGCGATGACGTGCACGCCGTACTCGCGGGCGAGGAAGACCGACGTCGCCCCGAGGCCCGACCCGAGGTCGAGCACCCGCATGCCGGGACGCAGCTCGAGGTCGGTGGCGAGGTCCTCGAGGAGCCACAAGGGGTGCGGCCCCATGTCGAGGTCGACGAGCCACTTGGCGTCGTACTTCGAGGACCTGGGGAAGGCCTCGCGGGTCAGGTGGTCGAGGGCGGGCATGCCTCGATCCTCCGGGACGACGACGTATGCCGTCGAGCCCGTTTCACGGTGCGGCGCCCCTCCCGTCGGGCGTGCGTCAGCAGGCGCGGACGAGGCGCTCGGGGGAGAGGTCCGCGAGCGACGTGCAGCCGGTCAGTGCCAGCTGGAGGTCGAGCTCCGCACGGAGGTTGCGCAGCACCTCGGACACTCCTTCGGCGCCGGCGAGAGCGAGCCCGTAGACGTGTGGTCGACCGATGCCGACCGCGGTCGCTCCGAGCGCCAGCGCGACGAAGATGTCTGCTCCGCAACGGATCCCGCTGTCGAAGATGACGGGCGCGCTCGACCCGGCACCGCGCACCGCTTCGACGACGCCGGGAAGGGCGTCGAGGGCCGCGACGGACCGGTCGACCTGGCGGCCGCCGTGGTTGGAGACGTAGATGCCGTCGACCCCAGCGTCGAGGGCGCGGCGCGCGTCGTCGGGGTGCAGGATCCCCTTGAGCACGATGGGCAGGCTCGTCAGGGACCGTAGCCGCGGCAGGTCGTCCCAGGTCAGCGACGGCCGGCTGAACACGTCGAGGAACGTCTCGACCGCGGCCCGCGGCTCGGGCGCGGTGAGGTTGCGGCGCGTGTCTCCGGGGTGGTTGCGGCTCATCGCCACGAGGGTGGACACCGCGCCCGCGGTCGGTCGGGGACGCGCGGCGGGCGTGGCCGCCGCGGCGGCCACGCGCTCGCGAACGAGCCGCTGGAACACGGGGTCGGACGTGTACTGGGCGATCCCCTCGCCGCGGGCGAACGGCAGGTGCCCGAGGTCGAGGTCGCGTGGACGCCAGCCGAGGTATGCCATGTCGAGCGTGACGACGAGCGCCTCGCTGCCGCACGCCTCGGCTCGCGAGACGAGGCTCTCGACGAGGTCGTCATCGCTGCTCCAGTAGAGCTGGTACCAGTGCCCCGAGCCTCCGAGGGCGCGGGCCACGTCCTCCATGGGGACCGAGGCCTGGGTGCTGAGGATCTGGGTGACGTGCTGGTCGCGGGCGCCCCGCGCGACGGCGAGGTCGGCCTCGTCGTCGGCCATCGACAGCACGCCGACGGGAGCGACGAGCAGCGGGCTCTCGTGCCGCCGTCCGAAGAGCTCGACGGACGTGTCGCGTTCGGTCGTGTCGACGAGCAGGCGCGGCACGACGCGCCACCGGGCGAAGGCCGTCACGTTGGCGTCGGCGCTCGCCTCGGATCCGGCCGACCCTGCGACGTAGGCGAACCCGCGCCTCGACATGACCTTGCGCGCCGCGGCCTCGAGGCGGGTGCCGTCGGTGGGGACCTTCGGCCGTCGACCGAAGGCGCCGGCCCGGTAGATCGCCGCCTGCGCGATCCGCCCGATGCCCTCCGGCGGCCTGGGTGCTGGCGGCATACGTGCTCCTCCGGTCGCGTGGGCGCCGTCCGCGTCGGTGCGGTCGGCGGCTGCCCCCCATCCTGCTACCCGTGCGTCGTCCGGCTCGGTCGAAGGTCGCCGGGGACCGAGGTCACGCAGGTCACCATGTGACCGAGATGGTCTCGCGCCACCAGCGCTCGAGGTCGTCGACCGGGTCGGCGCCGCTGCGGCTCCAGAGCCGGAGGTAGAGCTCGATCGGGTCGCCGGCGAGGGTGTGGTCCGCGGCGGCCTCCGGCGAGCTCGCGTCGACCCGGCGCGTCGAGACCGGGCGCCCCGTCGCGAGGTCGACGAGCCACGCGACCTCGGAGCCGTCGGGTCGCACGAGCAGCGTCGTCGGGGCTCCCGGCGCCGCGCCCTCCTTCCGGCGGGTCACGAACCCGACGAGGAGCTCGTCGATGACGTCGAGCGCGACCGGCCGCCGGATCCACGTCTCGTCGGCCCGGGGCGGCCGGCGCAGGCGTGCAGCGAGCGCGTCGACGGCGTGGATCGTGGTCTCGTGGCACTGCCGACGCGTCCAGAAGAGGCGGGGGGCGGGCGCGTCCCGGAGGAAGACGAGGGCCTCGAGGTCGTCGGGGGCGTCGACGACGGCCTGCAGCAGGGCCGTCGCGCCCTCGTCGAACCAGCCCAGCGGGTCGGCGGACGCGCGCCCCTCCTGCTCGAGCGGCTCGGGTGGCTCGATCGGTCGGCCGCGCAGGTGGCTGGCGGCCCACCGGTGGACCATGCCCTGGTGGGCGACGAGGTCGAGCACGGTCCAGCCCGGGCAGGTCGGGACCGGCGCGTCGAGCCCGGCCGCCACGGCGTTGGCACGCAGCACCGTCGAGGCGGCGCCGAGCGCCTCGCCGAGCTCGTCGAGGGACAGGTCGAGCGGTCCGGGCGCCGCGCTGGGTCGAGGCATGTCAGCGAGTGTGCCGCACGCGTTCCCCCGCGGACGGGCGGGGCGGGGCGGCGGCGGTAGATTTGCCCGGCGGGACGGTCACCACCGTCCGCCGCCGTCATCCGAGCGACAACCCACGCACCATCCGGAGGCCCCCGTGGACGCCAGCGACCTGCTGCGCAACTCGCTCCTGCAGCTGTCCAAGCAGGAGAAGATCCGAGACGTCATCGAGAAGGCGCCCGTGTCGCGCTCGGTGGTCAAGCGCTTCGTGCCCGGGGCGGACCGCGCCGACGTCGTCGGTGCGGCGTCCGAGATCGCGGCCTCCGGTCGGCGCTCGACCATCGACTACCTCGGCGAGGACACGACGGACCTGGCGCAGGCGCGGCACACCCGCGACGCCTACGTCTCCCTGCTCACCGCCCTTCGGGACGAGGGCCTCACCGAGGGCGGCACCGTCGAGGTCTCCCTCAAGCTCAGCGCCCTCGGCCAGGCGCTCCCCGGCGACGGCAACGCGATCGCCCTCGACCACGCCCGAGAGATCTGCGAGCTGGCCAGGCAGGCCGGCACGACCGTGACCCTCGACATGGAGGACCACACGACGACCGACCTCACGCTCGACGCGCTGCGTGAGCTGCGGGCCGACTTCCCGACCGTCGGCGCGGTGCTGCAGGCCTACCTCTACCGCACCGAGGCCGACTGCCGGGACCTCGCGCACGCCGGCTCCCGCGTGCGCCTGTGCAAGGGCGCCTACAAGGAACCCGAGTCCGTCGCCTTCCAGTCCGGCGCCGAGGTCGACAAGTCCTACGTGCGCTGCCTCAAGATCCTCATGCAGGGCGAGGGCTACCCGATGGTCGCCTCCCACGACCCCCGCCTGATCGAGATCGCCGGCGCGCTCGCGGGCCAGGCCGGCCGCGACCCGAGGTCGTTCGAGTACCAGATGCTCTACGGCATCCGGCCCGAGGAGCAGAAGCGCATCGCCGACCGCGGCGACCAGATGCGCGTCTACATCCCGTACGGCCAGGAGTGGTACGGCTACCTCATGCGCCGCATGGCCGAGAAGCCGGCCAACGTCATGTTCTTCCTCCGCGGCGTCGCGACGAAGAGCTGAGCGAGGAGCAACGATGACGACGACGGCGATCTTCGGTGCGGGCGTGATGGGCGAGACCCTCGTCTCGGGCCTCATCCGCTCGGGCCGCACCCCCGGCGACCTCGTCGTCACCGGACGCTCGCCCGACAAGGTCAACGCGCTCGCCGAGCGGTACGGCGTGCGCGTCATGGCCAACCCTGACGCGGCTGACGTCGCCGACACCCTCGTGCTGTGCGTCAAGCCGCAGGACATGGCCGCGCTCCTCGACGAGATCCACGACCACGTGGCCCCCGGCAACGCGGTCGTCTCCCTCGCGGCCGGCATCACCACGGAGTTCCTCGAGTCCCGGCTGCCCGAGGGCACGTCGGTCATCCGCGTCATGCCCAACACCCCGGCACTGGTCGACCAGGGCATGGCCGGCATCTCGCCCGGCCGCCACTGCACCGACGACCACCTGTCCGAGGCCGAGGAGCTGCTCAGCTCGTGCGGCAAGGTGGTGCGCCTGCCCGAGAAGCACCTCGACGCCGTCACGGCGATCTCCGGCAGCGGTCCGGCCTACATCTTCTACGTGGTCGAGGCGATGATCGAGGCCGGCGTCGTGCTGGGCCTGCCACGCGCCACCGCCACCGAGCTCGTCGTCCAGACGCTCTACGGGGCCGCCACGATGCTCAAGGAGACCAAGGAGCACCCGACGGTGCTGCGCGAGCAGGTCAGCTCCCCGGGCGGCACGACCGTCGCGGCGCTGCGCCAGCTCGACGACCACAAGGTGCGCGCCGCCTTCGTGACGGCCATCGAGGCCGCGGCCGCGCGGTCCAAAGAGCTGGCATCCGGCCAGGTCTGAGGGCACTGTGGGGTGATGGCCGACCCGCACCCCGCCCTGCACCTCCACCCCGTCACCCCCGATGACTGGGAGTCGCACCGCGACGTGCGCCTCGAGATGCTGGAGGACGCGCCCGACGCCTTCTGGTTCACCTACGCCGACGAGGCCGTCTACGAGGAGGCGGACTGGCGCGAGCGCATCGAAGGGGTGTGGCTCGTGCAGGCACGTGACGCCGATGGTGTGCTCGGGAGTGCCGGTCTCGGGTCGCACTGGGAGCCCGAGCGGGCAACGACGGCAACGCTGTTCGGGATGTACGTCTCCCCGCGCGCCCGTGGCCGCGGTGTCGGTGAGGCGCTCGTGCGCGCCGTCCTGGACGAGGCGCGCCGCCTCGGCAAGTCCGAGGTCGTCCTCGAGGTGGCGAGCTCGAACGTCGCCGCCGAGGCGTTGTACGCGCGGTGCGGGTTCGTGCGCACCGGTGCCGTCCACGACCACCCTCGTCGCCCCGACCTGCGCGAGATCGAGATGACGCACCGCCTCTGAGTCCGCCTCTCGGGCAGCCGGTCCCGCGGTGCACCGAACGTTCACCGGTCCGCGGGTGCGGCCGGTGCGCCTGTCGTGCGAAGGTGGACCCATGAGCGCCACGAACGACATCACCGTGCGTCCCCTCGGCGAGGATGACTGGCAGGACTACCGTTCCGTCCGTCTCGCCGCCCTCCGTGAGTCGCCCGAGGCGTTCGTGGCCACGGTCGAGCAGGAGGAGGGCTACGACGAGGACTTCTGGCGTGAGCGCATGCAGCGCTCCGCACGACTCGTCGCCGAGCGCGAGGGCCAGGCCGTGGGTGTCGTCAGCATCGGCGCCGCCAAGGGCAGCGAGGACGCTGCCGGGGAGCTCTTCGGGCTCTGGGTGCGCCCGGAGGCCCGCGGTTCAGGCGTGGCGACGAGGCTCGTCAAGGACGGCGCCTCGCTCGCCGCCCAGCGCGGCCACTCTCACCTCGTCTACTGGGTCGGCACGGAGAACGGCCGGGCCGTCGCGTTCGCCAGCGGCATGGGCTTCCGCCCCACCGACTACCGCCGGCCGATGGGCGTCGTCAGCGAGGAGGACGGCGAGGAGGAGATCGCCATGGTCCTCCCGCTCGGCTCCGACAACGGGCCACTGCTGCGCCTCTGAGCCGCCCGGGCGGACGCCCCGGACACGACGAACCCACCGACCCGTATGCCGGGAGCACGTGGGTTCGATTGTGCGACAGCCGGATCGGTGGCCGGATGAGTGGACGGGCCGGTGGCCAAGCCGACCCGTCAGGGGCGCGCCGCGAAGCGCTCGATCAGCTCGACCGGGCCGCTGACGATGAGCATGTGGTGCGCCGAGATCTTCGTCTGCGGCACGGCATACGTGAAGTCCTCCCCCGGCGCCTTGACGCCGACGACGGTGACGCCGTACTTGCGGCGGATCGAGCTCTGCTCGAGCGTGAAGCCGACCGTCTCCGACGGCGGCTTGAGCTTGACGATGGCGAAGCCGTCGTCGAACTCGATGTAGTCGAGCAGCTTGCCGTTGACGAGGTGGGCCACCCGGCGGCCCGAGTCGGCCTCGGGTGAGATGACGTGGTGCACGCCGATGCGGTCGAGGATGCGCTTGTGCTCGGGGGAGAGGGCCTTGGCCCAGATCGACGGGACGCCGGCGTCGACGAGGTTGGCGGCCGCCAGCACCGACGACTCGACCGAGGAGCCGATGCCGACGATGGCGATCTTCGGCTGCGCGGCACGGATCATCTCCAGGCCCGAGGACTGCGCCATGTCGGCGTGCACGACCTTGGAGACCTTGTTGACGTAGCTCTCGGCGATGGCGTTGTCGCGCTCGACGGCGATGACGCGGTGACCGAGCCTCGTGAGCTCGAGAGCCACGGCCGAGCCGAAGCGTCCCAGCCCGATGACGATCACGTCGTCCTCGAAGAGCCGGTTGCGGCCCATGCGTGTTACCTCCGTCATCCGGTGCGCGTTTCCGCGATAGCGTCTCAATCATGCCAACTCAGGCCCGGGTCGTCTGGGATGCCTCGTTCACGAGGTACAACTTCGGCCCCACCCACCCGATGGCGCCCGTCCGTCTGGACCTCACGGCGCGCCTGTGCGAGGCCCTCGGGGTCTTCGACGTCGAGGGTGTCGAGGTGGTCGGCGCCGACGTGGCCCCGGACGAGCTGCTGGCGACCGTCCACGACGACGACTACGTCGCCGCCGTCAAGGCGGCCTCCCTCGACCCGTCGACCGCCCAGGACGCCTACGGGCTGGGCACCGAGGACGACCCCGCCTTCGAGGGCATGCACGACGCGAGCGCCCGGGTCGTCTCCGGCACCGTCGACAGCGCTCGAGCCGTCTGGGAGGGCGAGGCCGAGCACGCGGTGAACTTCACCGGCGGCCTGCACCACGCCATGCGCGACAAGGCGAGCGGCTTCTGCGTCTACAACGACATCGCCGTCGGCATCCAGTGGCTGCTCGACCACGGCGCCGAGCGCGTGGCCTACGTCGACGTCGACGTGCACCACGGTGACGGCGTCGAGCGGATCTTCTGGGACGACCCGAGGGTCCTGACGATCTCCGTCCACGAGACCGGCAGGGCGCTCTTCCCCGGCACTGGGTGGCCCACCGACGTCGGCGGCCCGGACGCCGAGGGCAGCGCCGTCAACGTCGCGCTCCCGCCCGGGCTCAGCGACGCCGGCTGGCTGCGGGCGATCCACGCCGTGGTCATGCCCCTGGTCCGTGCGTTCCGCCCCGACGTGCTCGTCACCCAGCACGGCTGCGACACCCACGCCGAGGACCCGCTCGCGCACTTCGCCGTCACCGTCGACGCCCAGCGCGCCGCTGCCGACGCCCTGCACCGGCTCGCCCACGACGTGTGCGAGGGCCGCTGGGTGGCCCTCGGCGGCGGAGGCTACGAGGTCGTCGACGTCGTCCCCCGCACGTGGACCCACCTCACCGCGATCGCCGCGCACGCCCCCATCAAGACCACCGTGCCCGTCCCGGAGGACTGGCGCTCCCACGTCGAGCACGTCTTCGGCCGCCCGGGCCCGCGCCGCATGGGCGACCTCACCGCCGAGGACGGCCCGCTCTGGTGGCGCTCATGGGAGATGGGCTACGACCCCGCCAGCGAGGTCGACCGCGCCGTCATGGCCACCCGCACGGCCGTCTTCCCGCTCCACGGTCTCGACATCCACTTCGACTGAGATATCTGCGCTGCGCTGCGCTTCGCTTCGCGCGTGCCTCGGCGCCCTGAAGCCGTCGCCTTCCTCCGCTTCGCTCGCTCGTTCCTCGCTCGCTTCGCTTCGTCCAGGCGACGCCGGCGATGCGGCCTGCTGTTGGCGCTCCGCTTCGCTTCGCGCGTGCCTCGGCGCCCTGCAGACGTCGCCTTCCTCCGCTTCGCTCGCTCGTTCCTCGCTCGCTTCGCTTCGTCCAGGCGACGCCGGCGCCTCGGCCGACGGGCTCGGGATTTGCACGCAAACCGGTTGGTCCTACGGCGCTGGGGCGCCTAACATGACGGCACGGCGACGACGGGCCTGACGATCCTGAGCCGAGCACGACCAGAGGCCGTCCGCGATCCGCGGCGGCGAAGGTGTGGTGGCACAGCGACATTCCCCATCGCCCACACCTCCGGGGCACCAACCCTCTGGAGGTGAACGGAATGCAACCAAACCCATCCACGACCCGTGCTCCGCGCGTGCTCGCCGGAGACCTCGGCTCGGTCGAGTCCGGCGCTCGCGCCACGCTCGCCGGGTGGATCCACCGCCGCCGCGTCCTCGCGAGCGTCACGTTCCTCGTGCTGCGCGACCGTTCGGGCCTGGCCCAGGTCGTCGTCAAGGACCCCTCGACCGTCGAGCAGCTCGCCAGGCTGCCCGAGGAGACCGTCGTCGAGGTGACCGGCGTCGTCTGCGCCAACGAGTCCGCCCCCGGCGGCGCCGAGCTCGTCGAGCCGGTGATCACGGCGCTCACCGAGCCGGCCCTCGCCCCGCCGACCGAGCTGTGGCGCCCCACCTTCGGCGCCGGCCTGCCGACGCACCTCGACCATGCCGCCGTGACCCTGCGCCACCCCCGGCACCGGGCCGCGTGGCAGATCGCGAGCGCCTCGATGCGCGGCTTCCGCGAGGCCCTCGGCGCGCTCGACTTCACCGAGATCGCGACGCCCAAGCTCGTCGGCACCGCCACCGAGTCGGGCGCCAACGTCTTCACCGTCGACTACTTCGGCCGGACCGCCTACCTCGCGCAGAGCCCGCAGCTCTACAAGCAGATGCTGGTCGGGGTCTTCGAGCGGGTCTTCGAGGTCGGCCCGGTCTTCCGCGCCGAGCCGCACGACACGGTGCGCCACCTCGCGCAGTACACCTCGCTCGACGCCGAGCTCGGCTTCGTCCGCGACCACCGCGACGTCCTCACCGTCCTCCGCGCCGCGATCGCGGGCATGGTCGAGGCCATCGGGGAGTATGCCGGCGACGCCGCTGCGCTCCTGGGCGTCGAGCTGCCCCGGGTGCCCGAGGAGTTCCCCGTCATCCACTTCAGCGACGCGCTCGCCAAGGTCGGCGCCGACCTGGACGAGCCCGACCTCAGCCCCGCCCACGAGCGGGCGCTCAGCGAGTGGGCCACGACGGCATACGACTCGGACTTCCTTGCGGTGGAGGGCTACCCGATGGGCAAGCGACCCTTCTACACGCACCCGCAGCCCGGTGACGAGCGGTGGAGCAACAGCTTCGACCTGCTCTTCCGCGGGCTCGAGCTGACGACCGGCGGGCAACGGCTGCACCGGCCGTCGGACTACGCGGCGGCCATGGCGCGCACGGGCACCGACCCGGCTGTGCTCGCCGGCTACCTCGACGCCTTCGCCCACGGCATGCCTCCGCACGGCGGGTTCGCCATCGGGCTGGAGCGGTGGGTCGGGCGGCTGACCGGGGCGGAGAACATCCGCGAGGTGACGCTCTTCCCCCGAGACCTGCACCGCCTGGAGCCATGACCTGTCGCGGACCGGCCGGAACATCCACAGGTTCGGGATCGGCGTGTCGAGTTGCGCGTCACCGATTCGTTCCGACGTTCGCTTCCCCTCCAGTCACATCTGCCCCTAATGTTGCTTCTTGCACCTGCGTGAAGTTTCGCCGGAGGGGAAGCCGTCGACGCGCGGGTGCAAACCCACTCAAGATCGGGGTAACACATGTCGAATGAGCGCCAGCTCGCCGAGGTGCGGTTTCTGACCGTCGCCGAGGTCGCCTCGATCATGCGCGTGTCGAAGATGACCGTCTACCGGCTCGTCCACGGCGGAGATCTTCCGGCCGTACGGGTCGGCCGCTCCTTCCGGGTTCCGGAGGATGCGGTCCACAAGTACCTGGAGACGTCCTTCATCGACACCGCGTGACAGCAGCGTCATCACGCACCCGAGGGGGCGGCCGCGACCACCTGGTCCGGCCGCCCCCTCGGCATTCGTGCACGCGGGGGGCCGGTGTCCGGGCAGATCTGCTTTTGGGCTAGAGGCGGGGCACGCGCTAGTCTGTGAACCCTGTTCGGCTCGTGAAGTTCGACCTACCCTCCTGCGAGGGTGTCGACGCAGGTCGGCACCAGCTCAGTTCCAGGACAAGTCTCAAGACTCACGACAAGGACAAACATGGGTTCTGTCATCAAGAAGCGCCGCAAGCGGATGGCGAAGAAGAAGCACCGCAAGCTGCTGCGCAAGACGCGTCACCAGCGTCGCAACAAGAAGTGACCTGACCAGCTCAGGACCAGCGGCCTCGTTCCGCACGCTCTCGACCCTCACCAGTGGTGGGGGTCGTTCGCGTTCCCGCGGTCCCCAGCCTTCCTCGCAGCCGGTGGCCTCCGGCGAGAGGCTCGACACATCGGACGCCGCGACCCCCCGCACGGGTACGAACCTCACACGCTCTCGGTAGGCTGCGAGGGCGGGGGAGCGAGGTCTCCTCCGCAGCGCATGCCGACCCACCGCCCCGCAGCACCGGGGTACGGCCTGAGCACGACGTGTCAGCACCGACCGATGACAGGAGGAGCCGATGGCCAAGGTCGTCCTCGTCACGGGCGTGTCTCGCTACCTCGGTGGCCTCTACGCCCGCCGGCTGTCGACCGACCCGTCCATCGAGCGGATCCTCGGTGTCGACGTCGTGCCGCCGAAGCACTCGATCGGGCGGGCCGAGTTCGTGCGTGCCGACATCCGCAACCCGATGATCGGGCGCATCATGGCGCAGGCCGGCGTCGACACCGTCGTGCACATGAACGTCATCGCGACGCCCAAGGACACCGGCGGCCGCGTGACGCAGAAGGAGATCAACGTCATCGGCACGATGCAGCTGCTCGCTGCGTGCCAGAAGTCCGAGTCGGTCTCGCGTCTCGTCGTGAAGTCCTCGGCCGCCGTCTACGGCTCGTCTCCGCGCGACCCCGCCATGTTCACCGAGGACATGAACCCCAAGACCCTGCCGCGGACCGGTTTCGGCAAGGACTCCGTCGAGGTCGAGGGCTACGTGCGCGGCTTCTCCCGGCGCCGTCCCGACGTCGAGATCACGATGCTGCGCCTGGCCAACGTCGTCGGCCCGAGCATCCACACCGCCATCACCGACTACTTCTCGCTGCCGCTCGTGCCCATCCCGCTCGGCTACGACGCACGGTTCCAGTTCATCCACGAGGACGACGCGACGGCCGCGATGATCCTGGCCACCACCGGTCCGGCCGCCGGCATCGTCAACGTCGCCGGCGACGGCTTCCTCACCGTCACGCAGTGCACCGCCATCGCGCGGCGCCCGGTCATCCCGGTGCCGCTCCAGGCCGCCGGCGTCATCGGCAACATCGTGCGGCGCAGCGGCTTCGCCGACTTCTCGTCCGACCAGCTGACCTTCCTCGCCTTCGGTCGGGGGCTCGACACGGCGCGCATGCGATCGGTGCTCGAGTTCGAGCCGCACTTCACCACCCGTGCTGCCTTCGAGGACTACGCCCGTCACCTGCGACCTGCCGTGCCCGGGGTCGAGGGCGTGGGCGAGGTCGTCAGCGACGCCGCGGGCGGCACTGCCGCGGCGCTCTCCCGAGTCTTCGACAGGATCCAGCCGTGACCGCCGACCCGAGCAAGGCCGCCGCGGAGACGTCGGGCAGCACGCCTGCCTCCACTCCCTCGGCGGCAAAGCCCTCCGCCAGGGCTGCCGCCAAGTCCTCGACCAAGAAGTCGTCGACCGGCACGTCCTCGACCAAGAAGTCGTCGACCGGCACGTCCTCGACCGGGACGTCGGCGGCCCGGAAGCCCGCGGCCGGGAAGCCCGCGGCCAAGGCCGCTGCGAAGACGGCCGCCGAGAGGAAGCCCGCCGACAAGAAACGCTCCGGCAAGGCGGCAGCCAAGAAGGCGTCCGCCAAGGCCGAGGCGAGGAAGAAGCCGGCCTCGAAGCGGACTGTCGCCTCCGTCGACGCGGCCACCAGGGCGTCCGGCGCCTCCACCGCTTCAGCCACGTCCGCCGGGTCCACGCACCAGTCCGCGCACCAGTCCACTCCCGAGCCGGCGAAGACGCAGTCAGGGGCATCGGCGCGACCAGCCCGCGGTGCCTTCGCGGCCGGCGCGGCCCGCGCGTCGGGGGAGCGCCGCCGTCGCAGCGGCACGCCCCTCATCCCCACCGCCCCGGTCGAGCTGAGCGCGGCGCGCCGCCGCGCCGTCGGGGCCCCGGCCGACGAGGTCGTCTCGGCGGTGACCGAAGGCCCCACCGAGCCCGAGACAGGGCTCGAGACAGGGCTCGAGACCGGGTCGTCAGGGACGACCCGGGAGCAGGCCCCGACCGCCGGCGCGTCGACCAGACGGGACACGTCCGACACCCCCGTCACCTCCGTCGCCGCGGACGAGACGGGCGAGGTCGCCGAGCCCGAGGTCCCCGAGATCCTGGAGGTCGCCGAGGCCCCCGAAGCCGACGACCCCGCCGACGTGCTCCCCGCCGAGCCCACCCCGCCCCGCAGCCGGCCGCGGCCCAGCCGGGCCTCCGTGCGCTCGACGCGCCGGGCCTCCCCGGGGGAGCCCGCCCGTCTGCGCGCCGTCCCTTCCACCCCGCCGACCCCGACGCACGACGAGAGCCACGTCGCCGACCCGGACACACGGCATACCCAGGAGGCCGGCGCAGGTGGCTGGGAGCACGCGCTGACCTCGGGACTGCAGTCGCGCGCCGAGAAGCTCGTCGGCGCGGTGCTCGAGGGGGCGGAGTTCTCCTCGGAGTCCCGGCCCGGGCCGGCCGAGCTCGTCGAGCTCGCCGTCAACGTGCTGCGCGCCGCCGCGACGTCGGCGGGCGTGCCGGCCGAGGAGGCGGAGCGCCAGGTCGCCGAGACCCTCGCCTACCTGCGCCGCCGCCTGACGGGCGACTACGTCGTCGACGAGTTCGGCTTCGACGAGGACTACACCGTCAACGTCCACCTGCCCCTGCTGCGGCCGTTCTACAAGAAGTGGTTCCGCGTCGAGGTGCGCGGCATCGAGAACATCCCCGACGAGGGTGGCGCGCTCGTCGTCGGCAACCACTCCGGCACGATCGCCATGGACTCGCTCATGACCCAGGTGGCCGTCTACGACGAGCACCCGCGCCACCGCCACCTGCGGATGCTCGGCGCCGACCTCGTCTTCCAGATGCCGTTCGTCGGCGCCATGGCACGCCGGTCCGGCACGACCCTCGCGGCCAACTCGGACGCGGAGCGGCTGCTGAGCAGCGGAGCGCTCGTCGGGGTCTGGCCGGAGGGCTTCAAGGGAGTCGGCAAGCCGTTCAGCGAGCGCTACAAGCTGCAGCGCTTCGGACGCGGCGGCTTCGTCTCGGCGGCCCTGCGCGCCGGCGTGCCCATCGTCCCGGTCTCGATCGTCGGTGCCGAGGAGATCTACCCCATCCTCGGCAACATGCCGGCCGTCGCCCGACTGCTCGGGCTGCCCTACGCCCCGATCACGCCGACATTTCCGCTGCTCGGACCGCTCGGCATGGTGCCGCTGCCGAGCAAGTGGCTCATCGAGTTCGGGCCTCCCATCGAGACCACGAGCTTCGGGCCCGAGGCGGCCGATGACCCCATGCTCGTCTTCGACCTCACCGACCAGGTGCGCGAGACGATCCAGCAGACGCTGTACAGCCTGCTCATGCAGCGCAAGTCCGTCTTCATCTGACGACGTCGCGGGTCCGGGCGCTCGGCGGGGCAACGACGCGGGGGCGACGCTCAGGGCAGCAGCTTGGACGGCGCGAGCGTCGGCACGGTGGGGAGGCCGAGGGTCACCGACGGCAGCGGGACCGTCGCGCTCGGCAGCGTGATCCCGCCGCCTCCGACACCCAGGGTCGAGGAGGTGACGCCGACGCCCGGGAGGCTGACCGACGCGCCGGGCAGCGTGACGCCGCCGCCGCCGACACCGACCGCGGTGCTCGTGAGCCCGACGCTCGGCAGGTTGACCGTGCCACCCGGCAGCGTGACCCCACCCGTCACCTTGACGCCGGGCAGCGGCAGGCCGCCCGCACCGGTGGCGCCGGGGGGCCGCGGAGCCGACGGGGCCGGGCTCGAGGCCGTGGCGCCGCCGGACGGCAGCGTGCCCGGGGCGGACGTGCCGCTACCCGGGATGCTGGGGCTCGCAGCCGCGGTGAGGCGCGCGAGCAACTGTCTGGCGGCGACCGCCCGGTCGCCGCAGGCGCTGCAGTCGGCGAGACCTCGCAAGGTCGCCACCTCGCCCGCCCCGAGCAGGTCGCGCAGGCGCTGCCACGCCGGCAGCGACGCCGCCGGCACCTGCGGCCGCATCGCGTCGACCTGCGGGATCGCCCGGGTGTAGAAGTCGGACAGCTCGGTCAGCGCGTCGGTGCGGCCCTCGGTCCGGTAGACCTCCATGAGGATCGTCTGTGCCCGGCCCGTCGCGTCGGTCGCCGAGTCGTATGCCGTGTCGAGGTCGTGGGGGGCCGGGGACCCGCCGTCGAGCAGGTCGCGTGCCTCGCCGATGTGCTCCTGCGCCTGCGCGAGATAGGTCAGGCCCTCGTCGTAGCGCGAACCGGCGAGCTGGATCGCGGCACGATCGAGCAGCTGCTTGACGCCGTAGAGGGCGTCGCCCGGCACGGCGGAGCGAGACGCGAACCCGAGCGCCCCACCGATGACGAGGATGCTGGCGGCTGCCGCGGCGACGAGCTTGAGGGGGCGCGCGGCGAAGCGCAGCACCGACACGGTGCCCCCGTCGGTCGTCGGGGAGGACGAGGGAGACCCGGGCGCTGAGGGTGCAGAGGGTGCCGAGGTGGGCGTGGTGCCGCCGGCGACCGGGCCGGCGTGGTCGGCGTCGCCGGGGGAGAGGGGCAGGAGGGGGACGACCGGTGCGGAGGACCCGGCGTCGTCGTCGAGCAGCCGGGCCCGCAGCTCGGAGACGAACTCGGCGCGCGGGGCCAGCCCCGCCTGGTCGACGGCCTGGACGGCATGGAGCACGGCAACGAGCTCGAGGATGCCCGGCTCGGAGACGGTCTCGCCGTCGAGGGCGCGTTGGAGCAGCTCGCCGTCGGCGCTCGCACCGAGATCCATCTCGCCTCCTTCGTCTGTCGCGTCCGTCGTGGGTGGGTGGTCGGTCGTGCCGGTGTCGTCCCGGTTCGTGCTGGTGTCGTGCTGGGGTGCGCTCGCCGTCAGGGCGGGAAGGGCGCCCCCACCGGACCCGGCGGCGCCTGCGGGCGCGTCACGTCACGGCATACGGCACGAGAGGCGGTGTCTCTCTCGGCACGGTCTACGGCGAGGGGTGGGTGGTGCGGGTCGTTCCGCAGGGGCCGGAGCACCGTCGTCGCTGCCACACCGACACCTGCGTTCACGCTGTCCACGGTGACACCGGTCGGCGCCCCGAGCGTCGGGGCGGGCCCACACGCGCCGTCCCTACGACGTGAGAACGACGCACTGGGCAGATGAGTTACGCGGGTCACAGCTCGACTCCGTCCAGAGCCTTGCGCAGCCCGCGGGTCGCCCGGAGCTGCAGCTGCTTGACCGCGCCCTCCGACTTGCCGAGCACCTTCGCGGTGTCGGCGAGGCTGAGGCCCTGCAGGAAGCGCAGCGTGATGCACTCGGCCTGGTCGGCCCCCAGGCCGCGGATCGCCGCGACGAGCCGCTCGTCGCGCAGCCGGGTCAGGACCTCGGTGTCGGGCGCGTCGACCCGCTCGTCGGCATCACGCATGTCGGCGGTGGCGACCTCGAAACGGAACTTCGCCGACTTCACGTGGTCGGCGATGAGGTTGCGCGCGATCGTGACGAACCAGGCCGCGATGTCCTTGCCCTGCCAGGTGAACGAGTCGATGCGGCGCATCGCGCGCAGGAAGGTCTCGGAGGTCAGGTCCTCGGCCAGGGCCCGGTTGGCGACCCGCACGAGGACATAGCGGAAGACGGTGTCGACGTAGATGTCGTAGAGCTGGGCGAAGGCCTCCTTGTCGCCGCCCTGCGCCAGCTCGACGAGGGCCGCGATCCGGGCCTGCTCGTCGGCGTCGCGCTCGACGTGGCGCCGGGGACCCGCCGAGCCCGGGGCGCCCGGGGTGACGCGGGTCAGGCCGCCGCCGTCGGCGCCCTCGCCGGCGAGGGCCGCCCAGATCGCGTCGAGGGCGGACCTCCACGTCGGCAGTGCCGGCCCGGCCGTGAGGGACGGGACGAGGGCAGGGGCCAGGGCGGGGGTGAGGGCAGGAGCGAGCGGCACTCGCGTCGGGTTCCTTCCCGACGCGGTGACAGGTCGGTGCCGGCGGGCCGGCGTCCTGTTCGCGCGCATCGTGGACAGTCTGTCGGAATGCGCCACCGCGCGGGAGTCCGACGAGGTTTTGTGCGGCACGGCACGCCTCCTCCGAGCGTGCGTGCCTACAGTGGGAGGCATGGACGGCGACCAGTTCCCAGCGGATCCTGCGACCTCGGTGGCACCTCGTGTGGTCCTGCTCGGTCGGGCAGGCTGCCACCTGTGCGACGAGGCCCGCGCCGTCGTCGAGCGGGTGACGGGCGAGCTGGGGGTGGCCTGGCAGGAGCAGTCCGTCGACGACGACCCCGAGCTGCTGCGGCGCTACGCCGAGCAGATCCCCGTGACGTTCGTCGACGGGCGGCGCCACGACTTCTGGCGGGTCGACGAGGCCCGGCTCCGCGCTGCTCTGGGCTGAGGCGAGTGGGGAGGCCTGTGATGAGTCCTGTGTTGACCCGTGCGGGGAGTCGCGGCGGGAGCCGTGCGGGGAGCCGCGCAGGTAGCCGCGCGGGGAGCCGCGGGTCGAGCGTTGGGGAGACCTGCCTCGAGGGGGCGTCCCATGCCGTGGTAGGCCCGGGAAGTCAACTTTGTGCATGGGTTCACAAACGTCTAGCCTGAACGGGTCCCCACGTGCTCCGCGTTCGGGAAAAGCCCTCGTTTGAGAGGAGCCGGTGAGCAAGAGTGTCCGCCGACCCTGCACTGCGTCGCGAGATCCCCGACGCAACCGTCGCGCGGCTCCCCGAGTACCTCCGAACGCTCTCGCGCCTCGCTGAGGACGGCGTCCTGTCGGTCTCGTCCGAGGAGCTCGCGGCCGAGGTCGGAGTGCGCTCCGCGCAGCTGCGCAAGGACCTCAGCCACCTCGGCTCCTACGGCGTCCGAGGGGTCGGCTACGACGTCGAGACGCTCGCGCTGGAGATCTCCCGAGCGCTCGGGCTGACCGAGGACTGGCCGGTCGCCATCGTCGGGATGGGCAACCTCGGGCACGCGCTCGCCTCCTACTCCGGCTTCGTCACCAAGGGCTTCCGCATCGTCGGCCTCTACGACGACGACCCGGCCCTCGTCGACGAGCACGTCGTCGGCGTGCGCATCCGCCCGCTGGCCGAGCTCCACGTCCACCACGCCGTCGACCCGATCGCCATCGGCGTCATCGCGACGCCCGCGCCGGCCGCCCAGGCCGTCTGTGACGCCCTCGTCGGCGCCGGCATCAGCTCGATCCTCAACTTCGCGCCCGCCGTGCTGTCGGTGCCCAGCGGGGTGGACGTGCGCCGCGTCGACCTCTCCACCGAGCTGCAGATCCTCGCCTTCCACGCCCAGCGCAAGTCGCTGGCCGCTGGCGACCTCCGGTCGGCGGTGGTGGCGCAGTGAGCCTCCTCGTCATCGGGCTGTCCCACCACACCGCGCCGCTGTCGGTGCTCGAGGCCCTCTCCGAGCGTCCCGACCGCGCCGAGGCCATCGCGGCATCGGTCCTCGGCTCGGCCACGGCCACCGAGGCCGTCGTGCTCTCCACGTGCAACCGGCTCGAGGTCTACGCCTCGGTGCCGGCCTTCCACCCCGCGGTCGCGGCCATCGGTGAGGCCCTCGCGCTGGCCGCCGGCATCGAGGAGCCCGAGGAGGCGCGCCCGCTGCCGGAGCTGCCTCCGGGTGACCCGGCCGACGCCCTCGCCGCGCGCGCCGAGGCGCTCGCCGACCACCTCTACGTCCGCTACGACGACGCGGCCGTCGCACATGCCTTCACGGTCGCCTGCGGCCTCGACTCGATGGCCGTCGGTGAGGCCCAGATCCTCGGGCAGATGCGTGACTCGCTCGCCGGGGCGCAGGGCCGTGGGCAGGTGGGGGAGTCGCTCAACGCGCTCTTCCAGGGGGCCCTTCGCGTCGGCAAGCGTGCACACTCCGAGACCGACATCGACCAGCACAGCGTCTCGCTGGTGCAGATCGCCCTCGAAGAGGCCGAGTCGGTGCTCGGTCCGCTCGACCGCGTCGTCACGGCCGTCGTCGGTGCGGGCGGCATGAGCGGCCTGGCAGCAGCGACCGCGCACCGTCAGGGCGTCGGGTCGCTGGCCATCGTCAACCGCACCCCCGAGCGCGCCGAGCGGCTCGCCACCGCGACGTCGGGCGTGGCCCGCGCCTGGGCCGAGCTGCCCGACGTGCTCGCCGAGAGCGACCTCGTCATCACCTGCACCGGCGCGGTCGGACACGTCATCACCTCCCAGATGCTCGCCGAGAGCGCCGCACGACGCGAGGGGCGCCCGCAGTTCGTCGTCGACCTCGCGCTCCCGCGTGACGTCGAGCCCGTCGCCACCTGGACCCACGAGGTGCCCGGCGTGACGCTCGTCGACCTCCAGGCACTGGGGCTGCTCCTCGAGGGCCGCGCCGACACCACCCAGGTGGTGCGCGTGCGCGAGCTCGTCACCGGCGAGGTCGCCGACTACCTGACGCGGCGCATGGAGAAGTCCGTGGCGCCCACCGTCGCCGCCCTGCGGGCCCGTGCCGCGGACCTCGTCGCGACGGAGATGGACCGCCTCGACCAGCGCCTGCCCGGCCTGGACGAGACGACGCGGGCCGAGGTCGCGCTCGCCGTGCACCGCATCGTCGAGAAGCTGCTCCACACCCCGACCATGCGCGTCAAGGAGTTCGCGATGGAGGGCAGCGGCGACGACTACGCCGCAGCTCTACGCGAGCTCTTCGACCTCGAGCCCAAGGACGTCGCCAACGTGTCGACCCCGCCGAAGCGGGTGCAGCCATGACGACCCTGCGTCTGGGCACGCGCCGCTCCGCCCTCGCCACCACCCAGTCCGGCTGGGTGGCCGACCGGCTGCGTGAGGCCGGCCACGAGGTCGAGATCGTCGAGATCACGACCGAGGGCGACGTGTCGGGCGAGCTGCTCACCGCGATCGGTGGCACCGGCGTCTTCGCCGCGGCCATCCGCCGCGCACTGCTCGACGGTCGCATCGACGTGGCCGTCCACTCCCTCAAGGACCTACCCACCGCACCCGAGCCGGGGCTCGTCATCGCCGCCGTCCCGGTGCGCGAGGACAGTCGTGACGTGCTCGTGGCGCGCGACGGCCTGACCCTCGGCGAGCTGCCCACCGGGTCGGTCGTCGGCACGGGGTCGCCGCGTCGGACCGCCCAGATCGCTGCTCTCGGCCTGGGCGTCGAGATCCGGCCGATCCGCGGCAACGTCGACACGAGAATCGGATTCGTCACCTCCGGGGCGCTCGACGCCGTCGTCCTGGCTCGGGCCGGACTGGCCCGCCTCGGTCGGCTGGGCGAGGTCACCGAGGTCATCGACCCCATCCAGCTGCTGCCGGCCCCCGGCCAGGGAGCGCTGGCGGTCGAGTGCCGTTCCGACCGCGACGACGTCGTCGCCGCGGTCTCGGTGCTCGACGACCCCGACACCCGTGCCTGCGTCGTCGCCGAGCGCTCGCTGCTCGCGACGCTCGAGGCCGGGTGCACCGCCCCCGTCGGCGCGCTCGCCGAGGTCGTCGAGGGTGACGACGGCCTCGAGCTGTCGCTGCGCGCCTTCGCCGGCAGCGAGGACGGCTCGGTCGAGCTGCGCCGCTCACTCGTCGGGCCCTACGACGAGCCGGAGCGCCTCGGCTCCCGCCTCGCCCGGATCCTGCTGGAGGACGGCGCCGCCGACCTCCAGGTCGCCACGTCAGCTGGACCTGTCCCAGACCACGCCCCACACCAACCGGAGCAAGTTTCGTGACTCCTTCCCGCCAGCCGTCAGAGCAGACGGACTCGACTCCCACCCACGCCACGACGCCGGCGAGGGTCGCCTTCGTCGGCTCCGGCCCGGGCGACCCCGGCCTGATGACGCTGCGCGGTCGTGACCTGCTCGCGTCCGCCGACGTCGTGGTGCTCGACCGCATCGCCCGCGACGACGTCGTGCTCGAGCACACCCGTCCCGACGTCGAGATCATCGACGCCGGCCACGGCGAGCAGGGCCAGGAGCTCACGCACGCCGTCCGGGCCAAGCTCGTCGTCAAGGCGGCCAGGTCCGTGGCGCCGGGCGGTCTCGTCGTGCGCCTCATGGACGGCGACCCCGCGACCTTCAACGGCCTCGTCGAGGAGGTGCGCGCCTGCCGCAAGGCCGGCATCACCTACGACGTGGTCCCGGGCGTCTCCGCCCTGACCGCCGGGCCGACGTATGCCGGTGTGCCCCTGACGTCGAGGTCCACCGCCGCCGTCCACGTCGTCGGTGTCGACCGCTCGGGTGTGGACTGGTCGGCCTACGGCGCCGACACCGACACCCTCGTGCTCCTCGGTGGCACCGACGGCATCCGCGCCGCCCTCGCGGCGCTCCGGTCCGCCGGGCGTCCCGCCGACTCGCTCGTCGCGCTGACCGCCCACGGCACGACGGTGCGCCAGTCGTCCGTCGCCACGACCCTGGGCGAGGCCGAGTCGGTCTTCGCCGGCAAGGAGCCCCTCGAGGTCTCGCTCGCCGTCGTCTCGCCCAACGTCGCGCTGCGCGACGAGTTCTCGTGGTTCGAGTCCAAGCCGCTCTTCGGCTGGAAGGTCCTCGTGCCGCGCACCCAGGCCCAGGCCGGCTCCATGGTCGAGCGACTCGCCGGCTACGGCGCCACGGCCGACGTCGTGCCGACGATCTCGGTCGAGCCGCCGCGCACGCCGCAGCAGATGGAGAAGGCCGTCAAGGGCCTCGTCACCGGTCGCTACGAGTGGATCGGCTTCACGTCGGTCAACGCCGTGCGTGCCGTGCGCGAGCGCTTCGAGGAGTTCGGTCTCGATGCCCGGGCCTTCGCCGGCCTCAAGGTCGCCGCCGTCGGTGGCGTCACCGCGGCCGCCCTGCGCGAGTGGGGCATCAACCCCGACCTCGTGCCCGCCGACGAGCAGTCCGCCGCCGGGCTCCTCGAGTCCTGGCCCGAGTTCGACGAGGTGCTGGACCCCATCAACCGGGTGCTGCTCCCGCGCGCCGACATCGCCACCGAGACGCTCGTCGCGGGTCTGCGCGACATGGGCTGGGAGGTCGATGACGTCACCGCCTACCGCACCGTGCGTGCTGCCCCGCCGGCCGCGCACATCCGTGACGCCATCAAGGGCGGCGACTACGACGCGGTGCTCTTCACGTCGAGCTCGACGGTGCGCAACCTCGTCGGCATCGCCGGAAAGCCCCACGCCGCAACGGTCGTCGCGTGCATCGGTCCGGCCACGGCCAAGACCGCGCAGGAGCACGGCCTGCGGGTCGACGTCCTGGCACCGGAGGCCTCGGCCCTCAGCCTCGTCGACGCGCTCGCCGGTCACGGCGTCGGTCTCGCCGTCGCCGCGGCGGAGGCGGGCCAGCCCGTGCAGCGCCCCAGCGACAAGCGCCCCGCCTCGCGTCGCCGTGCCCGCTGAGGAGGTCCCGATGATCGAGCGTCCCCGCCGCCTCAGGCAGAACCCCGTCCTCCGGTCCCTCGTCGCCGAGACCCGGCTGCACCCGCGTGACCTCGTGCTGCCGGTCTTCGTCGCCGAGGGGATCTCCGAGCCGCGACCGATCGAGAGCATGCCGGGCGTCGAGCAGCACACGCTCGAGAGCGTCGTCGACGTCGCGAGGCGCTGCGTCGCTGCCGGCCTCGGCGGGATCATGCTCTTCGGCGTGCCCCAGCACAAGGACGCGACGGGCACGGGCGCGATCGACGCGGACGGCATACTCAACGTCGCGCTGCGGGCGGTGCGCGACGCGGTCGGCGACGACCTCGTCGTCATGGCCGACACGTGCCTCGACGAGTTCACCGACCACGGCCACTGCGGCGTGCTCGACGAGCAGGGCCGCGTCGACAACGACGCGACCAACGAGCTCTACGCCCGGATGGCCGTCGCGCAGGCCCGCGCCGGCGCCCACGTCGTCGCCCCCTCCGGGATGATGGACGGCCAGGTCGCCGTCATCCGCGAGGCGCTCGACGCCGAGGGCCTGACCGACACCGTCATCCTCGCCTACTCCGCGAAGTACGCCTCCGCCTTCTTCGGCCCGTTCCGCGAGGCCGTGCAGTCGAGCCTTCAGGGCGACCGCCGCACCTACCAGCAGAACCCCGCCAACATCGTCGAGTCGCTCCGCGAGATCGACCTCGACATCGCCGAGGGCGCCGACATGGTCATGGTCAAGCCCGCCATGTCCTACCTCGACGTCGTCGCCGCGGCGGCAGAGCGCTCGTCGGTCCCGGTCGCGGCCTACCAGGTCTCGGGGGAGTACTCCATGATCCACGCGGCCGCCGCGAACGGCTGGATCGACCTGCGAGCCACTGCGCTCGAGTCACTGACCTCGATCCGACGGGCCGGCGCGCACGTCGTGCTGACGTACTTCGCGCTCGACGTGGCGGACTGGACCGCCTGACGGAACTACCATCTGTGCAATCGCAGGAGGTTGACATGTCAGGTACAGGGGACGACGGCGTGCGGTGGCTCAGTGACGGCGAACAGGCGTCGTGGCGGGCCGTGCTGCGCGGCACGAGGCTGCTCGAGCGCGCGCTCGACGACGCCCTCGGCGACGCCGGGCTGCAGCTGAGTGAGTACGAGATCATCTCGATGCTCTCCGAGAGCGAGAACCACCGGCTGCGGATGAGCGAGCTGGCGGCCATGGTCGTGCAGTCGCGCAGCCGGCTGACGCACACGGCCAAGCGCCTCGAGGACCGCGGCTGGGTCACCCGCGAGCAGTGCGCCGACGACAAGCGCGGCGTCGAGCTGGTGCTGACCTCGGGCGGCCTCGCGGCCGTGCGCGACATCTCGCGCGTCCACGTCGGGAGCGTGCGCGACAACCTCGTCGACATCATGACGCCGGACCAGTTCCGGGCCATCGGCGACGCCATGGCCATCGTGCGCGACCACCTCGACCCCACGAGCGCCAGCGGCCGCTGAGCAGCTCCCCTCCGACCGATGGCGTATGCCGTGTGGTTGCGGCCCCGACGTGCGGCGGTGTCGCGCGTCGGTGACGGCAACTGCACGGGGTGGCGTCGGGCGGGTCGCCGCGGGCAGCGACAATGGTGCCCATGAGCTCGCAGCCGCCTCCCGTCCAGACCGCCTCCGACGCCCCGGCGTCCGCAGCGCTCCTCGCGCGCGCCGCCCAGGTGATCCCCGGGGGCGTGAACTCCCCGGTGCGCGCTTTCCGTGCCGTCGGCGGCACCCCGCGCTTCATGGCCAGCGGGTCGGGGCCGTGGCTCACCGACGCCGACGGCAAGCGCTACGTCGATCTCATCTGCTCGTGGGGCCCGATGATCCTCGGGCACGCGCATCCGGACGTGCTCGCGGCCGTGACCGAGGCTGCGGCGCATGGCTTCTCGTTCGGCACCCCGAGCGAGAACGAGGTGCGTCTCGCCGAGGAGATCGTCTCCCGGGTCGAGCCGGTCGAGCAGGTGCGCCTCGTCAACTCCGGCACCGAGGCGACGATGTCGGCCATCCGCCTGGCGCGGGGGTTCACCGGACGCGACGTCATCGTGAAGTTCGCCGGGTGCTACCACGGGCACGTCGACGCGCTGCTCGCCTCGGCCGGCTCGGGTGTCGCGACCTTCGCCCTGCCCGACTCGGCCGGCGTTCCGCGCTCGAGCGCCGGCGAGACGATCGTGCTGCCCTACAACGACCTCCCGGCCCTCGAGGCCGCGTTCGCCGAGCGCGGTCACGAGATCGCCGCCGTCATCACCGAGGCCGCCGCCGGCAACATGGGCGTCGTGCCGCCGGCGCCCGGCTTCACCGAGGGCCTGCTGCGGATCACCAAGGCGCACGGCGCCCTGCTCGTCTCCGACGAGGTGATGACCGGGTTCCGCTGCAGCGCGTCGGGCTTCTACGGCCTCGAGGGGCCGTATACCGCGGGCGCCCCCGACCTCTTCACCTTCGGCAAGGTCATGGGTGGCGGTTTCCCGACCGCTGCCTTCGGTGGCCGCGCCGACGTCATGGCCCTGCTCGCGCCCCAGGGACCCGTCTACCAGGCAGGCACCCTGTCCGGTAACCCCGTCGCCTCGGCCGCCGGGCTCGCGACCCTCCAGGGCTGCACACCCGCCGTCTACGAGCGGCTCGAGGTCGTGTCCCGCGCCATCGCCGACGGCGTGGCCGGCGAGCTGAGCGCGGCCTCGGCGCCGCACACGATCCAGTGGGCCGGGTCGATGTTCTCGGTCTTCTTCAGGGACGGTGCCGTCACGAGCTACGACGACGCCAAGGACCAGGACACCGGCGCCTTCCGCCGGTTCTTCCACTCGATGCTGAGCCAGGGAGTCCACCTGCCGCCGAGCGCGTTCGAGTCGTGGTTCGTCTCGGCCTCGCACGACGACGAGGCCGTCGACCACGTGCTCGCGGCGCTGCCCGCCGCGGCCCGCGCCGCGGCCACGCCCGACTGAGCAACCCCGACTGGGCAACCGCCCGGCCGCGCGTCACCCCGACCGGGCACTGCCCGTCCGTTCGGGGTGGTCGCGCTGCCCGGGAGCCGACCGCGACCACCTCGAACCGGGCGTCCGGGAGGCGGCGACACGGCATACCCGATCGGGTGGACGGGCTCGGGTGCCCGCGGCATTGTGCGCCCGCCCCGGGTGGAGGACGCTGGTCGGTGACGGCGGCGCCGTCGTGGTGCCGCCCCGACCGAAGGAGGTGGGGTCGTGCACGCACGCTCCACGACGGTCATGGGCCGTCCCGGCATGATCGAGACCGGCATCGCCCACGTGCAGGACGTGGTGATGCCGCAGGTCAGGGCGATGGACGGCTGCGTGGGCCTGTCGATGGTCGCCGACCGCGTCACCGGCCGGTGCATCGTCACGACGGCCTGGCGGGACGAGGACGCCATGCGGGCGACCGCCGACAGCGTCACCGCGATGCGTGAGCAGGCCGCAGCGCTGCTCGGCGGGACCGCGACGGTCGACGAGTGGGAGATCGCCTACCTGCACCGCGACCACCGGGTCGCCGACGGCTGCTGCGCCCGGGTCACGTGGACCGAGGTCGAGCCGGCGAACATCGACAACATGGTCGACGCCTTCCGGATGGGGATCATGCCGAAGGTCGAGCAGCTCGAGGGCTTCTGCAGCGCAAGCCTTTTCGTGGACCGCTCGGGTGGCAGGTCCTGCCTCACCGCGACGTACGACTCACCAGAGGCGATGATGTCGGCCCGGAACGCCGCGATGGGGTTGCGTGCCGACCTCGTGCAGCAGACCGGCATCAAGGTCACCGAGATCGGCGAGTTCTCCCTCGCCATCGCGCACCTCGACGTGCCCGAGCTCGTCTGAGCCCGCCGCGGTCCTAGTGGACGGCGGCGAGGAGTACCCCGACGCCGACGAAGAGGCTGCCGAAGACGCGGTTCAGGGTGCGCTGGCCCGACTCTCGCTGGGTCAGCCGCCCGAGCCCGCGTGCCGCCGCGGCGAAGAAGAACCACATGACGACGACGTCGATGGTGACGATCGTCGCGGCGAGCACGGCGTACTGCGGCAGCAGCGGCCGGTCCGGTCGGACGAACTGCGGGGTGAAGGCGAGGAAGAAGACGACGGCCTTGGGGTTGGTGAGGTTGACGAGCAGGCCACGTCGGAACATCGAGCCCGCGGGCTCGGGCGGCGCCTCGCCGAGACGTGTCGCCTCGGCCCGTGACCGGAACTGCCGCACGCCGAGGTAGACGAGGTAGGCGGCGCCGGCGTAGCGGATGACGTTGAAGAGCACGGGGGAGCCGGCCACGAGCACGCCGACCCCGGCGGCGACGACGGCCAGGTGGGTGAGCAACGCCACCTGCTGGCCGAGGATGCCCCAGATCGAGCGGGACCATCCGGACCCGAGCGAGTTGGCCATCGTGTTGACGGCCCCGGCACCCGGGGTGAGGGAGATGAGGGTGGCCGCCGCGACGAGCGTCAGCCAGAGTGACCACGACACGCCTCGGAGTGTAGGTCGGGAGGCGGGGGTCGCCGCGGTGCGTCCCACGGAGACCCGCGCCGTCCGCGCACGTCCGCGCACGTCCGCGCATGGCCCGCACGTCCGGGCAGGTCACAGGGGGTGCACAGGCTCGGAGGCGGATTCGGTCCTGAGCACGACGTTTGAGAGACTGTCGAGCATGGGTGAAAGCACGAGCGGGCCGGCGGCGGGAGTCGGCGACCTCACGGTCGTGCACCTGATGCGACACGGTGAGGTCCACAACCCCGAGGGCGTGCTCTACGGCCGTCTCGACGGCTACCACCTCTCCGAGCTCGGCCGCGAGATGGCCCGTCTCGTCGCGGCCCACCTCGAGACCAACGACATCACCCACATCGTCGCCTCGCCGCTGGAGCGGGCTCAGGAGACGGCCGCCCCCATCGCCGCCGACCACGACGTGCAGATCACCACCGACGTGCGCGTCATCGAGTCGGAGAACCAGTTCGAGGGACGCAGCGTCGGCCTCGGCGACCTGCTCCACCCGCGCAACTGGCACCTGTTCACCGATATCACCAAGCCGTCCTGGGGCGAGCCCTACGAGGACATCGCCGCGCGCATGCTCGCGGCCGTCGCCGACGCGCGTGACGCCGCCCGCGGCCACGAGGCCGTCGTGGTGAGCCACCAGCTGCCCGTCTGGACCGTGCGCAACAAGCTCGAGGGGCGCCGCCTGTGGCACGACCCGCGCAAGCGTCAGTGCACGCTGGCGTCGCTGACCTCGCTGACCTACCACGGCGACGAGCTCGCCTCGATCACCTACTCCGAGCCGGCTGCGGAGCTGCTCGCCACGGCGAGCAGGAGCGTGGGCGCCTGATGGACCACCTCGACCGACGCACCGCACTGCGGTGGGCCGCCGTCGCCATGGCCGGTGGCCTCGTGACCTTCTCGGCAGCGTGCTCCTCGGACCCGAACTCCGTTGCAGATCAGGCCCGTTCGGGCGACCGCAAGGGTTATGTGGCCGGTGACGGCTCCATCGAGCAGCTGCCCGTCTCCGATCGCGGCGAGCCGGTGAAGCTCGAGGGCACGACGCTCGAGGGCAAGCCGTGGAGCAGCGCCGACCGCGCCGGCACCGTCCTCGTCGTCAACGTCTGGGGATCGTGGTGCCCGCCGTGCATCAAGGAGACCCCCGACCTGCAGAAGGCGTGGGAGACCATCCAGGCCAAGGGCAAGAAGGTCGAGTTCATCGGGCTCGACAAGCTCGAGGGACCCGAGACCGGGCTCGCCTTCCAGCGGGCCAACAAGGTCACCTACCCCTCGCTCGCCTACGACGGCGGCGTGCCGATCCTGGCCCTGCAGGGCAAGGCCTCGGCCACCCCCACGACCCTCGTCCTCGACGGCCAGGCCCGCATCGCGGCCCGCGTCTCCGGCCCGGTCTCCACGACGACGCTCCTCGGTCTCGTCGACGACGTCCTTGCCGAGAAGGCCTGAGCTCCCCGTGACCACCGAGCTCGCGTCCGGGTCGCTCCTCGCCGCATCGCTCGTCGCCCTCGTGGCCGGGTTCGTCTCGTTCGCGTCACCGTGCGTGCTGCCCCTCGTGCCCGGGTTCCTCGGCTACGTCACGGGGCTGTCCGACGTCTCGTTGGAGAAGCGCTCCCGCGGCCGGCTCGTGCTCGGCGCCCTGCTCTTCGTCCTCGGCTTCACCGTCGTCTTCCTCGTCGCCGCGGCGGCGGTCTCGGCCGTCGGGCTCGCGTTCCGCGAGCACCAGAGCCTGCTGCTGCGCATCGGTGGCGCCGTCGTCCTCGTCATGGGGCTGCTCTTCCTCGGGGTCGGGCGGTCGTATGCCGTCCCGGTCAGCTGGCGCCCGCGCGCCGGTCTCGCGGGGGCACCCCTGCTCGGCGCAGCGTTCGCGATCGGCTGGTCGCCCTGCATGGGTCCGACGCTCGGCGCCATCCAGGCCATGGCCGCGCCGATCTCGGCCGAGTCCGGCTCGATCGGCCGGGGCCTGGCCCTCGCCGGCATCTACTCGATCGGGCTCGGCCTGCCCTTCGTGCTCATGGCCGCCCTGTGGGAGCGTGCGGGCACGGCCAGCGACTGGCTGCGTCGGCACCGCCGCGCCCTGCAGAACGTCGGTGGCCTGCTCCTCGTCGTCGTGGGGCTGCTCATGCTGACCGGGGTCTGGGAGGACGTCATCGTCTGGATCCAGGTGCGGCTCGTCAACGGCTTCCAGGTGGCGATCTGACATGAGCACCGACACCGACCCGACCATCGAGCGGGACTTCGAGCGGAACTCGGCGGGCGCCAACGGCGACGCGGCCGCCCGGGACACCCAACGCATCCGCAAGGGGATGCGGCCCGACCGGCAGGAGCCCACCCTGCCCACCCTCGGCGCCGGCGGGATGCTGCGCTGGGGCTGGCGCCAGCTGACGAGCATGCGCACCGCGCTCTTCCTGCTCCTGCTGCTCTCGATCGCGGCGGTGCCGGGCTCGATCTTCCCGCAGCGCAACATCGACGCCGGGCGCGTCGCCGACTACATCGCGCAGCACCAGTCGAGCGCACCGTGGCTCGACCGCCTCGGCTTCTTCGACGTCTACGCCTCGCCGTGGTTCTCGGCGATCTACCTGCTGCTCTTCGTCTCGCTCGTCGGCTGCATCGTGCCACGCACCAAGGTGCACCTGTCGGCCCTGCGCTCGACGCCGCCGCGGGCACCGGCTCGGCTGAAGCGGCTCGACGAGCACTCCGAGCTGACCACGACCCTGTCGCCCGACGAAGCGCTGGCTGCGGCACGGAAGGTGCTGAAGGACAAGCGGTTCCGCGTGCACTCGCACGACGGCACGAGCGTCTCGGCCGAGTCCGGCTACCTCCGCGAGACCGGCAACCTGCTCTTCCACCTGGCCCTGACCGGCATCATCATCGGCATGGCCGTCGGGCACCTCCTCGGCTGGCGCGGCGACATCATCCTCGCCGAGGGCGACAAGTTCGCCTCCTCGGCCGGCACCTACAACACCATCTCGCCCGGCCCGTGGGTCGACTCCGAGACGCTGCCGCCGTTCGTGCTCTCGCTCGACAAGCTGGACGTCGAGTTCAACGAGACGCCCGGTCGCTCGTTCGGCACGCCCCGACTCTTCGACGCCCAGACGACCCTGCAGAGCTCGCCCGACGCGCCGAAGAGCAGCGAGAACGTCTCGGTCAACCACCCGATCACCGTCGACGGCGCCGACATCTTCCTGCTCGGCAACGGCTACACGCCCGTCATCACCGTGCGTGACGCCAAGGGCGAGGTGCTCTACCGCGAGGCGACCCCCTTCCTCCCGCAGGACGCGAACTACCGGTCCGTCGGCGTCATTAAGGTGCCCTCGGCGGCTCCCAAGCAGCTCGGGTTCACCGGCTTCTTCCTGCCCACGGCCGAGCCGACCTTCACCAACGGGCCGGTGTCGCTCTTCCCCGACGCGAAGAACCCCGAGATCGCGATGTCGCTGTGGGAGGGCAACCTCTTCCCGGGTGGCGCGCCGCAGTCGGTCTACACGCTCAACACCGAGGAGATGAAGCAGGTGCTGCAGCCCAACGGGTCGCCGGCGCTCTTCCGTCTCAAGCCCGGCGAGACCAAGCAGCTGCCCGGTGGCCGCGGCTCGATCACCTTCGACAGCGTCAAGCGCTTCGCCGGCCTGTCGGTGCGCACCGACCCCGGCGCCCCGATCAGCCTCGTCAGCGCCATCCTCGCGACGCTCGGCCTCATCCTCGGCCTCACCATCAAGCGGCGCCGCGTGTTCGTGCGCGTGCGACCGGCCCCGACGGGCGCCGCCGGCGACCGTCCCGAGGGCACCCTTGACAGCCCTCCCGGCGCCGACGGGCGACCGGCTACCGTGGTCACCATCGGTGGCCTCTCGAAGGACTCCGACCCCGGGCTCGCCGCGATCGTCTCCGCGATCACGACCGGCGTGCACGACCGCCTTGCAGAACGGACCGACCGCTCGTGAACCTCGCAGCCAACGCCAACGCCGCGCTCTACGCGGCGATGATCGTCTACACGCTCGCCATGCTCGCCTTCACGTGGCACCTGGCGGCGCGCGCCCCCAAGGTCGTCGACTCCAAGGTCGCGGCCGAGGTGCCCGCCCAGGAGCGCGCGAACGTCCTCGTCGGGGCCGGTGCGCCGACGACGACCGAGCGCCGTCCGGCCACGCCGTACGCGGCCGGGCCCGGCTTCGAGGAGAGCCTGAAGAGCCGCCAGCGCGGCAGCATCGCCCTGATGCTGACCTACCTCGCGTCGGCGCTGCTCGTCTCCTCGGTCCTCATGCGCGGACTGGCCGTCGGTCGTCCGCCGTGGGGCAACATGTTCGAGTTCGCGACGGCTGCCTCCGCCGCTGTCGGCGCGGCCTACAGCGTGCTCGCCAAGCGCAACAGCTGGCAGTGGCTCGGCGTCTTCATCGTCACGCCGATCCTGCTCGTGCTGGGCCTCGCGCTCACCGTGCTCTACACCGAGGCCGGCGAGCTCATGCCGGCGCTCAAGTCCTACTGGCTCGGCATCCACGTATCCGTCGCGTTCCTCGCGGTCGCGTTCTTCACGCTGGCGTGCGCGGTCGGCCTGCTCTACCTCGTGCGCCTGCGCCGTGAGGAGAAGCCCCCGGCCAAGCCCAACTTCATCGAGTCGCTGCCGAGCTCGCAGTCGCTCGAGCGCACGGCCTACAGCCTCAACATGGTCGCCTTCATCCTCTGGACGTTCACGCTCATCGCGGGCGCGATCTGGGCCAAGCAGGCATGGGGCGCCTACTGGCAGTGGGACCCCAAGGAGGTCTGGACCTTCGTCATCTGGACGGTCTACGCCGCCTACATGCACGGCCGCGCCACGGCGGGCGTCGACCACCGCCGCTCGATGTACATCGCGCTCGCCGGCTACGTCGCGGTGATCATCAACTTCACGCTGGTCAACCTCGTGTCGACCTTCGTGGGCATGCACAACTACTCCGGTATGGGCTGAGGCTCCGAGATGGTCCGCTACTCCCTCCTTCGCATCCTGATCTTCTTCGGGTTCCTCTTCCTCTTCTGGCTCATCGGGCTGCGCAACAACCCGGTGCTGCTGCTCGGTGCGTCGGCCATCGCGTCGGCCGCGGCCTCCTACCTGCTGCTGCGCGGCATGCGTGACGAGATCACGGCCAAGCTCGTCGATCGTCACGAGGCCAAGCTCGTGGCCAAGCACGAGGTCGACCCGACGAGCGACGAGTTCGCCGAGGACGCCGAGGACGAGCGCCCGCTGCGCGACGCCACGGGCGCTGCGGCCGACAACCCCCGCAACGCCGACCGCTGACCCTCCCTCCCCGCCCCGCGGGTCGAACGACCTCGAGGTGGTACGCGTGGGGTTGCGCGGCCACTCGAGTGGACCTTAGGGCGGGTCTCCACCTCGTCGAGTGGCCTCGTCGTCACTCCTGTCTCAGCCGACCTGGTACGCGTGGGGTTGCGCGGCCACTCGAGTGAGAGTCGGGGTGGGGGTCAGGTGCTGAGGGACAGGCGGGCGGAGATGCGGGTGGCCGTCGCCGTCGCGTCGTCACCGACCCCGAACAGCAGCGACGACCGCCGCCGGCGCAGGAAGTGGACGCCGACGAAGTGCAGGTCCGGAGCCACGACGCTCTCGCCGTCGACGTGCACCGGGAAGCCCTGCGCGTCGACGAGACCCGGCACGTCGACCCACTCGGCGTAGCGCGACCGGAAGCCCGTCGCCACGACGACGGCTCCGAAACCCCGTAGGTCCAGCTCGGTCGGGGCCGCGGTGTCGAGGGGTCCCGGCTCGGGGATCTCCGGCACCGGCAGGCCGCGGTCCCGGGCCACGTCGACGACGGTGTCGCGCACGAAGCGGAAGCCGGCGTCACCGGCCGCGATCACCTCGGGCAGGTCGGGCGCGAACCGGGCGGTGCGGCCGTCGATCTCGAGCAGGTGCCCCATGAGGCGCACCCCGAGCGCCGCGAGCGTGCGGTAGTGCAGGTCGTGGCCGCCCCTGGCGCCGCTGGCCTGGACGTTGGCGCCGTGCCGGGCGGCCGGGCTCGCCAGCTGGTCCGGGGTCTGCTCGTAGAAGGACGAGTCCATCAGCCATTCGAAGAGGTCGCGGCCCCCCACCCGGCGGGGGAACCACGGTGCCCGCCCGCAGGCCATGACGACGTCGCGCCCGCTGACGACGAGCTCCTCGGCGATCTGGCACGCGCTCTGGCCGCTGCCGACGACGAGCACGGCCCCGTCGGGGAGCCCCGCCGGGTTGCGGTAGCCGAGCACGTCGACGCACGCCACGTCCGGGGCGAGGCCGGCCACGGCAGCGGGCCGGAGGGGCCGTTGGTAGGCACCGGTCGCGACGACGACGACCCGGCTCCGGATCGTCTCCCCGTCGGTGCGCAGCTCGTAGCCACCGCCACCAGCCAGGGGCCGGAGCGCGTGCACCGGGACCCCCGTGCGCACGCGACCCAGCCGCCCGGCATACGCCCTCAGGTGGTCGGCGACCTCGGTGCGTGACATGAAGCCGCCGGGGTCCTCGCCCGTGTAGGGCGCGCCGGGCAGGCGCACGGTGTGGTTGGGGCCGACGAGGGTGAAGCTGTCCCAGCGGCCCAGCCAGGACGACCCGGGCTTGCTCGCCTCGAGCACGACGTGCTCGACGCCGCGGAGGCCGAGCTCATGGCTGGTGGCGAGGCCGGCCTGGCCGGCCCCGACGACGACGACGTCGATCTCCTCGGGCACGGGCCCCACGGTGCCATCGCGGGCAGCCCCGCGTCAGGCGAACGGCGCAGAGCTCAGGCGCGGCCGACCGCGAGACCGACCGCCAGCAGGAGCGACCACGCGAGCTGGAACTGTCCGGTGCCTGCCAGCGCGGGGATGAGGCCGCGCCCGGAGGCGCGCCCGACGACCGCCTGCATCGGACGGATGACGAGCGGGGTCGCGAGCAGCGCGAGCAGCGCCCATGGCGAGGTGAGCGACGCGAGGCCCGTCATGACGAAGGCCACGGCGACGAGCGCGACGTAGAAGGTGCGGGTGCCCCCCTCGCCCATCCGCACGGCCAGCGTGCGCTTGCCGTGCTCGCGGTCGGTCGGGATGTCGCGCAGGTTGTTGGCCACGAGGATCGCCGATGCGAGGGCGCCGACGCCGATCGCGCCCCACCATCCGGCGGCGGTCGGCGGCGTCATGGTGGCCATGGTGCCGAGCGTCGCGACGAGACCGAAGAAGACGAAGACGAAGACCTCGCCGAGGCCGAGGTAGCCGTAGGGTCGCGAGCCGCCGGTGTAGTACCAGGCGGCGACGATGGACGCGGCGCCGATCGGGATCATGATCCACAGCCCCGACAGCGCGACGAGCGCGAGGCCGACGAGCCCGGCGAAGAAGAAGCACGCGAAGGCCGCGATCTTGACCGAGCGCGGTGCCGCGAGCTGCTGCCCCACGAGGCGCACCGGCCCGACGCGCACCTCGTCGGTGCCGCGGATGCCGTCGGAGTAGTCGTTCGCGAAGTTGACCCCGACCTGAAGGGCCAGGGCGACGACGAGGGCGAGGACGGCATACGCCCAGACGATGTGACCCGTCTGGTAGGCGGCACCGGTGCCGACGAGGATGGGTGAGACGGCGGCGGGCAGGGTGCGGGGGCGGGCGCCCTCGATCCACTGGGACAAGGTGGCCATGAGGTTCTGGGGGCGTCCTTCTACAGCTTGCGGAGGAAGTCGGGGTCGTCGTCGGGGCCGAGCGGGCCCCGTGGTCGGGGTGGCTTGCGGGCCGGGCCGCGGGGCGCCGGGCCGCCGCGTGAGCTGGCGCGACCGGCCAGGAGCCAGCCGACGGGGCCGAGCACGGGCACGAGCACGCCGATGAGCCAGACCGGCTTCGGCATCGTGCGCACCACCCGGCGGTCGGTCTGCACGCAGTCGACGAACGCGTAGATCGACGCGAAGACGACGAGGGCGACGAGCACGACTCGCAGCACGACGACCTCCTTCGGCGAGGGTGGGAACACTCTTATCTTGCCACCGCTCAGGCGAGGTCCTGCACCGTGCGTCGGATCGCCGCGCGGTCGGGCTTGCCGGGGCCGCGCTGGGGGATGGCGGGGAGCACGACGACCCGACGCGGCAGGGCGGCGTCGGGGAGTATGCCGCGTAGCCGCTCGCGCACCTCGCGCGTGGTGAGGTGGTCGGCCGGGTCTGCGAGCGTGACTGCGGCACAGACGGACTCGCCCCACTCGGGGTCGGGCAGGCCGAGGACCACGACGTCGAGCACGTCGGCCAGGTGTCGGCTGATGGCGTCCTCGACGACGCCCGGGTTGATCTTGAGGCCTCCGGTGTTGATGACGTCGTCGGCGCGTCCGTCGATGACGAGCAGCCCGTCGTCGTCGAAGTGGCCGAGGTCGTCGGTGCGGAACCAGCGGACGCCGTCGGGGTCGACGGTGAAGGCGTCGCGGCTCAGGGTCGGCTCGCCGAGGTAGCCGTGGGCCACGGTGTCGCCGCCGAGGACGACGTGCCGGTCGTTGTCGACGTGCACCCGGCTGACCGGCAGCGGGGTGCCGTCGTAGACGCAGCCGCCGGCCGTCTCGCTCATGCCGTACGTCAGGCTGAGGACGACGCCGAGGCCGCGGGCCCGCTCGACGAGCGCCCTGGGGGTCGCTGCGCCGCCGACGAGCACGCCGTCGAAGCCGCGCAGGGCGGCCACCCCCGCCGGGTCGTCGACGAGCCGGGAGAGCTGCGTCGGGACGAGCGCGGTGTAGCGCCGGGCCGCCGAGGGCGTGGGCCGCACGTCGGCCGCCGCGGCGGTGAACCGCTCGACCGAGAAGCCGTCGCGCAGGTCCAGGACCGCCGGGGTGACGCCCGAGGCGATCGACCGGAGCAGCACCTGCAGCCCGGCGATGTGGTGGGCGGGCATGGCGAGCAGCCAGGCGCCGCTGCCGCCGAGCACCTGGTGGGTGGCCCACGCCGACCGCTCGAGCGCGTCGGCCGTCAGCAGCGCCCGCTTGGGTCGGCCCGTCGACCCGGACGTGCCGATGGCAACGGCAAGACCGTCGGGCAGGGCAGCGGGGTCGTGGGACGGCACCGACGGCGCAGGGGAGTCGGCGGCATACGGCAGCACGGGGGACCGGCCGGTGAGGGCGGCCTCGAGGTCGGGCAGCACGTCGAGGACGGCGGGTCCGGCGGGTATCGCCAGCGGTCGGGGGGACGGCGCGGCCATCAGGCGGGTCTCGCTCTCGGTCGGACGGTGGTGGTCGCGCGTCGGCGCTGACGGGCCGCCATGGCGACGGTCCAGACGAGCACGACCGCGCAGACGGGGAAGCCGATGTAGGGGTTGAGGGGGAGCACGATGCCGAGGGCGCCGCCGACGACCCACAGCACCTGCAGCATCGTCTCGGACCACGCGAAGACCGACGTGCGGACGTTCTCGGGGACCTCGCGCTGCACGAGCGCGTCGAAGCACAGCTTGGACAGCTGCGCCGAGAGACCCTGGACGAAGCCGAGCAGGGCAAGTGTCCACACGCCGTACCAGATGCCCGTCGCGATGCAGCAGACCGTCGCGGCGAGCACCGACAGCATGGCGATGCGCTCGGGCCGCTGGTCGCGCACGACGTTGCCGACGACGCTGCCGAGGGCGTTGCCGATCCCGATGGCGAGGGCGATGATCGCGAGCACGACCTCGCCGCGGATGCCGTCGATGGGGTGTTCCTTGGCGAGGAACGCCATGAAGAGGATGAGGAAGCCGGTGAGCACGCGGGTGCCGCCGGTCGACCACATGGCGTGCATGACGGGCCAGGGGATCGCCTGCTTGCGCCGCCGGAAACGTCCGAACGGGCCGAGGGAGTCGACCGTGAGCGCGTCGTCACCCGAGGGCGTATGCCGTCTCGCGGGGGAGTCGGACCAGCCTCGCCGCGTGCCGCGCAGCGAGCTGGTCGGCGTCGCGCTCGCGGCGCCCGCTGTCGCGCCTGAGGTGGGGACTGCGGGGCCGGCGCCGCGCACGGGGATGGGCGTCGTGTCCTCGATCGACACCTCGCCGAGCGAGGAGTCGACACGGGCGGGCAGACGGATGGCCTGGACGGTGCCGACGACGAAGACGACGAAGGCCAGCCGCAGCGCCCAGGCCGGGCCGGCGAGCATCGCCGCGCCGCCCAGGGCGCCCCCGGCGACGGCGCCGACGACGCCGGCCATGGAGACGCGCGAGTTGGCCCTGACCAGCGTGGTGCCCGGTGGCAGGAGGCGCGGTACCGCAGCGGCCCGGGTGATGTTGTAGGCGCGGGACGCGACGAGGCAGCCGAGCGCGGCTGGGAAGAGCCAGCTGCTGTCGTTGGTGATGGCTTCACCGAGGACCCAGCAGAGGAAGGCGCGCAGCGCCAGTGTCGTGCCGATGGCCCAGCGCCGCCCGTGCGAGAAGCGGTCGAGCAGCGGTCCGATGAGCGGCGCGACGAGGACGAACGGGACCATCGTCAGCAGCAGGAACGTCGCGACGTCGCTGCGGGCCTGCGCGGTCTGCGGGTTGAAGAAGAGGGTGCCGGCCAGGGCGAGGGTCATGATCGTGTCGCCCGCGGTGTTGCTCGCGTGCAGCTCGGTGACGCGCGCCAGCCCGCTCTCGCCCGCGCCCCCCGAGTGGGTGTAGGCGTGGGCCTTGGCGGCGGCGAAGCGACCGGAGCGGGCGGTCAGGCGGGCCGTGCCCGTGGCGGCGCGACCGAGTCCCCGGCCGACGGCGCGGGTCGCGTTGGCCGCGGTGGTGCGCGGCGGCTGGCGGAAGTCGGCCGGTCGCCCGCCCTCCGGGACGTCGGGCCCGCTCGTGCCAGCGCTGTCGGCAGCGCTGGCGCGGCGGTCGTCGCTCGGGTCCACCCCAACATCCTGCCCTGTCCGGCAGGACCTCGTGCGACCGACACCGGCACCGGGGCCGGCCTCCGCGGACGTGCTGTCCACGGTGCGGATTCACCCCCGCCCCCGAGCCCGCCGGACCTGCCGACGTGGTTACGCTCGAGAGGTGACGAGCATGCCGCGCGAGGAGGTGCTCGACCCCGAGTCGACGCCGCGCCGTCGCCGCGCTCGGTTCTCCGTCGTGACCGGGATCCTCTGGCTCGTCGTGCCGCTCGTCCTCTTCGTGCTGGACCGCCCGGTCCTGCTCGCCGGCAACCCCGCGCAGGTCATCGCGCTCGCGGCGTGCGGGCTGATCGGCGTCGTGCTCCTCGCCCGCGACCGGTCCGACGACCCGGGCTCGGCGCACGCCCGGCCCTGGCTGAGGGTCGTCGGCCGCGCCCTCGGGGTCGTCGTGACGCTCCTCGTGCTCGGCGCCCTCGTGTGGCTCCGCCCCTTCGCCGCGACGCCCGCGGCGGTGGCCGCCATGTCCGGGAGCACGGAGGTGCGCATCACCGACGCCCCGGCCCACATCATCATCACCCCGACGGGCGCCACCCCCACGCGTGGCCTGATCTTCCAGCCCGGCGCCCGCGTCGACCCCCGCGCCTACGTGCCGATGCTGTCCCAGGTGAGCCGCCAGGGGGTGCTCGTCGTCGTGGTCAAGCAGCCCTTCAACATCGGCTTCCTCGCGATGACCGCGCCACACGCGTTCATCGACGGGCACCCCGAGGTCACGTCGTGGGTCATCGCCGGCCACAGCCTCGGCGGGGTCGTCGCGTCGACCTTCGCCCACGACCATCCCGGGGTCGTGAAGGGCTTGGTGCTGTGGGCGTCCTACCCGGTGGGCTCGCTCGCCGACCGCACGGACCTGGCCGTGGCCTCGGTGAGTGGCAGCCGGGACGGGTTCACGACCCCCGCCGACGTCGAGGCGAGCAAGGCGCTGCTGCCCGGCGACACGGCATACACCCGCGTGGACGGGGCCGTGCACTCCTTCTTCGGCGACTACGGCGACCAGCCGGGTGACGGCACCCCGACGGTCGGTCGGGAGCAGGCGCAGCAGCAGATCGTCGCGGCCACCGTCGCCCTCATGGACGGCCTCTGACGCTCAGAAGTACCAGGGGAACGGGGACCAGTCGGGCTCGCGCTTCTCGAGGAACTGGTCGCGCCCCTCGACGGCCTCGTCGGTCATGTAGGCCAGGCGGGTCGCCTCGCCGGCGAAGACCTGCTGGCCCATGAGGCCGTCGTCGGTGAGGTTGAAGGCGAACTTCAGCATGCGCTGCGCCTGGGGGCTCTTGCCCATGATCTCGGTCGCGACCTGCAGGGCCTCGCGCTCGAGGTCGGCGTGGTCGGCGACGATGTTGACCGCGCCCATCCGCTGCATGTCCTCGGCGGAGTAGGTGCGGCCGAGGAAGAAGATCTCGCGGGCGAACTTCTGGCCGACCATCTTGGCGAGGTAGGCGCTGCCGTAGCCGGCGTCGAAGCTGCCCACGTCGGCGTCGGTCTGCTTGAAGCGGGCGTGCTCGCGGCTGGCGATCGTCAGGTCGCACACGACGTGGAGGGAGTGCCCGCCGCCGGCCGCCCAGCCCGGCACGACAGCGATGACGACCTTCGGCATGGTGCGGATGAGGCGCTGCACCTCGAGGATGTGCAGGCGGCCGCCCTGCGCCCTGGTGCGCGCCGTGTCGACGGTGTCGGCCGTGTCGCCCTCGGCGTACTGGTAGCCAGAGCGGCCGCGGATGCGCTGGTCGCCGCCGGAGCAGAACGCCCACTTGCCGTCCTTGGGGCTGGGGCCGTTGCCGGTGATGAGCACGACGCCGACGTCGGGCGTCATCCGGGCGTGGTCGAGCACGCGGTAGAGCTCGTCGACCGTGTGCGGCCGGAAGGCGTTGAGCACCTCGGGCCGGTCGAACGCGATGCGCACGACACCGGACTCGGCGTGCGGGCGGCCCTCCACGGGACGGCGGCGGTGGTAGGTGATGTCGGTGAGGTCGAAGCCCTCGACGGGCGCCCACTCGCTCGGGTCGAAGATCTCGGACACGGCGCTCTGGCTCGGCTCGCTGCTCACGGACCGACCCTATCGGCGGGGCTAGGGTCGGCCGTATGCCGATCCCTCCCTACGTCTCCCACCTGCGCACGATGGTCGGCACCGAGCTGCTGTGGATGCCCGGGGTCACGGCTGTCGTGCTGCGCGAGGTCGCCGGGGGCGGCGAGGGCTCCGAGGGCTCCGACGAGGTGCTGCTCGTCCGGCGCAGCGACAACGGCGAGTGGACCCCGGTCACCGGCATCGTCGACCCCGGTGAGGAGCCGCACGTCACCGCGACCCGCGAGGTCGAGGAGGAGGCGTGCGTCGTCGCCGAGGTCGAGCGGCTCGTCTGGGTGTCGGCGAGCGGCGTCGTGACGCACCTGAACGGCGACCTCGGGCAGTACCTCGACCACACCTTCCGCTGCCGCTGGGTCTCCGGCGAGCCGAGGCCCGGCGACGACGAGTCGACCGATGCACGCTGGTTCCCGCTCGACGCGCTGCCCGAGATGCGCCAGGTCTTCCGCGACCGCATCGCGATCGCCGTCGACAACCCCGCCGACGTCGTCCTCGGCCCGGTCGCCTCGGGGACGCGCGGAGCATGACATCTGTCAGGGGGAGGCGCTGACAGAGGGACCGGGTCGCCGGCGCCGCCCGCTCCTAGCGTCGAGGGAGACGGGGCCGACCGGCCCCAGGGACGGAGGAGACCGACGTGCTCTCGCCACGCAACCTCATCATCGCCGGGGTCGTGCTCATCGCCATCTCGCTCGGCCCGTCGGGTCACGGGCTCTGGTGGCTCGTGGGCTTCCTCTGGTTCCTGCCGCGCGCCGTCGGGCGCGGCCACACGTGCGGGCGTGGGACTCGCCGACACCACGACCGACGTCACGACCTGCGGGGTGACCAGCGGGGCAGCCAGCGGGACGAGCCGACCGGCCCGTCCCAGCCGGACCCGACGCGTGACCGGCACGAGGCCTTCCCCGCCCGCTGACCTGCCCGCTGACTCGCGCCCTGAGCGGCGTCAGTGATGATGGGAGGCATGACGACGCTGCCGCCGCTCGACGACCTCCTCTCGGGTGCCCACGTCGTCTCGCTGCCGATGCGGGTCCGCTTCCGCGGGGTCGACGTGCGCGAGGCGCTGCTGCTCGAGGGCCCTTCGGGCTGGGGCGAGTTCGGTCCCTTCGTGGAGTACTCCGACGCCGAGTCCGCGCGGTGGCTCGCCGCCGCCATCGAGGCCGCGTATGCCGTGTGGCCGGCCCCCGTGCGCACCGCCGTGTCCGTCAACGCGACCGTCTCCGCCGTCGGGCCCGACCGGGTGGCGGAGGTGCTCGCCCGGTTCGACGGGTGCACGACCGCCAAGGTCAAGGTGGCCGAGAAGGGGCAGTCGCTCGACGACGACGTCGACCGCGTGGCTGCCGTCCGGTCCGCGATGGGGTCCGGGGCGCGCGTGCGCATCGACGCCAACGGTGGCTGGGACGTCGCCACGGCCACCGAGGCACTGAGGAGGCTCACGGCATACGACCTCGAGTATGCCGAGCAGCCGTGCGCCACGGTCGAGGAGCTCATCGAGCTGCGGACCGCGCTGGCGCGCAAGGGGATCGACGTGCCCATCGCGGCGGACGAGTCGATCCGCAAGGCCGACGACCCGATCCGCGTGGCGCGGCTCGGCGCGGCCGACATCGTCGTCGTCAAGGTCGCGCCGCTCGGGGGAGTGGGCTCCGCGCTCGAGGTCGTCGAGGCGTGCGGGCTCCCGGCCGTCGTGTCTTCCGCCCTCGACACGAGCATTGGCATCGCCGCAGGCGTCGCGCTGGCGGCCGCGCTACCGACGCTCGACCACGCCTGCGGCCTGGGCACCGTCGGCCTCTTCGAGCGCGACGTGTCGGCGACGCCGTGGCGCCCCGCAGCGGGCCTGCTGCGGACCGGGCGCGCCGTGCCCGACGCGGGGGCGCTCGCAGACCTGGCGGCCCCTCCCGAGCGTCAGCAGTGGTGGCGCGAGCGACTCGTCCGCTGCCACGCCGTGCTGGCTGGTGGGAGCGGTCGGTGATCAAGGCCTGCCTCAACGGTGACCGCACCCGCGGGCAGCACCCGCACGTGCCGCAGACACCGGACGAGCTCGCACGGGCCGCTGCCGACGCCGTTGCTGCGGGCGCGTCCATGGTGCACGTCCACCCGCGGGACGACTCGGGGAGCGAGACCCTCGAGGCTCGGCACGTCGTCGAGGTGGTCGGCGCTATCAAGGCGGCGACACCGGGGCTGCGCGTCAGCGTGAGCACGCGCGACGGCATCGTCGCGTCCGCGCGTCACAAGCTCTCCCACGTCTCCGACTGGCCCTCTCCCCAGCTGGGCGGGCCCGACTGCGCGAGCGTCAACTGGCACGAGGAGGGTGCGGTTGAGATCGCAACAGCTCTGCACGACAAGGGAATCGGCGTCGAAGCCGGTATCTGGACGCCGGAGGCAGCCACCCGTTTCGTCGGCACTGGCTGGCCGGGCCAGGTCGAGCGCGTGCTCGTCGAGGTGATCCCGGGCGCCACGCCCGGCTCCGACGGGCCGCTGGCCGCCGAACGCGTTCTCGCCGCCCTCGGGCGCTCGACGGCGCCGGTGCTCGTGCACGGCGAGGAGCAGTGGGCGTGGACGGTGCTGCGCTGGGCCCAGGCAGCCGGCCACGACCTGCGCATCGGACTGGAGGACGTCTGCCACCTGCCGGACGGGCGCGAGGCCCGTGACAGCGCGGAGCTCGTCGCCGCAACGGTCCGGACCGAACCGCACGCACCGTCACCGCGGCCGGTCGGCGACGCGTCCGGCTGACCGGGGAGTGCTCCCCATGGCGCGAGCCACGTGGCCGGGGCAGGGTGGGAGGGCGTCACCAGCGATCACGTCAGGGGTCACGGATGGTCATCTTCGCCAAGGGGTCGGACCCGGAGGCGCTCGAGCGCAGCAGCCGAGTGCTCCTCGAGTGCTCCCGCGAGTGCGAGCGCGCCCGCACCGACGCCGCGGGGGCGGTCCGGGCGCTCGACGCCCAGTGGGGTGGTGCGGACCTGCAGGCGCTCAAGGGACGCTGGCCGGCAGCCGATGCGCAGCTCGCCCAGCTCGGCACGCACCTGGGCGACCTCAGCCGTCGGCTCTCGGGCAACGCCCGGCAGCAGCGGGGCGCGAGCGCCCCGAGCGCCGGCGTGCTGCCCACCTCAGGCCCCGGCGGGAGCCCGGCCGGACCCCCTCCCTCCTCGCCGACGGTCGGGCACACGCGGCCCCGGCCGCAGGAGCACTGGTGGGACAAGGTCGGCGACACCTTGGGTGACGTCGGCGCCGGCATCTACAACCACACGGTCGTGCCGGCCGTCAACGGGCTCGCCGACGTGGGCCAGGCCATGGTCGAGCACCCGGAGGACCTGCTGTCCATGGCTCTCGGCGCGGGCGGCATCGTGCTGGGGTCGGGCGGCGAGGTCGGAGGCGTGGCCCTGGACGCCACGGGCGTGGGCGCCGTGGCGGGTGTGCCCATCAACGTCGCCTCGGCCGGACTCATCGCCACCGGGGCCGCGGCCATGGCGGCCGGGGCCGGAGACCTGGTCAGCAACGCGAGCAAGAACGACAACCACGTGCTCGACGAGGCCAAGGGGCCGGGCGAGAGCAAGCCGCAGCCCGGCGACCGGATGCCCGACGACCAGCGGCCCAGCACGGCCGGCAGCTCCTGGGAGGGACGCGTCGCCGAGAACGGCAAGGGTGAGGTCTGGCAGAAGCCCGAGAACGTCAACGCGCCCGCGGGCACCCCGAAGAACGCCAACTCGGTGCGCATCATGGACGGGACCGACCGCTACCCCGACGGCTACGTGCGCTTCTACAACGAGCACGGCCAGCCGGTGAAGCTCGACGGCAAGCCCGGTGCCAACAACAGCCCCGACACGCACATGCCCGTGCGTCCCGACGGCACCTACGACATTCCCGCAGGATGGAACCCGTGATCCCCAGCTTCGCAGGCAAGGTCGTGCACTCGGTCCGGCTCGACTACTCGCTCATGATCTGGACGACCGACAACTGGGAGATCGACCTCGGTGGCGAGACCTACCTCCTGCGACCCGACGGCATGCAGGCGATCGACACGGGCACGCCGCAGGAGCAGCTCCCTCCGGAGCTGGCCGCGCTCGTCGGCGCCGAGATCCGCGAGGTCCTCGTCGCCAAGGCGGGGCATCTTGCGGTCAACTTCGCCGACGCCCAGCTGAGCGTCCGCGCCTCTGCCGACTACGAGGCCTGGCAGATCACCGGACCGGCCGGCGAGCGCATCGTCTGCATGCCCGGCGGGGAACTGGCGAGCTGGCCCGGCTCCAGCGCCTGAAGCGCCGTCGTCGCTCAGTGCCGTGAGGCGTGCGGGGGCCGGACCTGCTGGGCGAGATCGCGCAGCCACGCCGCCTCCGCCCGGCGGTCGGCGCGTGACACGGGAACCTCGAGCACCCTGGTGCCTGAGGGGCTTTCGGCGATAGCTGCGGTGAGCCGGTCGAGATCGTCCACGCGTTCGTATGCCGTGTGGTGCGCCGCGCACAGCGCCGCGAGGTCGGTGCCGTGCGGAGTGGAGAAGACCCGCTCGAAGGCGCTGGCGTAGCGGCGGTCACCCTGCTCCAGGGTGCTGAAGATCGCGCCGCCGTCGTCGCTCAGCACGACGAACGTCAGGTCCGCACGAGGCTCGCCGGGACCCATGAGCAGGCCGTTCGTGTCGTGGAGGAAGGTCAGGTCTCCGAGGTAGGCGATGCTGCGCGCCGCGCGGGGTCGCCCGAGAGCGACTCCGACGGCCGTCGAGACCATGCCGTCGATGCCGGCGAGGCCGCGGTTGCCGACGACGAAGCGGTGCTCGTGCGGTGGCCAGGGCGTAGCCATGACGTCGAGGTCGCGCACTGGGTTGGACGAGCCGACGACGAGCGTCGTGTCGGCGGCGACGGCAGCCGCCACGGTCGCGGCGACGGCGAGCGGGGCGAGCCCATCGCCGCCCGGAGCCCGGGCCGGATCTCCTTGTGGTGCAGCGAGTCCCGCGTCGATGAGTCCGCAGAGGCGAGCGTCGGCGTCGCGCCAGAGCTCGAACCAGGCCGGGTCGTCAGCACCGTCGACGCGTGGCACGACGTCGAGCACGCGGGCGACCCTGCCGGGGTCGGTGGCCACCCCGTCGCGGCCCCGGACGGCCAGGACCTCGACCGCAGGGTCGCTGATGAGGCTCGTGACCGGCCTCGACAGGGTCGGGTGCCCGACGACGACGACGCGCTCGACCTCGGCGCGCAGGTCGGTGGTCAGCAGCAGCCGGCCGGTGCGCAACGCCTGGCGTCCGACCCTGGCGCCCGACGTCGGCTCGGCGACGAGGGGCCAGTCGGCGGCCTGGGCGAGCAGGCGTGCAGCCGGGCCTGCATCGTCACCGGCGACCACGACCGTGCGCGGCCCGAGCGGCAGCACCTCGCCGTCGGTCCGGACCGACACCGACGGCTCGACGTTCCCGGCTCCGGAGCCCGCCAACTGCGCCGGGGCTGAGTTGGCGTGGGATCCGGAGCCGGCGCCGGCCGCGGACTGCGCCGGGGCGGAGTTGGCGTGGGATCCGGGTCCGGCGCCGGCCGCGGACTGCGCCGGGGCCGAGTTGGCGTGGGATCCGGGTCCGGTTCCGCCCGCGGACTGCACCGTGGCGGAGTTGGCGTGGGATCCGGGTCCGGTTCCGGCCGCGGACTGCACCGTGGCGGAGTTGGCGTGGGATCCGGGTCCGGTTCCGCCCGCGGACTGCGCCGGGGCCGAGTTGGCGTGGGATCCGGGTCCGGTTCCGCCCGCGGACTGCACCGTGGCGGAGTTGGCGTGGGATCCGGGTCCGGTTCCGCCCGCGAACTGCGCCGGGGCCGAGTTGGCGTGGTCGGCTGGGTCGGGGAGGGTCTCGGGGGTGTCGGGGCGGCGCCACCAGGTGGCGGGGTCGGCGTCCGCCGGCAGCAGGTCACCGTCGAGCTGCACGTTGAGCTGGGTCGGTCCCCGGCGCGAGCAGGCTTGCGAGACAATCGCGCCCAGCTCGGACGAGGAGACGCCGGCCGTGATGTCGTGGCACGGGGCGAAGGTCCCGAAGATGCCGGCCTGCTCGGTGGTCTGGTTGGCGCCCGTGCCGCGCAGGCGGTCCGGTCGGTCTGCGCTGACGACGACGACCCGGCGCCCCGTGTGGTGGGCCTCCATGACGGCGGGGAGCAGGTTGCCCACGGCCGTGCCCGACGTCGTGACGACGGCGACCGGACGTCGCGACCCGGTGGTCAGGCCGAGCGCGAGGAACGCCGCCGACCGCTCGTCGACGCGGACGTGCAGGCGCAGGTCGCCGACCCGGTCCGCCGCGTCGAGCGCCAGCGCGAAGGGCGCCGACCGCGACCCCGGCGCCAGCACGACGTCGCGGACCCCGGCGAGCCACAGCTGCTGAAGCACGCGCAGCGCGAGCTCCGGCGCGCTCCCGTCACCCGTCACCCTCGCCACCGCTCAGTCGCTGGCGAGCGCGTCGCGCATGGGGATGAGCTTGGCGTCGGACTCGGCGACCTCGGACTCGGGGTCGGACCCCGCGACGATGCCGCACCCGGCGTACAACGTGATCTGCGAAGGGTCCTCGGCATCGAGGGCGCCGCTGCGCAGGGCGATGCCCCAGGCGCCGTCACCGTGGGCGTCCATCCAGCCGACGGGGCCGGCGTAGCGGCCACGGTCCATGTGCTCCAGCTCGCCGATGAGCTCGACCGCGCGTGCGGTCGGGGTGCCGCCCACGGCGGCCGACGGGTGGAGCGATGCGGCGAGGGTCAGCGACGACGCGTCGTCGACGCTGACGGCGGCGACGTCGGTTGCGAGGTGCATGACGTTGGGCAGGTGCAGCACGAAGGGGGCCTCAGGGACGTTCATCGACGAGCAGTGCGGTGCGAGGGCCTCCGCGACGGAGCGGACGGCATACTCGTGCTCCTCGAGGTCCTTGGACGACCGGGCGAGCGAGGCGGCGAGGGCGAGGTCCTTGGCGTCGTCGCCCGTGCGGCGGATCGTGCCGGCGAGCACCCGGGAGGTGATGAGGCCCTGGTCCCGACGCACGAGCAGCTCGGGCGTCGCACCCACCAGGCCGGCGACGGAGAAGACCCAGGTGTTCTCGTAGCGGTCGGCCAGGCGGCGCAACAGCCAGCGAGGGTCGATGGGGGCCGACGCGGTCGCCACGAGGTCGCGGGCCAGGACGACCTTGTCGACCTCACCTGCGCCGATGCGCTTCACGGCCTCGGCGACCGCATGGGCGTAGTCGGCGGGGGAGACGTCGCCGTCGGCGAAGGCGACGTCGCGGGGAGGCTCGGGATCGCTTGCCACCGAAGGGTTCTCGAGCAACGTCAGCTGCGGGTCGAGGGAGATGGTGGTCAGCCACCCCTGTCCGTCGCGGCGCCCGACGATCGTCGACGGCACGACGAGCCGGGCCGACTCGGCGGAGTCCGAGGCGAAGGGGAAGGAGCCGAAGCAGACGAGGCCCGTGCCCGGCCGCTGCACGTCGTCGCGCACGACGGCCCGGTGGCTGACCTCGCGCCACCACGCCTCGGCCTCGGCGAAGCGGTCCTGGCCGCGCGACTCGAAGGTCAGGGCCGTGCCCCAGCCGACGAGGCCCTCGCCCCGGCGCACCCACGAGAGCAGCTCGTCGTGCGGTCGACCGGACGGGAGGTAGGCGAGCAGCGGGTCCTCGGACCCGAGGGGCACCGTGCGGACGACGACCGTCGGTCCCGCGGCGGGGGACGGCGCTCCAGGAGCGGGAAGCGTGGACATCGATCGCAACTCTACGACCGAACGCCCCCGACCCCCGCCGCGCGACCGCCGGTGCGACCCAACCCACAACCGCGCGGGTGCGAGGATGAGCGCATGACCCGTGCGCAGTTGGACAAGAAGCCGGTCGACGTCGCGTCGATGTTCGACACCGTCGCCGAGAAGTACGACGTGACCAACGACGTGCTCTCGCTGGGCCAGGACCGCCTTTGGCGTCGCGCCGTCGTCAAGGCCGTCGACGCCAAGCCGGGGGAGCGCATCCTCGACATCGCCGCCGGGACGGGCACCTCGAGCGAGCCGTGGGCCGACCAGGAGATCGAGGTCGTCCCGGCCGACTTCTCGCTCGGCATGCTCCGCGTCGGTCGTCGCCGCCGTCCCGACATGGCCTTCACGGCCGCCGACGCGATGAGCCTGCCCTTCGCCGACGAGAGCTTCGACGTCGTCACGATGAGCTTCGGGCTGCGCAACGTCGCCGACGCCGAGACGGCGCTGCGCGAGTTCCTCCGCGTCACCAAGCCCGGTGGCCGCCTGCTCGTGTGCGAGTTCAGCCAGCCGGTCAACAAGGTCTTCCGGACCGTCTACAGCAACTACCTGATGCGGGCGCTGCCGCCCGTCGCCCGCCGCACGTCGAGCAACCCCGACTCCTACGTCTACCTCGCCGAGTCGATCCGCGCGTGGCCGCCGCAGGGTGAGCTTGCGCGGGTCGTCGAGGCCGCCGGCTGGCAGCAGGTCGGCTGGACCAACCTCACGGGCGGCATCGTCGCGCTCCACCACGGCACCAAGCGCTGACGGCACACGCCCGCGTGCGTATGCCGTGTGCCCGGCAGGGGCCACGCCTGGCCACTCGACGTGGCACGAGTGGCCGGACGTGGCCTCTCGGCGGTGGCGTTGTCGAGAGTTAGGCATGCCTTATCTGACAAGCGCGAAATCCCGGGAATAGACTCCCGAAGTTAGTTCGTGAAGATCTTCACAAGCGGTCCGGAAGCGTGCAGGGAGACATGACCAGTTCGAGCGTCGCGCCCAGCCCCTCGGGGTCTGGCGGTGCCCCCGTCGAGCGGGCCGACGTCATCGTCGTCGGCGCCGGCCCCGGTGGCAGCGCGACCGCCGCGTACCTCGCGGACCACGGACTCGACGTCGTCCTCCTCGAGAAGTCGGCCTTCCCCCGCGACAAGATCTGCGGCGACGGCCTGACCCCCCGCGCCACCAAGGAGCTCATCTCCCTCGGTGTCGACACCACAGGCTGGCAGCGCACCAAGGGTCTGCGGATCAAGGGCGGGGGCCACACCCTGCAGCTCGACTGGCCCGAGTCCGACGCCTTCCCCGGCTACGGCATGGTCCGCACCCGCGCCCAGCTCGACGAGGCCCTCGCCCGCCACGCGGAGAAGAAGGGTGCCCGGCTCCACGAGCGCACGAGCGTCTCCACGCCGCTGCGCGACGACTCCGGTCGCGTCACCGGCGTCACCGCCAAGCGCCTCGACGACGCCGGTCGCGCCACGGGCGAGACCGTCACCTACCGCGCGCCCGTCGTCGTGGCGAGCGACGGCGTGTCCTCCCGCCTCGCGACCGCCGTCGGCCGGACCAAGCGCGAGGACCGCGTCATGGGCGTCGCCGTGCGGGCCTACTACACGACCCCGAAGCGCGACGACTACCTCGAGAGCCACCTCGAGCTGTGGAGCCGCGACGACGCCGGCAACCGCATCCTCATGCCGGGCTACGGCTGGCTCTTCCCGCTCGAGGACGGCCGCACCAACGTCGGCCTCGGCACGCTCGACACCACCTCGGCCTTCCAGAAGACCGACTACAAGGACGTCATGCGTCGCTGGGTCGAGGACATCAACCCGGAGTGGCAGCTCGAGCACGACGAGTCCGCCGGCCCGATCCGCGGCGCCGCACTGCCCATGGGCTTCAACCGCACCCCGCTCTACGCCGACGGCCTGCTCCTCGTCGGTGACTCGGGCGGCATGGTCAACCCCTTCAACGGCGAGGGCATCGACTATGCCCTCGAGGCCGCGCGCCTCGGTGCCGAGCTCGTCGCCCAGGCGATGGCCCGCCCGAGCGACGCCGAGCGCGAGAGGGTGCTCGCGGCATACCCCAAGGTCATGAAGGACGAGCTCGGCGGCTACTTCACGCTCGGACGCTGGTTCGCCCACGCCATCGGCAACCCCGAGGTGATGCGGCTCGCGACGAAGTACGGCCTGCCCCGCACCAAGCTCATGCCCTTCCTGCTCAAGATCATGGCCAACCTCGCCGACCCCACGAGCAAGGGCGCGAGCGACCGCCTCATCACGACCCTCTCGCGGCTGGCCCCGAGCGCATGAGCCACCACCGCGCCGGCGCGTTTGTGACGCCGAGCACAATCGTCACCGACGCCCCTAGGATGGGTGCGCCGCGCACCTGCGCCCCAGCTCTCACCATGCACGACACGCACGACCGGAAGGCACGTGACCTCGGATGAACTCCTACGTCCCGATCCTGTTCATGCTGGGGCTCGGCTTCGCGTTCGCCGCGCTGTCGGTCTTCACCTCGCTCGTCGTCGGGCCCAAGCGCTACAACCGCGCCAAGCTCGAGGCCTACGAGTGCGGCATCCAGCCGACGCCCCAGGCGGCCGGCGGTGGTCGGGTGCCGATCAAGTACTACCTGACGGCGATGCTCTTCATCATCTTCGACATCGAGTCCGTCTTCCTCTATCCGTTCGCGGTGGCCTTCAACAAGCTGGGCCTCTTCGCGCTGGTCGAGATGGTCCTGTTCATCCTCACGGTGTTCATCGCGTACGCCTACGTGTGGCGCCGCGGCGGGCTCGAGTGGGACTGACCCCGGCGGCCACCCCCACCAGGGGCACGCGTCCACCGGGTTTCATCAGGAAGGTTAAGGAGTAAGCAATGGGTCTCGAAGAGAAGCTCCCAGCCGGGTTCCTGCTCTCGACCGTCGAGGGCCTCGCCGGCTACATGCGCAAGGCCTCGATCTGGCCGGCCACGTTCGGCCTCGCCTGCTGCGCCATCGAGATGATGGCCGTCGGCACGCCGGACTACGACATCGCCCGCTTCGGCATGGAGCGCTTCTCGGCGACCCCGCGCCAGGCCGACCTGATGATCGTCGCCGGCCGCGTGAGCCAGAAGATGGCCCCCGTCGTGCGCCAGGTCTACGACCAGATGCCCAACCCCAAGTGGGTCATCTCGATGGGTGTCTGCGCCAGCTCGGGCGGCATGTTCAACAACTACGCCATCGTCCAGGGCGTCGACCACATCATCCCGGTCGACATCTACCTGCCCGGCTGTCCGCCGCGGCCGCAGATGCTGCTCAACGCGATCATCGAGCTGCACCACCAGATCGAGACCTCGCCGCTCGGCGTCAACCGTGAGGCCGCCGCCAAGGCCGCCGAGGCCGCGGCGCTCTCCGCGACGCCGACGCACCAGATGAAGGGCCTGCTCGCATGAGCGACGGCGACAAGAAGGGCGACGTCGTCGCCGACACGACCAAGGACCAGTCCTCGGGCCTGACCCCGCACGAGGTGGAGCTCGCCCAGGAGCGCACCCCGGCCGAGCCCGAGGTCGTCGGCGTCCGCCACGGCATGTTCGGCGCCACCGCCGGTGCCGACACCACCGGCTACGGCGGCCTCGTCCGCCCGATCCTCGTCGCGGGCGCCTCCGAGCGCCCCTACGGCGGCTACTTCGACGAGATCGCCGACAACCTCGAGCGCGGCCTCGTCGGGGGCAGCGCCTCCTACGCCGAGGCCGTCGACCGCGTCGTCGTCGACCGCGGCGAGATGACGATCCACGTGCGCCGTGAGCACCTCGTGGCCGTGGCCCGCGTGCTGCGCGACGACGCCTCGCTGCGCTTCGAGATCGTCACCGGCGTCTCGGGCGTGCACTACCCGAACCGCGCCGGTGAGGAGCTGCACGCGGTCTACCACTTCCTGTCGATCACCCACGGCGGACGGCGGGTCCGCGTCGAGGTCAGCTGCCCCGACGACGACCGTCACATCCCGTCGATCGTCTCGATCTACCCGGCCAACGACTGGCACGAGCGCGAGACGTGGGACATGTTCGGCATCGAGTTCGACGGCCACCCGGCCCTCACCCGAATCCTCATGCCCGACGACTGGCCGGGCCACCCGCAGCGGAAGGACTACCCTCTCGGCGGCATCCCCGTCGAGTACAAGGGCGCCACCGTCCCGCCGCCGGACCAGCGGAGGTCGTACAACTGATGAGCACGCACACCGAGTTCACCCAGACCGAGGTGCCGGACGCCGGCGCCAACGACGTCTACGCCACGTCCGTGGCCGACGAGCAGGCCAGCGAGGGCGCCCACGTCTTCAACGCCGCCGGCGGCGACTGGAACGACCTCGTCGACGAGGCCACCTCGCTCGGCGAGGAGCGCATCGTCGTCAACATGGGGCCGCAGCACCCGTCGACGCACGGCGTGCTCCGCCTCATCCTCGAGATCGACGGCGAGACGGTGACCGAGGCCCGCGCGGGCATCGGCTACCTCCACACCGGCATCGAGAAGAACATGGAGTACCGCACCTGGGTGCAGGGCGTCACGTTCTGCACGCGCATGGACTACCTCACGCCCATGTTCCAGGAGACCGCGTACTGCCTCGCCATCGAGAAGCTGCTCGGCATCACCGACGACATCCCCGAGCGCGCCAACGTCATCCGCGTGCTCATGATGGAGATGACGCGCATCAGCAGCCACCTCATCTGCCTCGGCACCGGTGGCATGGAGATGGGCGCGACGACCGTCATGACCGTCGCCTTCCGTGAGCGCGAGCGACTGCTGCGCGTCATCGAGATGGTGACCGGCCTGCGCATGAACAACGCCTACATCCGCCCCGGCGGCGTGGCCCAGGACCTGCCGCCCGGCTGCATCGACGCGCTGCGCGAGATGGTCCCCGAGGTCCGCCGCGGCCTCGGCGAGCTCGAGGCGCTGCTCAACGAGAACCCCATCCTCAAGGGCCGCACCGTCGACGTCGGCGTGCTCAACCTCGCCGGCTGCATGGCGCTCGGCATCACCGGCCCGGTGCTCCGCTCGACCGGCCTGCCGCACGACCTGCGCAAGCTCGACCCGTACTGCGGCTACGAGACCTACGACTTCGAGGTCAAGACCCGCACGAGCCAGGACGCCTACGGCCGCCTCCGCATCCGCATCGACGAGATGTACGAGTCGCTGAAGATCATCGAGCAGGCCACCGACCGCCTCCAGGCGAACGAGGGCCCGGTCATGGTCGCCGACAAGAAGATCGCCTGGCCGGCTCAGCTCGCGCTGGGCAGCGACGGCCTCGGCAACAGCCTCGACCACATCCGCGAGATCATGGGCACCTCGATGGAGTCCCTGATCCACCACTTCAAGCTCGTCACCGAGGGCTTCCGGGTGCCGGCGGGGCAGGCCTACGTCGGCATCGAGTCGCCCAAGGGCGAGCTGGGCTGCCACGTCGTCTCCGACGGCGGCACGCGTCCCTACCGCGCGCACTTCCGCGACCCGAGCTTCAACAACCTGCAGGCCGTGGCCGCGATGTGCGAAGGCAGCCAGATCGCCGACGTCATCGTCGCCGTGGCCTCGATCGACCCCGTCATGGGAGGTGTGGACCGTTGAGCGGCCACGACGCTTCAGGCCACCTGCACGTCAGCCCCGAGTCGAAGGCGCCGTATGCCGCCGACGTCCTGGACAAGCTGCACGTCGACGCCGCCGAGGTCATCTCGCGCTACCCGCAGAAGCGCTCCGCGCTGCTGCCGCTGCTGCACCTCGTGCAGTCCGTCGACGGCTACGTCACGGGCCGCGGCGTCAGCTTCTGCGCTGAGGTGCTCGACCTCACCGAGGCCGAGGTGAGCGGGGTCGCCACCTTCTACACGCAGTACAAGCGCCACCCCAACGGTGACTACACCGTCGGCGTCTGCACCAACACGCTCTGCGCCGTCATGGGCGGCGACCTGATCTTCGACCGGGTCTCCGAGCACCTCGGCATCGGCCACGACGAGACGACCGAGGACGGCAAGATCACCCTCGAGCGCCTCGAGTGCAACGCCGCGTGCGACTACGCGCCGGTCGTCATGGCCAACTGGGAGTTCTTCGACAACCAGACGCCCGAGAGCACCATCGGCCTCGTCGAGGACCTCCGTGCAGGCAAGGACGTCGCGCCGACGCGGGGCGCCGCCAAGGTCTGCACCTTCAAGGAGGTCTCGCGCGTGCTCGCCGGCTTCGAGGACGGCCGCGCCGACGAGGGCGTGGGCGCCGGACCGGCGTCGCTGCTCGGCCTCAGGATCGCCAACGAGCGCGGCTGGGTCGCCCCCGGCTCCGGCAGCACCGACGGGAAGGACGGATCGAAGTGACCGACACCCTGACCCCGATCCTCACGAAGTTCTGGGACGACCCGCAGTCCTGGACCCTCGCGACCTACGAGCGCCACGACGGCTACAAGGCCCTCACCAAGGCGCTCGACATGGAGCCGCAGGCGATCATCGACGCCGTCAAGGACTCCAGCATCCGTGGCCGTGGAGGCGCCGGCTTCCCGACCGGCATGAAGTGGTCGTTCATGAGCCCGCCCGACGGCGGTCCGCGCTACCTCGTGGTCAACGCCGACGAGTCCGAGCCGGGCACGTGCAAGGACGTGCCGCTCATGATGGCCAACCCGCACGCGCTCATCGAGGGCGTCATCATCGCCTCGTACGCCATCGGCTGCGAGCACGCGTTCATCTACCTCCGCGGTGAGGTCGTCCACGTCTACCGCCGCCTGCTGCGCGCCGTCGAGGAGGCCCGCGCCGCGGGCCACCTCGGCACGAACGTCGGCGGCAAGGGCGTCACGGTCGACATCACCGTCCACGCCGGTGCCGGCGCCTACATCTGCGGCGAGGAGACAGCGCTGCTCGACTCGCTCGAGGGTCGCCGCGGCCAGCCGCGCCTCAAGCCGCCGTTCCCCGGTGCGGCCGGCCTCTACGCCCGCCCGACGTCGGTCAACAACGTCGAGTCCATCGCCTCGGTGCCCGGGATCATCCTCGAGGGCTCCGACTGGTTCAAGGGCATGGGCACCGAGAAGTCCACAGGCTTCGGCATCTTCAGCCTCTCGGGCCACGTCACCAACCCCGGCCAGTTCGAGGCGCCCCTCGGTATCACGATGCGCGAGCTCATCGAGCTCGCCGGTGGCATGCGCGGCGGCCGCAAGCTGAAGTTCTGGACGCCAGGTGGCAGCTCGACGCCGATCTTCACCGACGAGCACCTCGACGTGCCGCTCGACTTCGACTCGGTCGCCGCGGCCGGCTCGATGCTCGGCACGCGCGCGCTCCAGGTCTTCGACGAGACCGTCTCGGTCGTTCGCGCCGTCGCCCGGTGGACCGACTTCTACGCCCACGAGTCCTGCGGCAAGTGCACGCCCTGCCGCGAGGGCACGTGGTGGCTCCGCCAGATCATGAACCGCATCGAGGCGGGCCAGGGGACGCAGGACGACATCGACAAGCTCGTCGACATCTGCGACAACATCCTCGGCCGCAGCTTCTGTGCCCTCGGTGACGCGGCCACGAGCCCGATCACCTCGGCCGTCCAGTACTTCCGCGAGGAGTTCGAGGCCGGCATGCACACGCCGGCGCACGAGCTGTTCCCGCCGGAGAAGTCGGTCCTCTTCCCTGTCCAGACCCCGGTCCAGACCAAGGAGTCCAGCGGGATGGTGTCCGCATGACCGTCACGACCTCCCCGTCCGCAGGCGGCAACGCCGTCGACAAGGGCGGCAACGCGCAGGTGCCGAAGAACCCCGACCACGTCGGCCTGACGATCGACGGCGTGCCCGTCAGCGTGCCCAAGGGCACGCTCGTCATCCGCGCCGCCGAGACCGTGGGCATCGAGATCCCGCGCTTCTGCGACCACCCGCTGCTCGACCCGGTCGGCGCCTGCCGCCAGTGCCTCGTCGACGTCGCGATGCCCGACCGCGAGGGCAACGTCCGCCCCATGCCCAAGCCGCAGGCGTCCTGCACGATGACGGTGTCCGAGGGCATGGTCGTCAACACGCAGCACACGTCGAAGGTCGCCGACAAGGCGCAGCAGGGCGTCATGGAGCTGCTCCTCATCAACCACCCGCTCGACTGCCCGGTCTGCGACAAGGGCGGCGAGTGCCCCCTGCAGAACCAGGCGATGAGCGCCGGCCGTCCGGTGTCGCGCTTCGAGGACGTCAAGCGCACCTACCCCAAGCCGGTCAACATCTCCTCGCAGGTGCTGCTCGACCGTGAGCGCTGCGTGCTCTGCGCCCGCTGCACCCGCTTCTCCGACCAGGTCGCCGGCGACCCGTTCATCGCGCTCGTCGAGCGCGGTGCGCTGCAGCAGATCGGCATCTACGAGGACAAGCCCTTCGAGAGCTACTTCTCCGGCAACACCGTCCAGATCTGCCCGGTCGGCGCGCTGACCGGCGCGGCCTACCGTTTCCGCAGCCGCCCCTTCGACCTCGTGTCGACGCCGTCGGTGTGCGAGCACTGCGCGAGCGGGTGCGCCATCCGCACCGACCACCGCCGCGGTGTCGTGCTGCGCCGCATGGCCGCCGAGGACCAGGCGGTCAACGAGGAGTGGAACTGCGACAAGGGTCGCTGGGCCTTCACCTATGCCACGCTGCCCGACCGCGTCGAGCTGCCGATGGTGCGTGACGCCGACGGCGAGCTCAAGGTCGTCGGCTGGCCCGAGGCTCTCGCGGCCGCTGCCGCAGGTCTGTCCCGCGCCTCCGCCTCCGGTGTGCTCGTCGGCGGTCGCGTGTCGGCCGAGGACGCCTACGCCTACGGCAAGTTCGCGCGCGTCGTGCTCGGCACCAACGACGTCGACTTCCGCTCGCGTCCGCACTCGGCCGAGGAGGTCGCCTTCCTCGCGGAGCACGTCGTCGCGACCGGCCCCGAGGCCGGCTCGGTGACCTACGCCGACCTCGAGACGGCCCCGGCCGTCCTGCTCGTCGGCTTCGAGCCCGAGGACGAGAGCCCCATCGTCTTCCTGCGCCTGCGCAAGGCCTTCCGCAAGCACAAGACGCGGGTGTATGCCGTGAGCTCCCACGTGACGCGCGGCCTCACCAAGCTGGGTGGCACCCTGCTGCCGACCGTCCCCGGCCACGAGGCCGCGGCCCTGTCCGGCCTGGGGGCCCCCGTGCGCGAGGCCCTCGCCGGTGGCGTCGTCCTCGTCGGTGAGCGCCTCGCCACCTCGCCCGGTGCCCTCGCCGCCGCGGCCGACCTCGCTGCCGCCACGGGTGCCCGCCTCGCGTGGGTGCCGCGTCGGGCGGGGGAGCGCGGTGCGCTCGAGGCCGGTGCGCTCGGTGCGCTCCTGCCCGGTGGCCGTCCCGTCGCCGACGCAGCGGCTCGCGCCGAGGTGGCGCGCGCCTGGGACGTCGACCACGTGCCGGCCACCCCGGCCCGCGACACGGCCGGGATCGTCGCGGCGGCTGCCGCCGGCGACATCGAGGCCCTGCTCGTCGGTGGCGTCGACCCGTCCGACCTCGGTGACCCCGCCGCGGTCGCAGCCCTCGAGAAGGCGTTCGTCGTCTCGCTCGAGCTGCGCGAGTCGCCGGTCACCGCCGTCGCCGACGTCGTGCTCCCCGTCGCACCGCAGGCCGAGAAGACCGGCACCTACGTCAACTGGGAGGGCCGCGTCCGCGCCTTCGAGGAGGCGCTCGAGAGCAACGCCGTCAGCGACCACCGTGCGCTCGACATGCTCGCGAGCGAGATGGGCTTCTTCCTCGAGACCCGCACGCAGCGCGAGATCCACGCCCAGTTCGAGGCCCTCGGGCCGTGGGGCGGCGCGCGTGCCACGAGCGCTCCCGCCGGTCAGCGGGCCGCCGCACTGCCCGACGGCAGTGGCGACTTCGTCCTGTCGAGCTGGGCCACGCTCCTCGACGCCGGTCGCATGCAGGACGGCGAGCCGTTCCTCGCCGGCACCGCGCCGCTCGCCGTCGCCCGGATCTCCGTCGCCTCGGCCGCCTCCCTCGGCCTCGCCGAGGGCGACCACGTCACCGTCACCGGCCCGACGGGCAGCGTCATGCTGCCGGCGGTCGTCACCGAGGACATGGTCGACGGCGTCGTCTGGCTCCCGACCAACTCGAAGGACTGCTCCGTCCGAGCCGGCCTCGGCACCGAAGCCGGTGGCCGCGTCCACGTCACGAAGGGTGGTGCGGCATGAGCCTCGGCCTGACCGCATACGGGGTCGCGGCGACGCTGCCCATGACCGAGAACCCCACGGCCGACTTCAGCGACACCCCCTGGTGGCTCTCGCTCATCAAGGCCGTCGTCATCTTCGTCTACCTGCTGATCTCGACGCTGCTCGTCATCTGGTTCGAGCGCCGCGTCATCGGTCGCATGCAGCAGCGCCCGGGCCCCAACCGCAACGGCCCGTTCGGCCTGCTGCAGACCCTGGCCGACGGCATGAAGTCGATGCTCAAGGAAGACATCACGCCGGCCCGCGCCGAAAAGGTCATCTACACCCTCGCGCCGCTCATCGCCGCGACGATGGCCTTCGTGTCGTTCGCGATCATCCCGCTCGGTGGCACCGTGCGGATGTTCGGCCACACGACGCCGCTGCAGCTGACCGACGTCCCCGTCGCCGTGCTCCTGGTGCTCGCCGTCGCCTCCGTCGGCGTCTACGGCATCATCCTCGCGGGCTGGAGCTCCGGCTCGACCTACCCGCTGCTCGGTGGACTGCGCTCGACGGCCCAGGTCATCAGCTACGAGATCGCCATGGGCCTCTCGCTCGTCGCGATCTTCCTCTACAGCGGGTCGATGTCGACCTCGGCCATCGTGTCGGCGCAGAGCTCGCTCTGGTACATCCTCCCGGCCTTCTTCAGCTTCGCCGTCTACGTCATCACCATGGTCGGCGAGACCAACCGCCTGCCCTTCGACCTCGCCGAGGGCGAGGGCGAGCTGACCGGTGGCTTCCACACCGAGTACTCCTCGATGCGCTTCGCGATGTTCTTCCTCGGCGAGTACATCAACATGTTCACCGTCGCGGCCCTCGCCACCACGCTGTTCCTCGGTGGCTGGCAGGCCCCGCCGATCATCTCGGCGATCAACGACAACATGCTCGGTGGCGGCTGGTGGGGCCTGCTGTGGTTCACCGCCAAGCTGTGGATGTTCATGTTCGTCTTCGTCTGGCTGCGTGGCTCGCTGCCGCGTGTGCGCTACGACCAGTTCATGCGCTTCGGCTGGAAGTTCCTCATCCCGATCACGCTCGCCTGGGTCGTCGCCGTCGCGTTCATCCGCGGTGCGCAGCTCGGCTTCCTCGGTGACAGCAAGCTGACCTTCGCCGGCCGCGAGCTGTCCGTCGCGACGGTCGTCATCGTCAGCATCGTCGCCGTCATCGCGCTCGCTGCCGCCTGGATCTGGGACGACAAGCGTGCCGCCCGCGCGGCCGCCGAGGACGAGACGCCGCCCGAGGAGATCGACCCCTTCGAGGACGGCTACCCCGTGCCGCCCCTGCCGGGACAGCGTCTCGTCGAGCCCACGCCGCGCCTCACCTCGTCGCGCGAGCCCGTGCTCACGACCGCGAGCGCGTCCAGCGTGTCCAGCACTGCCAGCCCGAGCACCTCGACCGCCGTCAAGGAGGAGGACCATGGCTGACGACACCGTCGGCAAGGACGTGTCGCCCCAGAGCCCCGCCACCAGGAAGGGCTCGGAGGTCGGCGCCCCGCGTGACCAGCGTTCCGGCAGCGACGAGCGCGAGAAGGGCTTCCTGTCCGAGCTCTTCGCGCCCGTGGCCGGCTTCGGGGTGTCGTTCTCGACGATGTTCCGCAAGGTCGCCACCGAGGAGTACCCCGAGAAGCCGCGCCCCACGGCGCCGCGCTTCCACGGGCGCCACCAGCTCAACCGCTACCCCGACGGGCTCGAGAAGTGCATCGGCTGCGAGCTGTGCGCCTGGGCCTGCCCGGCCGACGCGATCCTCGTCGAGGGCGCGGACAACGACGACACCCCGCTCGACCAGGGCGGCAAGGGCCGGTTCAGCCCCGGTGAGCGCTACGGCCGCGTCTACCAGATCAACTACCTCCGCTGCATCTTCTGCGGACTGTGCATCGAGGCCTGCCCGACGCGCGCCCTGACGATGACGAACTTCTACGAGCTCGCCGACAACGACCGCGGCAAGCTGATCTTCACCAAGGACCAGCTGCTCGCGCCGCTCCAGGGCGGCATGCTCCCGCCGCCGTTCCCGATGTCCGACGGGCTCGAGGAGCGCGACTACTACCAGGGCAAGGTCAGCGAGCCGACCGACGCGCAGCGCGCCTACGTCGACGCCCGCGACGCCCGTGACGGCGACGAGGACGACGACGCCTACGCCGACCGGCCCGGCAACGTCGGCGCCTCGGTGCCCGGGGTCCACGACCTCGTCCACTCGTCCCACCCGACCGCAGCAGAGACCAGGGAAGGGGCCAACCCGTGACCTCCACCGCCGAAGCCGTCGGCTTCTGGCTGCTCGCCCCGATCGCGGTCGTCGCCGCGCTGGGCCTGCTCTTCGCCAAGAAGGCCGTCCACGCCGCCCTCGGCATGGCGCTCGTCATGGTGATCCTCGGGATCTTCTACATCATGCAGAAGGCCGACTTCCTCGGGATCGTGCAGGTGTTCGTCTACACCGGCGCCGTGATGATGCTCTTCCTCTTCGTCCTCATGCTCGTCGGCGTCGACTCGTCCGACTCGGTCGTCGAGACGATCAAGGGCCAGCGCTGGGCGTCCCTGCTCCTCGTCGTCGGCCTCGCCGGCGTGCTCGTCTTCTCCCTCGGCCGCGTCGTCATCGACCAGCAGAGCGTGCAGACCGGCATGGACAAGGTCGTCTCGACCAACGCCGAGACCGGCAACGTCACCGGCCTCGCCGAGCTGATCTTCGGCCAGTACGTCTGGATCTTCGAGGTCACCTCCGCGCTGCTCATCACGGCCGCCCTCGGCGCCATGGTGCTCGCGCACCGCGAGCGCCTGACGCCGCGCATCACGCAGGCCGAGTGGGCCGCCAAGCGCGTGCGCGACAACAAGAACGTCGCGGGCCTGCCCGCGCCGGGTGTCTACGCCCGCCACAACGCGGTCGACACCCCGGCGCTGCTGCCCGACGGCACGCCGAGCGACCTGTCGGTCTCGCGCGTCCTCGTGGCGCGTGACCAGGTCGCGACCGCCGACGGCTTCAAGGACGTCGAGCGCCACATGGAGCGCGAGATCGAGGAGGGTCGGTCCAAGTGAGCCCGATGCACTACGTCTACCTCGCGGTGCTGCTCTTCGCGATCGGCGCGGCCGCCGTGCTGACGCGACGCAACGCGATCATCGTCTTCATGGGTGTCGAGCTCATGCTCAACGCGACCAACCTCGCCCTCGTCACCTTCTCCCGGATGCACGGCGCCCTCGACGGGCAGGTCATGGCCCTGTTCGTCATGGTCGTCGCCGCCGCGGAGGTCGTCGTCGGGCTCGCCATCATCATGGCGATCTTCCGCGCCCGCCGCTCGGCCTCGGTCGACGACGCCAACCTGCTGAAGCTGTAAGGAGCGCCGGCCAGAATGGGAACTCTCGTCCAGACGCTCGCGAGCTCGCCGAGCACGCTGAGCACGTATGCCGTGGGCCTCGCCACGCACGAAGGTGAGGCGCACGCCGCCAGCGGGGTGACGGCATACGCGTGGCTCCTCGTCGCGCTGCCGCTCCTCGGCGCCGCCGTCCTGCTCCTCGGCGGCCGACGCACCGACAAGTTCGGGCCCCTGCTCGCGACCGCCCTCTCGTGGGGTGCCTTCGTCGTCGGCGCGATCGTCTTCTTCGCGATGCTCGGCCGTGGCGCCGAGAACCGCGCCGTCGGCGTGAACCTCTTCGACTGGGTCGCCGCCGGCGCGTTCAAGGTGAGTGCGGGGCTGCTCGTCGACCAGCTGTCGATGGTCTTCGTGCTGCTCATCACCTTCGTCGGCTCGCTGATCCACGTCTACTCGCTCGGCTACATGGAGCACGACCCCGACCGTCGACGCTTCTTCGCCTACCTCAACCTCTTCGTCGCGGCGATGCTGCTGCTCGTCCTGGCCAACTCCTACCTGCTGCTCTACGTCGGCTGGGAGGGCGTCGGTCTCGCGAGCTACCTGCTCATCGGCTTCTGGAACTACAACCCGGCCTACGCGACCGCGGCCAACAAGGCGTTCGTCGCCAACCGCGTCGGTGACTTCGGCCTGTCCATCGCGATCATGGTGATGTTCTTCCACTTCGGCGCCGTCGACTTCCAGACGGTGCTCGGCGCGGCCGGCAACAACGCCAACCAGGGCTTCATGACGGCCATCGGCCTCATGCTCCTGCTCGGTGCCTGCGGCAAGTCCGCGCAGTTCCCGCTCCAGAGCTGGCTCGGCGACGCGATGGCCGGCCCGACGCCGGTGTCGGCGCTCATCCACGCCGCGACCATGGTCACGGCCGGTGTCTACCTCGTCGTGCGCTCGTCGGCGATCTTCGAGGCCGCCCCGACCGCCCAGCTCGTCGTCGTCATCGTCGGTGGCATCACGCTGCTCTTCGGTGCGATCGTCGGCTGCGCCAAGGACGACATCAAGAAGGCCCTCGCGGCCTCGACGATGAGCCAGATCGGCTACATGATGCTGGCCGCGGGTCTCGGCCCGGTCGGCTACGCCTTCGCGATCTTCCACCTGCTGACGCACGGCTTCTTCAAGGCCGGGATGTTCCTCGGGGCCGGCTCGGTCATGCACGGCATGAACGACCAGGTCGACATGCGCCGCTTCGGCGGCCTGTCGGGCGCCATGAAGATCACGTGGGCGACCTTCGCCCTCGGCTGGCTCGCGATCCTCGGTGTGCCGCCGTTCTCGGGCTTCTGGTCCAAGGACAAGATCATCGAGGCCGCGTTCGTCGGCGAGGGCTGGCGTCCGTGGGTCTTCGGCCTGACCGCGCTCATCGGCGCCGGCATCACGGCCTTCTACATGTCGCGCCTGTTCTTCATGACCTTCCACGGCAAGAAGCGCTGGACCGACGACGTGCACCCGCACGAGTCGCCCAAGCTGATGACCGTCCCGATGATCGTGCTCGCGGTCGGCTCCGCCTTCCTCGGCCTCATCATCGGCCCGACGGGGCTGTTCACCTCCTGGCTCGAGCCGGTGACCGGCGCCGAGCCCAAGGGTGCCCACCCGGTCATCCCGGTGCCGGTCCTCATGGCCCTGACCCTGCTCCTCGTCGCCGGCGGCATCGCGCTCGCGTGGCTGCGCTACTGGCGTGACGAGGTCCCCGCGACGGCTCCGGCCGGCTCGCTGCTGACGCAGGCGGCCCGCAAGGACCTCTACCAGGACCAGGTCAACGAGGCGATCCTCATGCGACCCGGCATCCACCTCACGCGCTCGCTCGTCTTCGCCGACAGCAAGGGCGTGGACGGTGCGGCCGGTGGCCTCGCCGCCCTCGTCGGCGGGACGAGCTCCCGCCTGCGCAAGCTGCAGAACGGCTTCGCGCGCTCCTATGCCCTGACGATGCTCGCTGGTGTCGTCGCCATCCTCGGTGCTCTTTGGGTGATGTCCTGATGACCGCAATGTCCACCGTCCCCTGGCTGACGATCCTCGGCCTCATCCCGCTCGTCGGGGCGCTCGTCGTCGCCTTCGTGCCGGGGAGCGCCGAGAACGCCAAGCGGATGGCGATCGGCTTCTCGCTCGTCACGCTCGTCGTCGGCATCATCGCCGCGACGCAGTTCGACCGTGCCTCGAGCAAGCAGTTCCAGCTCGGTGAGCAGCACTCGTGGATCCCGCAGTTCGGTGTCTCCTACGCCCTCGGCGTCGACGGCATCGCGCTCGTGCTCATCCTCATGGCGCTCGTGCTGACCCCGATCTGCCTGCTCGCCGCCTGGCACGACGTGCCCGAGGAGGCCGGCCCCCGGGGCGGCCAGCGCGTCAAGACCTACTTCGCGCTCATCCTCGTGCTCGAGACGTTCATGGTCGGGGTGTTCGCCGCCACCGACGTGTTCCTCTTCTACGTCTTCTTCGAGGCCATGCTCATCCCGGTCTACTTCCTCATCGGTCGCTTCGGCGGTCCGCGCAGGCAGTACGCCGCGATGAAGTTCCTGCTCTTCTCGCTGGCCGGCGGGCTCATCATGCTCGTCGCCGTCATCGCCCTCTACCTTCAGGGCCCCGGCGGCACCGACGGCTTCCTCATCGAGCGCCTCACCGGCCTGCAGATGGACCCGACCACCGAGCGCCTGCTCTTCGTCGGCTTCTTCTTCGCGTTCGCCGTCAAGGCCCCGATGGTGCCGTTCCACACCTGGCTGCCCGACGCCGCCACCGAGTCCTCGCCGGCGACGGCGACCCTGCTCGTCGGGGTGCTCGACAAGGTCGGCACGTTCGGGATGATCCGCTTCTGCCTCCAGCTCTTCCCGGAGGCCAGCCAGTGGGCGACCCCGGTCGTCGTGGCCCTCGCGGTGCTCTCGGTCATCTACGGCGCGCTGCTCGCCATCGGCCAGACCGACATGATGCGCCTGGTGTCCTACACCTCGGTGAGCCACTTCGGCTTCATCGTGCTGGGCATCTTCGCCTTCACCAACGTCGGCCACGCGGGCTCCACGCTCTACATGGTCAACCACGGCTTCTCGACGGCCGCGCTCTTCCTCTTCGCCGCGATGCTCGTGCGCCGTCGGGGGAGCAAGCGCATCCCCGACTTCGGCGGCTGGCAGCGCATCACGCCGGCGCTGGCCGGCATCTTCCTCATCGCGGGCCTCTCGGGCCTCGGCCTGCCGGGCCTGGCGAGCTTCGTCTCGGAGTTCACCGTGCTCGTGGGCAGCTTCCCGACGCAGCCGGTGGCCGCCGTCATCGCGACGGCCGGCATCATCCTCGCCGCGCTCTACATCCTGCTCATGTACAAGAAGGTCATGACCGGCCCGAAGCCCGAGGGCCTCGTGAGCGAGCGCGAGCACGCCCTGCTCGACGAGCCGGGCCGCCGCGGCCTCACCGCCGTGCGTGACCTGACGACGCGGGAGAAGCTCGTCGCCGCGCCCCTGATCGCCGCCTTCGTCGTGCTCGGCTTCCTGCCGAACATCGCGCTCAACGTGATCAACCCGGCCGTCTCCCAGACGCTGTCGCACGTCCAGAAAGCCATTCCGAACCTCAACCCGGCCGGCACCGTGGCCGAAGGGAGCTCGAAGTGACCGCCGTCGCTCCGCTGGCGCTGCCCACGCTTCCCGCAGCGTTCCAGCAGTCGAACGTCGACTACCTCGCGATCCTGCCGTTGCTCATCGTCTTCGGTACGGCTCTCGTCGGCGTCCTCGTCGAGGCCTTCGCCTCGCGTGAGCGCCGCCACTCGATCCAGGTGACCCTCGCGGTCGTCGGCCTGCTCGCGGCCGCCGCCTCGATCTACGTCGCGGCCAAGCACCAGGGCCTGACGATGGGCCTGACCGACGGCTCCACCAACAAGCAGCTCTTCGCCCTCGCCATCGACGGGCCGGCCCTGTTCATGCAGGGCACGATCCTGCTCATGGGTGTGCTCGGCGTGCTGACGATGGCCGAGCGCTTCGGCGGCGTCGGTCCCGACGCGTTCACCCCGAGCGGGGCCTCCACGCCGGGGTCGGCCGTCGAGACCGCGGCCGCCCGTGCCGGTGCGCTGACCTCCGAGGTCTTCCCGCTGACGATGTTCGCGATCTTCGGCATGATGCTCTTCCCGACGACGAACGACCTCATCGGGATGTTCGTGGCGCTCGAGGTGCTCTCGCTGCCGCTCTACATCCTCTCGGGCCTCGCGCGTCGTCGCCGCCTGCTCTCGCAGGAGGCGTCGCTCAAGTACTTCCTCCTCGGCGCGTTCAGCTCGGCGTTCTTCCTCTTCGGCACGGCGCTGCTCTACGGCTACGCCGGCTCGGTCTACTTCGGTGACCTGTCCAAGGCGATCGCCGCCGGCCCGCTGGCCATGAACGGCCTGCTCCTGCCCGGTGCGTTCCTCGTCTTCGTCGGCCTGCTCTTCAAGGTCGGTGCGGTGCCGTTCCACGCGTGGACGCCCGACGTCTACCAGGGCGCGCCGACGCCGGTCACCGGCTTCATGGCGGCGTGCACCAAGGCCGCCGCGTTCGGCGCGATCCTGCGCCTGGCCTACGTCGGCCTCGACACCGGCCGCTGGGAGTGGACCAACGCGCTCGTGCTCGTCGCCCTGCTGACGATGGTCGTCGGCGCCGTCCTGTCGGTCACGCAGACCGACATGAAGCGGCTGCTCGCCTACTCCTCGATCGCGCACGCCGGGTTCATCCTCGTCGGCGTGCTCGCCTTCGACCGCAAGGCCGTCGGCGCGGTGCTCTTCTACCTCGTGGCCTACGGTTTCTCGACGATCGCCGCCTTCGCCATCGTCTCGCTCGTGCGCCAGAACGGCGCCGAGGCGACGCACCTGTCGCAGTGGGCCGGTCTCGGCAAGCGCTACCCGGTCGTCGCCGCGGCGTTCGCGTTCCTCATGCTCGCCTTCGCCGGCATCCCGCTGACCTCGGGCTTCGTCTCGAAGTTCGGCGTGTTCTCGGCGGCCATCGGTACGGGCGGCGCGACGGGCACGGTCCTTGCCGTCGTCGGGGTCGTCTGCAGCGCGATCACGGTCTTCGTCTACGCCCGCGTCATCGTCCTGATGTTCTTCAGCGAGGCGCCCGACGACGCCGTCGAGGTCGTGACGCCGTCGGTGTCCACGACCTTCTCGATCGCCATCGGCACCCTCGTCACGCTGGCCCTCGGCGTCCTGCCGTCGGCCCTGCTCGACCTCGCCGACCGCGCGTCGCAGTTCGTCCGATGACGGCTCGCACGCGGCAGCACGGTCACGGGACTCGATGACGACGCACGCCACCCCGCCGGTCCTCGGGATCCCCGGGGCCACCGCGGACCTGTCCGCACGCCTGCGTGACGGGCTCTCCCGGGTCGACGCCCTGCTGACGCAGGTCGTCGACCACGGCGACCCGTTCATCGCGCGCGCCTCGGGGCACCTCGTCGAGGCCGGCGGCAAGCGCTTCCGGCCCCTGCTGACGCTTCTGGCCGCCGAGCTCGGTGAGGGCATCAACGACGACGTCGTCGCGGCCGCCGCCGGCGTCGAGCTGACGCACCTCGCCTCGCTGTACCACGACGACGTCATGGACGAGGCGACCGTGCGTCGCGGCGTGCCCTCGGTCAACGCGGCATACGACAACTCGACGGCGATCCTCGTCGGCGACCTGCTCTTCGGCAAGGCGTCCGAGCTCGTCGCGGGCCTCGGCGCCGAGGCGGTGCTCATCCAGGCGCAGACCTTCGTGCGGCTGTGCTCCGGGCAGATCCGCGACGACCGCGCGTGCCCCGACGACGTCGACCCCGTCGACTACTACCTCGGCGTCCTCGCCGACAAGACGGGTGTGCTCATCGCGACGGCCGGACGCTACGGCGTCATGTTCAGCGGTGGATCGCCCGAGACGGTCGAGATCATGCGGTCCTACGGCGAGAAGGTCGGCATCGCCTTCCAGCTCGCCGACGACCTCATCGACATCGCCTCCGACGCCGACGACAGCGGCAAGATCCCCGGCACCGACCTGCGTGAGGGCGTCGACACGCTCGCCGTGCTGCGCTTCCGTGCCATGGCCGACCCGTCCGATGCGTCGGACGCCCGCCTGCTCGAGCTCGTCGACGGCGACCTCACCGACGACGCCGCCCTGGAGGAGGCCCTCGGCCTGCTGCGCGGGCACGCGGCGCTGTCGCAGGCCCGCGAGGAGACGTATGCCGTCGCCCGCGAGGCGCAGGCCCTCCTCGACCCGCTGCCCGACAGCGACGCCAAGGCCGCCCTGCAGGCCCTGGCGATGAGCGTCGTCGACCGCGTCGGCTGACCCAGCCCGTCGAGTGGCCGCGTGGTCACACGGGTTGGCCCGTGACGACGGGGCCACTCGAGTGGGGGGGCCTCGAACGGGCGGGCGGGCCTTCCGATGTCGCGCCCGGCACGGCTGGTGGGACGGGGGAGCGCGGACGGTTGCCTCGGGGGTGGCGCTCGGTAGGGTGCAGTGCATGCATCGCCGCCTGTCGCCGCCCGTCGCGGCGCGCCTCTCGGCGGCGACCGCCGACCTGCCGGGTCCGCTCGCCGTCGTCGACCTCGACGCGTTCGACGCCAACGCCGCCACCCTCGTCGAGCTCGCGGCCGGGATGCCGATCCGCATCGCAACCAAGTCGCTGCGCAGCCGCCCCCTCATCGAGCGGGCTCTGGCACGGGACGGCTTCGAAGGTCTCATGTGCTACGCCGTGCGCGAGGCCCTGTGGTGGGCCCGAGACGGCCACGACAACCTCCTCGTCGCCTACCCGAGCGTCGACGTGCCGGCGCTGACCGAGCTCGCAGCGGACCCCGCCCTGACGCGAGCCGTCATCGTCATGATCGACAGCGTCGAGCACGTCGACTTCATCGCGCGGGAGGTCGCGGGCCACCGGGGCCTGCGCGTGGCGATCGACGTCGACGCCTCTCTGCGTGTCGGTCCCGCCCACATGGGGGTGCGCCGCTCGCCGACCCGCACCCCGGCCGACGTCGAGGCCGTCATCCGTCGCGCCCAGGAGCGAGGCCTCGTCGTGGCCGGTCTGATGTTCTACGACGCCCAGATCGCCGGGCTGCCCGACTCGGGGCCGGCCGTGCGACGGATGAAGAAGATCTCCGACGCCGAGCTGCGCACCCGGCGGGCCGAGGTGGTCGCGGCCGCACGAGCGCTCGCCGACCTCGAGGTGGTCAACGGTGGCGGCACGGGCAGCCTGCACGTCACCCACCTCGACCCGTCCCTCTCCGAGCTGGCCGCCGGGTCGGGCCTGTTCGCCCCCACCCTCTTCGACGGCTACGACGCGCTGTCGCTGCGCCCGGCCGCCTACTTCGCCGCGCCGGTCGTGCGCCGTCCCGGCGAGGGGATGGTGACGGCATACGGCGGGGGCTACGTCGCGTCCGGTCCGCCCGGCTGGTCCCGGGTGCCCAGACCGCTCTCCGAGCAGGACCTCTCGCTCGTCCGGCGCGAGGGCGCCGGCGAGGTGCAGACGCCCCTGGAGGGCTCCGGCGCCGACCGGCTCTCACTGGGAGATCGGATATGGTTCCGGCACGCCAAGGCGGGGGAGCTGGCCGAGCGCTTCACGGAGTTCGCGCTCGTCAGCAGTGACGGAGGCGACCGGGTCGTCGGGCGGGCCGCGACCTATCGTGGGGAAGGGCAGTGTTTTGGCTGACAGCGTGGGCGGCGTCACGGGCCGCGTCGTACGCAGCGTGGAGTGGTCCAACTGGGGCGGCACCGAGTCCGCGAAGCTCGCCCGGGTGGCGACGCCGCGCAACGAGGCGGAGGTCGTCGACGAGATCAGGCGCGCGGCCGCTCGAGGCTTGCGGGTCAAGGCGATCGGCGCCGGCCACTCGTTCACCGGGGTGGCCGTCACTGACGGCGTGCAGCTGCGGTTGGGTGCCCTCACCGGTGTCATGTCGATCGACTCGACGCGCGGCGAGGCCACCGTGCGGGCCGGCACGCCGCTCCACGTCCTGAACGAGGAGCTGGCGGCCTTCGGCTGCGCCCTGCCCAACCTCGGCGACATCGACCGGCAGAGCCTCGCCGGCGCGATCGGCACCGGCACGCACGGCACCGGCCTGCGCCTCACGGGTCTGTCCGCCGGGGTCCGCGCGCTGCGCATCGTGCTCGCCGACGGATCGGTCGTCGAGTGCTCGCCGAGGCACGAGCCTGACCTCTTCCAGGCTGCGCGGCTCGGGCTCGGCGCCCTCGGCGTCGTCACCGAGATCACCGTCGCGGTCGTGCCCGCCTTTCTGCTGCACGCCGTCGAGCGGCCCGAGTCGCTGGGCGACGTGCTCGCGCACGCCGACGTCTCGGCCGAGGCCAACGACCACTTCGAGTTCTACTGGTTCCCGCACACCGGCCGGGTGCTGACCAAGCGCAACAACCGCGTCCCGGAGGGCACGGCGAGCCGGCCGCTGCCGGCGTGGCGCGAGAAGCTCGACGACGACCTGCTGAGCAACCGTTTCTTCGAGCTGACCAACCGCGTCGCGACCCGCCTGCCGCGGACGACCGGGGCGATCAACGCCGTCGCCTCCCGGGCCCTCAGCGAGCGGCAGTTCACCGACAGCTCGCACAAGGTCTTCGTCACGGCTCGCGAGGTGCGCTTCATGGAGTCCGAGTGGGCGTTCCCGCGCGCCAGCCTCTCCGACGTGCTCCTCGAGCTGCGTCAGTGGGTCGACACCCACGACGAGCGCATCTCGTTCCCCATCGAGTGCCGCGTGGCCGCCGCCGACGACGTGTGGCTCTCGACGGCCTACGAGCGCCAGAGCTGCTACATCGCGATCCACAAGTACCACCGCCAGCAGCGGGGCGCCTACTTCGACGCCTTCGAGTCGATCGCGGTCAACCACGGCGGCCGGCCCCACTGGGGCAAGATCCACACCCGCGACGCTGACTACCTGCGTGGGGTCTACCCGCGGTTCGACGACTTCGTCGCCGTGCGTGACCGCGTCGACCCTGAGCGCCGCTTCGCCAACCCCTACCTCGACCGGGTCCTCGGCGCCTGACCCCCTGGGCCGTAGGGGTCCGGCACCGCGCGGACGTATGCCGCGTGCTCCGCGGTGGATCGGCCTACGGTGGGAGGGCGACGCAAGACCCAGGAGGCCGCCGTGGCAGAGCCGAGGACCTATCCCGAGGGCGTCACCTCGTGGGTCGACACCGAGCAGGGCGACTTCGACGCGGCGCTGGACTTCTACCGAGGCCTCTTCGGCTGGACGTTCGTCGAGGCGACCCCGCCCGGGGTGCCGTTCCGCTACGTCATCGCCCAGCTGGACGGGTCGGACGTCGGCGGTCTCGGCTGCCCTGCGACGGCGCCGGTCGGTGTCGCTGCCGGGGCCCCGGCTCGGTGGCACACCTACCTCGCGGTCGACGACGCCGACGCCATGGCCGAGCGCGTCGAGCAGCTCGGTGGAGAGGTGGTGCAGCTGCCCACCACGGCGGGGGAGGGCGGGCGATCCGTCGTCGTGCGCGACCCGCAGGGGCTCGAGCTGCGGCTGTGGGAGGCGCGCCGTCGCCTCGGCGCGCAGGTGGCCAACGTTCCCGGCGCATGGAACTTCAGCGACCTGCACACCGACGAGCCCGAGGTCGCGCAACGCTTCTACGAGAAGGCGTTCGGCTGGGTGTTCGCCGACGTCGGCTTCGCCACGATGATCCGGGTGCCGGGCTACGGCGACCACCTGGCTGCGACGCTGGACCCGGACATCCGGGAACTGCAGGCGGCCGCCGGCGCTCCGCCCGGCTTCGCCGATGCCATCGGCTGGGTCGTGCCGGTCGCTCCCGGTGACGAGCCGGGGTGGCACGTCACCTTCACGGTGGTCGACCGCGACGAGGCCGCCGACCGGGCCGTGCGTCTCGGCGGCTCCGTCATGCGCACGGGTGACAGCGACTGGACCCGCACCGTCGTGGTCCGCGACCCGCAGGGCGCTGTCTTCACCGCCAGCCAGTTCCTGGGCTGACCGACGCTGCCGTCAGGACTCGGCCGGGCGCCGGGTCATCGACAGGACGTCGAGCGCCTCGTCGAGCTGGGCCTCGGTGAGCCGACCGTCGGCGACGTGGCCCTGGTCGATGACGACCTCACGGATGCTCCGACGCTCCCGAACCGCCTGCTTGACGACGCCGGCGGCCATCTCGTAGCCGAGGTAGCGGTTGAGCGGCGTGACGATCGACGGTGAGCCCTCGGCGAGCGCGCGCGCGTGCTCGACCTCGGCCGTGATGCCGTCGATGCAGCGGTCGGCGAGCAGGCGGCTCGTGGCGGCGAGCAGTCCGATCGACTCGAGCACGTTCTTGGCGAGAACGGGCAGCATGACGTTGAGCTCGAAGTTGCCGGCGGCACCCGCGGTCGTGATGGCGACGTCGTTGCCGATGACCTGGGCGCACGCCATCAGCGTCGCCTCGGGCACCACCGGGTTGACCTTGCCCGGCATGATGCTCGAGCCGGGCTGCAGGTCGGGCAGGTGGATCTCGCCGAGCCCGGTGCGCGGCCCGGAGCTCATCCAGCGCAGGTCGTTGCAAATCTTCGTCAGGCTCACCGCCACGACCTTGAGCGCACCCGACAGCTCGACGACGGCGTCCTGCGCGGACTGTGCCTCGAAGTGGTTCGCGGCCTCCCGGAACGGGAGGCCGGTGACACCCGCGACCCGCTCGATCACCTTGCGCGCGAAGCCCGGTGCCGCATTGAGGCCCGTGCCCGCGGCGGTGCCGCCGAGGGGCAGCTCGCTCGTCGCCTCGGCCGCGGTGCGCACCCGGCTCGCGCCGAGCTCGACCTGCCGCCGATAGCCGCCGAACTCCTGGCCGAGCGTCACTGGCACGGCGTCCATGAGGTGGGTGCGGCCGGCCTTGACGACGTCGGCGAACTCGGTCTCCTTGTGGGCCAGCGCCAGCGCCAGGTGCTCGAGGGCCGGGACGAGCTCGAGCACGGCGGCGGAGGTGGCCGCGATGCGGAGCGCGCTGGGGAACGTGTCGTTGCTCGACTGGCCCGCGTTGACATGGTCGTTGGGGTGCACGTCGAGGCCGGTCGCGAGGTGCGCGAGACGGGCCACGACCTCGTTGACGTTCATGTTGGTCGACGTGCCGGACCCGGTCTGGAAGACGTCGATCGGGAACTCGTCGTCGTGCTCGCCGTCCGCGACCGCGCCGGCCGCCTCGGCGACGGCCGTGGCGCGCTCGGCGTCGAGCACGCCGAGCTCGGCGTTGACGTCGGCTGCCGCGGCCTTGAGGCGGGCCAGCGCGTGGATGACGCCGGGTGGCACCGGTCGCCCGCTGATCGGGAAGTTCTCGACGGCGCGCGCCGTCTGCGCCCCCCACAGCGCGCCGGCGGGCACCTGCACCTCGCCCATCGAGTCGTGCTCGGTCCGGAAACCCTGCGCTGCGTCGCTGCTCATGCCCCCATCATCCCCACTGGGACTGCCGTTGCACCGAAACCCTTGTCGTATGCCGTGTGCAGGGAGGACGCTGGACGGTGCGGGCGCCGACGCATCCTCTGTCGAGCACTGAAGGAGAGGTCATGGCTCATCGTCACGTCGTCACTGCCGTCCTCGCGTCCATCGCGACCGCCTTCGCCGGAGCCGCGGTAGCGGTCGCGGCGCCTCCGCCGGACACGCTCGTGTCGGTGGGCAGCCCGCCGACGCCGTTCTCGCAGAACAAGCAGAACGAGCCGGCCGTCGCGATCGATGCCCACGACCCCGGCGTCGTCGTGGCCGGCGCCAACGACGAGATCGACGAGGAGTCTTGCGCCGCAGGCGACCCGACGACGTGCCCGTTCACGGACGGCGTCGGCGTCTCAGGGGTGTACTTCTCCTTCGACGGCGGTGGGTGGACGCAGCCGACCTACACCGGCCTGACGGCTCGTGACTGTACCGGACCGGCGCCGTGCACCGCCCACACCGGCTTGATCGGCACGCTGCCGGGCTACGCCGAGATGGGGCTCGTCTCCGACGGTGACCCGGCGCTCGCCTTCGGTCCGCGTCCGGGCTCCGACGGGTCCTTCTCCTGGGCCAACGGCTCGCGTCTCTACTACGCCAACCTCACCTCCAACGTCTCGGCGGACAAGGAGTCCGCGGCCTTCAAGGGCTTCGAGGCGATCGCGGTGTCGAGGACCGACAACCCTCGGGCCGCTGCTGCGGGTGACGCCACCGCGTGGCAGAGCCCCGTCCTGGTCTCCAAGCAGTCGTCGACGACGTTCTCCGACAAGGAGCAGGTCTGGGCCGACAACGCGGCGTCGAGCCGCTTCTTCGGCAACGTCTACATCTGCTGGGCGTCCTTCCGCAGCAACAGCCGCGGCCAGGCCTTTCCCACCCCGCTCAACGTCGCTCGGTCGACCGACGGTGGGGCGACGTGGACCAGCAAGCAGGTCGGGCCGGCCACCGACAACGGGATCAGCTCCCAGCCGGACGGGTGCACCGTCCGCACCGACAGCCACGGCAACGTCTACGTCTTCGGCATCGGCACCCGCAACCGGCAGCAGTTCCAGATGATGTACCGCTCGACCGACGGCGGCGCCCACTGGACCGGCCCGGCCCTGGTCGCCAGGGTCAGCGCACCCGGCGTCTTGGATCCCGTGCTCGGCCGCCCGACCATGGACGGCATCGCGGGCGCACGGGTCGACCTGGCTGACGGCCCCAGCGTCGACATCGCCAACGGCGCCCCGACCGGCACCGACGCCACCGACCAGATCGTCATGACGTGGGCCGACGGCGCCGCAGGCCTGAACTCCGAGAAGCTGCTGTGGACGACCTCGACGAACGGCGGAGCCGCGTGGACCCCCCCGGCCGCAGTACCGCTCCCGCAGGGGGACCGTCCGGTCTACACGGCACCGGCGCTCTCGCCCGACGGCACCGACCTCTACGTCGTCGACAACGCCTTCACGACGCCCTACCGGGACAACACGACGGATCCCCGGGGCCTCGTCGGCCAGGTGTGGCACGCGGACGTGGTCGCCGGTCTCCCGACCGGGTGGTCCTCGCTGGACCGCAGCACCGAGGGTGACCCGCGTGGGACGAGCCAGAACGGCCTGACGGCCGAGTTCCTCGGCGACTACGTCTACGCCGCCGCGTCCCGCGACCACGTCGTGGGCGTCTGGAACGACGCGTCGAACGCGTCCGACTGCCCGGCGATCGACTCCTACCGGGCCTCGCTGTACACGGCCACGCCGGGCAGCCCGCCCGACGTGCTGGGATCGTGCCCCGCGGCGTTCGGCAACAGCGACATCCGGGGTGGCAGGTGGGCCGACCCGACGCCGTGACCGATCGTCCCGGCCGGGCGCTGACGCGCTTCAGCGCCCGGCGGGCACCTCGCCGGCCGGCAGGTCGTCGCCGCCGGTGTGGCTCGTGCCCGGGCACCCCTCGGAGCCTGCGCACGACCACCCGGCCGGGACCGACCGCGTATGCCGTGCGGCCGGCTCCCCGACGCCCGCGCCCTCCCGCTGGGGCGCGGCCCCGACGGTGCGGTCCGGGTTGCGGATGAGCAGCCACGACACGGCGCCCCCGGCGACGAGCAGGACGGCACAGATGAGCATCGCGGTCCGGTAGGCCGACGAGAACGCTTCCGGCACGGCGTAGTCCGAGCCGCTGAGTCCCACGACGGCGGGCAGGGCCGCGACCGCGAGGAGGCTGCCGGCACGCGCCACGGCGTTGTTCACCCCGCTCGCGACGCCGGCGTAGCGGTCCGGTGCGGCGGCCAGGACCGTGGCGGTGAGGGGTGCGACGAGCAGGGTGAGCCCGAGGCCGAAGACCGAGATGCCGGGCAGGACGCCGGTCCAGTAGGTCGAGCCTGCGCCGACCCCCGAGAGCAGGAGGGTGCCGAGGCCGCACACCACCGGACCGACGGTCATCGGCAGCCGTGGTCCGATGCGGGACGCGAGCTCCCCGCCGCGGGCGGCGAGGAGCAGCATGAGGACCGTCACGGGCAGGGACGCCATGCCGGCGACGAGGGGGCCGTAGCCGAGCACGGTCTGCACCTGGAGGGTGAGGAAGAAGAAGACCGCGCCCAGGGCGGCATACACCAGCAGCGTCATGGCGTTGGCGGCGCTGAACTGCCGGGAGGAGAAGAGGGAGGGCTGCACCATCGGGTGGGAGGTGCGCCGCTCGACGACGACGAAGGCAGCGCCGACGGCGAGCCCGAGGGCGCCGACGGCGACGGCGGGTCCGACGCCGAGCGCCTCGTGCTGGATGAGGGCGAAGGTCGTGATGCCGAGGGCGAGGGTCGCGAGGGCGGCGCCGGCCACGTCGAACCGGTGGTCGGCCTGCTCGTCCCGGGTCTCGGGAACGTGCAGCTGGGCGATCCACACCGTCGCGACCCCGAGCGGCACGTTGACGAGGAACGCCCACCGCCAGCTGGCGTACTGCACGAGCCACCCACCGGCGAAAGGCCCGATGGCAGAGGCGATCCCGCCGAGCCCGGACCACGTGCCGATGGCCTTGCCGCGGTCGTCCGGGCGGAAGGAGGCCTGGATCATCGACAGGCTGCCGGGCGTCAGCAGCGCTCCGCCGACGCCCTGGAGCACCCGTGCCACGATGAGCTGACCGGGTGACTGCGCGAGGCCGCAGGCGGCGGAGGCGATGGTGAACCAGACGACGCCGATGGCGAAGACCCGCCGCCGGCCGAAGCGGTCACCGAGCGACCCGCCGAGCAGGATGAGCGAGGCCAGCGCGAGCAGGTAGCCGTTGGTGATCCACTGCAGGTCGGCCAGGCTCGCCCCGAGGTCCTTGCCGATGCGCACGAGCGCGACGTTGACGACCGTCCCGTCGAGCAGCGCCATGCCCGACCCGAGCACGGCGGCCGCGATGACGAACCGTCCGGTGCGGGAGCCGAGGGCGATGTCGCTCACCTCGGCAGTCTGTCACCGCCGGGCGTCGCCAGGGGTCTCCGAGCGTGGGGCTCCTCCGCAGTCACCCGCCTCGGCGGGTGGCGCCCTCAGCGCGGGCAGTCGTCGACGGGCAGCGACGCGGCCTCCGTGCGACGAGCGGCGCGAGCGCCGCGCAGGCTGACGAGCGAGTCGACGGTGAGCACGACGAGGGCGACCCAGACGATGCCGAAGCCGATCCACCGCTCGCGCGGCATGTGCTCGTGGAGCAGCAGCACGGCACACAGCAGCTGCATGACGGGGGTGATGAACTGGATGAGGCCGATCGACACGAGCGGGATGCGCCGGGCGGCGGCCGCGAAGCAGAGCAGCGGGACGGCCGTGACGAGGCCCGACAGGACGAGCAGCGAGGTGTGCACGGCGCCGTGCCGGCCGAACTCGAGACCGCCCTGGGCGCCGACGACGAGGAGCAGGACGACGGCGACCGGAGCGAGCACGACGGTCTCGACGGTGAGCCCGTGGATCGCGTCGAGACTGACGCCGACCTTCTTCTTCGTCAGGCCGTAGAGCGCGAACGACACCGCGAGCGTCAGCGCCACCCAAGGCACCCGGCCCCCGGACACCCCGAGGTAGATGCCGGCGGCGACGCCGATGCCGACGGCGACCCACTGCAGCAGGCGCAGCCGCTCACCGAGCACGACGACGCCGAGCGCCACGGTGACGAGCGGGTTGAGGAAGTAGCCCAGGGCCGCCTCGGAGGTGTTGCCAGAGGTCACGGCCGCGACGTAGACGACCCAGTTGACGGCGATGAGCACGGCCGCGACCGCGGTGCCGGCGAGCAGCCGGCGCCGCCGCAGCAGCGGCCGGACCCAGCCGAAGTCGCGCACGACGAGCAGCACGACGACGCAGAGGAGCAGCGTCCACAGGATGCGGTGGGCGAGGATCTCCCACGGCCCGGCGGGCTTGAGCGCGTCGAAGTAGAGCGGGAAGAGCCCCCAGAGGCCGTATGCCGCGAAGCCGAGCAGGGTGCCCCGCCCGACCTCCCCGTGGGGTGCGGTCGACCCTGTGGACGACGGGGCCGCGTCGACGGTGTCGCGGGCGGTCACGCCCCCACGGTCCAGGTGTCCCGGCCGGCGAGCAGGGCGTCGATGTCGGCGTCGGTGACCTCGCCGGTGCGGGCCGAGGCGACCTGCTCGCGCAGCGAGTCGTCGTAGGTCGGTCGCTGCACGTTGCGGAAGATGCCCATCGGCACGTGGCCGAGGTCCGGGCTGTCGAGGCGCGAGAGCGCGAACGCCGCCGACGGGTCGGCCGCGGTCACGTCGTGGCGCACGATGCGTGCCGGGTCGGCCTCGGCGCGGGGCACGACGGCGAGCGACCCGCGGTCGTCGCGGACGACGACGTTCTCGCCGGCCGCGACCTCCTCGCCGTCGGTGAGGTGCAGGATGCGGGCGGCGGCCTCGGTGCGGTCCTTGAGCACGTCGAAGACGCCGTCGTTGAAGATCGGGCAGTTCTGGTAGATCTCGACGAGCGCCGAGCCGCGGTGCTCTGCGGCGGCGCGCAGCACCGACGTCAGGTGCTGGCGGTCGGAGTCCATGGTGCGGGCCACGAAGCTCGCCTCGGCGCCGAGCGCGAGCGACACCGGGTTGAACGGGGTGTCGAGCGAGCCGAGCGGCGTCGACTTCGTCACCTGGCCGACGTGCGAGGTGGGGGAGTACTGCCCCTTCGTCAGGCCGTAGATCTCGTTGTTGAAGAGCAGGATCTTGAGGTTGACGTTGCGGCGCAGGGCGTGGATGAGGTGGTTGCCACCGATCGAGAGGGCGTCGCCGTCACCGGTGACGACCCACACCGACAGGTCCTCGCGCGTCGCGGCGAGCCCGGTCGCGATGGCGGGCGCCCGCCCGTGGATCGAGTGCATGCCGTAGGTGTCGAGGTAGTACGGGAAGCGCGAGCTGCAGCCGATGCCGGAGACGAAGACGATGTTCTCGCGCTTGAGGCCGAGCTCGGGCAGGAAGCCCTGCACGGCGGCGAGGATCGCGTAGTCGCCGCAGCCGGGGCACCAGCGCACCTCCTGGTCGGAGGTGAAGTCCTTCTTCGTCAGGCTCGTGCCGTCGGCGAGGCGCGGGACGGCGGCGGTGCCGGTGGCACCCGGCCCGGCGGACGGCATACCGAGCTGGACGGGCAGGTCGGTGGTCACTTGGCGGCCTCCTTCAGGGGCACGTCCGAGACGGACGCCACGGCGGCGGCGATGGCGTCGGCGAGCTCGCCCGCCTGGAACGGCAGGCCGCGCACCGAGGTGTGCGACTCGATGTCGACGAGGTACTTGGCGCGCAGCAGCATCGCGAGCTGGCCGAGGTTCATCTCCGGCACGATGACCCGCTGGTAGGAGCGGAGCACCTCGCCGGTGTTGGCGGGGAACGGGTTGAGGTGGCGCAGGTGCGCCTGGGCGACCCGGGCGCCGGTGGCGCGCGCGAGGCGGACGCCGGCCGCGATGGGTCCGTAGGTCGAGCCCCAGCCGAGCACGAGCACGTCGGCGTCGCCGGTCGGGTCGTCGACCTCGAGCGCGCCGATGGTGTCGGCGATCCCGTCGATCTTGGCCTGGCGCAGCCGCGTCATGTGGTCGTGGTTGTCGGGGTCGTAGGAGATGTTGCCGGTGACGTCGGCCTTCTCGATGCCGCCGACGCGGTGCTCGAGACCGGGCGTGCCGGGGATCGCCCACGGACGCGCGAGGGTCTCGGGGTCGCGGAGGTAGGGGTGGAAGGTCGGGGCGCCCTTGTCGTCGACGGCGTTGGGCTCGGTCGCGAACTCGACTGCGATGTCAGGCAGCTCGGCCGTGCGCGGCAGGCGCCACGGTTCTGAGCCGTTGGCGAGGTAGCCGTCGGACAGGACGATGACCGGCGTGCGGTAGGTCGTGGCGATGCGCACCGCCTCGACGGCGATGTCGAAGCAGTCGGCCGGCGTCGCAGGCGCCACGACGGCCACCGGCGACTCGCCGTTGCGGCCGAAGAGCGCCTGGAGCAGGTCGGCCTGCTCGGTCTTGGTCGGCAGCCCGGTCGAGGGGCCACCGCGCTGGATGTCGCAGACGACGAGCGGGAGCTCGAGCGAGACCGCCAGGCCGATGGTCTCGGCCTTGAGCGCGAGGCCCGGACCGGAGGTCGTCGTGACGCCGAGCGCCCCGCCGAAGCTCGCGCCGAGCGCGGCGCCGACCCCGGCGATCTCGTCCTCGGCCTGCATCGTCGCGACGCCGTAGCGCTTGAGCCCGGCGAGCGTGTGCAGGATGTCGGAGGCGGGCGTGATGGGGTAGCTGCCGAGGAAGAGCGGCAGGTGCGCGCGGTGGGCGGCGGCGACGAGGCCGAGCGACAGCGCGACGTTGCCGGTGACGTTGCGGTAGGTGCCGGCCGGCATCGTGGCCGGCGCGACCTCGTAGGCGACGGCGAAGTCCTCCGTGGTCTCGCCGTAGTTGAAGCCGGCGCGCAGGGCCGCGAGGTTGGCCTCGAGGATCTCGGGCTTGTCGGCGAACTTCGCCTTGAGGAACGCCTCGGTGCCGTCCATCGGCCGCGTGTAGAGCCACGAGAGCAGGCCGAGCGCGAACATGTTCTTCGCGCGCTCCTTCTCCTTGCGGGTCAGGTCGGTGAACGACGCCAGGGCCTCGACGGCGATCGAGGTGAGCGCGACCGGGTGCACGTCGTAGCTTGTCAGCGACCCGTCGTCGAGCGGGCTCTCGGCGTAGCCGACCTTGGAGAGGTTGCGCTTGGTGAACTCGTCGGTGTTGACGATGATCGCCGCGCCGCGCGGCAGGTCACGCAGGTTCGCCTTGAGCGCTGCGGGGTTCATCGCCACGAGCACGTCCGGTGCGTCGCCCGGCGTCAGCACGTTGTGGTCGGCGAAGTGCAGCTGGAAGCTCGAGACACCCGGCAGCGTGCCCTGGGGCGCCCGGATCTCCGCGGGGAAGTTGGGCAGCGTCGACAGGTCGTTGCCGAGCAGCGCAGTCTGCGAGGTGAACCTGTCACCGGTGAGCTGCATGCCGTCGCCGGAGTCCCCGGCGAATCGGATGACCACGCGATCGAGCTTCTGGACCAGTTTGGCGCTCATGCTCTGCGACGTCCTCGAACTTCCATGCGATTCACGGCCCGGAGCACTGTGCGGCGGACAACTTCCATGCTATGTCGCACACCCTCGCACTTCGTGCACCTGCCACAACGTGGACGACGCGATTTCGGCGGCGTCCGGAGCCGGCCCGACGTCGGCCTGGTCCTTCTCTCCCCTGTGACCATGGGCCGCAGGGTGGCCCGGATGGGCCGACCGCACCGTGCCACGCGCGTACCGGCATGACTAGGCTGGCCGTCATGTCCGGGTACGTGGCCGTCGCAGCGGTGCTGGGGGCGGGCGTGCTGCTCGTCACGGCGGCGATGGTGGTGCGGCGCCTGCTGGCGCCCCGCGCCCCGCACGCCGCCAAGCTGGCGACCTACGAGTCCGGCGTCGACCCGGTCGGGGAGGGCTGGGCCCAGACGAAGGTGCGCTACTTCGTCTTCTCCTTCCTCTACGTCGTCTTCGCCGTCGACGCGATCTACCTCTTCCCGTGGGCGACCGTCATCCGCGACGCCGGCCTCGGCCGGGCGAGCCTGGTCGAGATGGGCGTCTTCATCGGCGTCATCGTGCTGGGCCTGGCGCACGCCGGGCGCCGCGGTCTGCTGAGGTGGGTGTGATGAGCGAGCCCGTCCAGCAGCCCCGTCCGGTCAGCCTGCCGATGCCGACGGTCGGGCCGGCCTCCATGGGGGTCCTCGGTGGCCACGCGCCCAAGCCGATCAAGGTCGTGCTCAACTGGGGCCGGCGCTACTCGCTGTGGGTCTTCAACTTCGGGCTCGCCTGCTGCGCCATCGAGTTCATCGCCGCGTCGATGGGCCGCCACGACTTCATCCGGCTGGGCGTCATCCCCTTCGCGCCGGGTCCGCGGCAGGCCGACCTCATGGTCGTCTCGGGCACCGTCACCGACAAGATGGCGCCCGCGATCCGCCGCCTCTACGACCAGATGCCCGAGCCGAAGTACGTCATCTCCTTCGGCGCCTGCTCCAACTCCGGCGGGCCCTACTGGGACTCCTACTCGGTGACCAAGGGTGTCGACCAGATCATCCCCGTCGACGTCTACGTCCCCGGCTGCCCGCCGCGCCCCGAGGCGCTGCTGCACGGCATCATCCGCCTGCAGGAGCAGATCGCGAGCGAGCGCCTCAGCGCCCAGAAGCTCAAGGGACGGTATGCCGGCACGCGGGTCGGGAGCGCCGGCGACGTCCGTCGCCCCCTCCTGAGTCGTGGCACGACGCCCACGGAGGCCGGGTCGTGAGGGTCACCGACGTGCGCGACGTCCCCTTCGGGGAGTGGGCCGCGACGGTGCTCTCGCTCCGTGAGGAGGGCTACGCGTACTTCGACTGGCTGACGGCCGTCGACGAGACCGACGCCGTCCCCGGTGAGGGCGGCGACCGTGACACCGCCGGCTTCGACGTCGTCTGCCACCTGCTCGACACCCGGGAGCCGGGGGCGCTCCGCTCGGTGCTGCTGCGTACTCGCGCGCCCGAGGGTGCGCCGGTGCCGTCGCTGACCGGCACCTTCCGGGGTGCGGCCTGGCACGAGCGCGAGACCCACGAGATGTTCGGCATCGACTTCGAGGGCTTCGACGACGGCAGCGGCCTCGGCCTGCGACCGCTCCTGCTGCCCGAGGGTTTCGAGGGCACGCCGCTGCGCAAGTCGTTCGTCCTGGCCGCCCGCGCCTCCAAGGCGTGGCCCGGTGCCAAGGAGCCGGGGGAGGGTCACGACTCGGCCCGTGCTCCCGGTCGCCGTCGCGTGCAGGCGCCGGGCGTGCCCGGCCCCGAGTGGGGTCCGCGATGAGCGACCTCGCGCCCTGGCTCGAGGTCGTGCTGCGCGCCGCCGCGGTGCTCGTGGCCTTCCTCGTGCTGCCGCTCCTCGTCGGCCAGACCGAGCACAAGGTCATGGCCCACATGCAGGGCCGCCTCGGGCCGATGTATGCCGGGGGCTTCCACGGGTGGGCCCAGCTCGTCGCCGACGGGGTGAAGTTCGTCCAGAAGGAGGACATCACCCCGGCCCTGGCCGACCGCTGGGCGTTCCGGCTCGCGCCGTTCGTCGCGCTGATCCCCTACCTCGTGGCGCTCGCCGTCATCCCGCTCTCGCCATCGGTCGTCGGTGCCGACGTCGACGCGAGCGTCCTGCTCGTGCTCGCCGTCATCGGGGTCGGCATCATCGGCACCCTGATGGCCGGCTGGGCGTCGGCCAACAAGTACTCCCTGCTCGGTGCGATGCGCGCCGCCGCGCAGCTCGTCTCCTACGAGCTGCCGATGGTGCTCTCCGTCGCGTCCGTCGCCCTCGCGGCGGGCACGCTCTCGCTCGTGGGTATCGCGGAGGCGTGGCACCCGTGGTGGCTGCTCTGGCAGGCGCCGGGCGCCGTCGTCTTCCTCGTCGCGGCGCTGGCCGAGCTGCAGCGTCCGCCCTTCGACATGCCGCTCGCCGACTCCGAGATCGTCTTCGGCGCGTTCACCGAGTACACCGGGCTGCGCTTCGCCTTCTTCCTGCTGGCCGAGTACGCCGGCATCGTCGTCATGTCACTGCTCTTCGCGGTGCTCTACCTCGGCGGCTGGGCCGGCCCGTTCGAGCACTGGCTCGGCTGGCTGTGGACGGTGCTCAAGGGCTTCCTCGTCGCGGTCGTCGTCATCTGGCTGCGGGTCTCGTGGCCGCGCATGCGCGAGGACCAGCTCCAGCGCCTCGCCTGGGTCTGGCTCGTGCCCCTCGCCCTCTTCCAGCTGGCCCTGACCGCCGTCGTGGTGGTGATGACCTCATGACCCCCACCGCGCCCACCGTCGAGAGGCCACATGTGGCCCACGCTCAACCGTCGAGAGGCCACGTGTGGCCCACCTCCGGCGGTCGAGAGGCCACGGACGGCCCCGAGCTCGGCTCACGGCATACGACCGCTCGGTACGACCATTCGTGGCCACTCGACGGTGCGGACCGGGCCAGTCGTGGCCTCTCGACGGTGGAAGGCAGGTGAACGGACGTGGGTGACGGCATCCTTCCCGGGCTCGTCAAGGGGCTCGCGACGACGGCGAGGTCGCTGACGCGGCACACGCACACGGCCGAGTACCCCGACGTCTCGCCGGCGCTCCCGCCCCGGTCGCGCGGCGTCATCGCGCTCACCGAGGAGAACTGCACCTCGTGCATGCTCTGCGCGCGCGAGTGCCCCGACTGGTGCATCTACATCGACTCGCACAAGGAGGAGCTGCCGCCGACGACGCCGGGTGGCCGCGCCCGCCAGCGCAACGTGCTCGACCGCTTCGCCATCGACTTCTCGCTCTGCATGTACTGCGGCATCTGCATCGAGGTGTGCCCGTTCGACGCGCTGCACTGGAGCCCCGAGTTCGAGTACGCCGAGGTCGACATCCGCGACCTGCTCCACGAGAAGGACCGGCTCGGCGCCTGGATGGCCACCGTCCCCGCCCCGCCCGCCCTCGACCCGGGCAGTGCCGACCCCGCGGAGGTCGTGGCGGCCGCGAAGCCTCCTCGGAGCGCAGCCGCGCCCGGTGGTGCGCGTGGGGCCGGCGCCCCGGCGCGCCCGACCCGGGTGCGCAAGGAGTCCAGCCCGGCTCCGGGCGGCGCGACCGCCGCCACGGCACCGGGCACCGCCCCTGCACCGGCCACCGCCACCGAACCGGCCACCGAGCCGGTAACCGAGCCGGTAACCGAGCCGGTAACCGAGCCGGCGACCGCGCCGGCGCCGTCCGCGACGCCTCGCCCGGAGACGCCCGCCGCCGAGCAGACCCGGGTCATGCCGGCCGTCGAGCGCACCGCGGCCCTGCCCGTGGTCGAGCAGCCTGCCGTCGCCCCGCCCGCCGACGGCGCCGAGGCCGAGCAGGCGGCCGAACAGGCTGCGGCCCAAGGGGACTCGACCCAGGTCCTGCCGACGGTGTCCACCGACGAGGAGGGCCGCGAGTGACGACCCGCGACATCGTCTTCACCGCCGTCGGCGTCGTCACCGCCCTCTCGGCCCTGCTGTCGGTGACGACGAAGCACGTCGTGCACGCCGCCCTCTGGCTGCTCGTCTCGCTCGGCTCTCTGGCCGGGGCCTACCTCGTGCTGGGTCAGGAGCTCGTCGGGCTCGTCCAGCTGCTCGTCTACGTCGGGGCGATCGTCGTGCTCGTCCTCTTCGCCCTGATGCTGACCCGGGCACCCATCGGCCCGCACGCGGAGATCGACACCCCGTGGTGGCAGCGGGCTGCCGGCGCGGTGCTCGGTGGCGCCACGACAGTGCTGCTCGCGTCATTGCTGCTGCCGCTCTTCGCCGGGGTCTCGGCCGACCTCGACACCCCGACGACGACCACGCCCCAGGTGGCGCAGGCGATCTTCGGCACGTGGGTGTGGCCGTTCGAGCTGCTCTCGGTCCTGCTGCTCGTCGCGCTCATCGGGGCCTTCGCGGTCTCGCGCCTGGTGCTGCACCGCGACCCGGCGGAAGCCCGCCCGACCGTCCCCGCCACAGCGGCCGCCGGGGACCGCGGATGATCCACCTCTCGCTCCCCGCCGCGCTCGCGGCGCTGCTCGCCGGCATCGGGGTCTACGGCGTGCTGGCCCGTCGCAACGCCGTGCTCGTGCTCATCGGCGTCGAGCTCATCCTCAACGCCGCGAACCTGCTGCTCGTCACGGCGGGCAGCCGTCCCGGGGTGCAGCTCGCGGCCGGTCCGGTGCTGACCCTCTTCGTCATCACCATCGCGGCGGCCGAGATCACCGTGGCGCTCGCCATCATCCTGGTGATGTTCCGCCGCGCCGGGCACATCGACCTCACCGCCGTCCCCGACCTCTCCGACGAGCGCGAGCCGGCGGGGGAGGGCACCCCGTGAGCTGGATCGTCCGACTGATCGTCGTGCTCCCGGCCCTCGCGGCCCTCGTCGGCCTGCTCTCCCGGCGCCACCGGGTCCTCTCCGCCGCCGTCGCCATCTCGGTGTCGGCCTACGTCGCGGTGCTGGCGCTCATCCAGTGGGTGGCGCCCTCACGCTCGGCCGACATCGACACGATCGGCGGCCTCCCGCTCGGCGATCTCTCGGCGCCCCTGCACCTGCTGTCCGACCGGGTCTCGGGCCTCGTGTCGTTCGTCGTCGCCCTCGTCGTGGTCGGCATCCAGGTCTTCACCGCGTGGTACCTCCGCGACGACAGGCGCTACGGCCAGTTCGCCGCCACCGTCTCGCTCTTCGCCGCCGGCATGCTGCTGGTCGTCCAGGCGAGCGACCTCGTGCTGGTGCTCGTCGGCTGGGAGATCATGGGCTGGTGCTCGTGGCTGCTCATCGGCCACGACAGCGAGCGCCCGGCGGCCCGGCGCGCGGCCTACAAGGCCTTCCTCGTCACCCGCGTCGCCGACATCGGCATGGTCGTCGGCATCGTCGCGCTCTCGGTGCGGGCCCGCTCGACCGACCTCATGGCGGTGCTCACCGCGACCGGCAACGGCACGCTGCTGACGGTCGGTCTCGTCGGCGTCGTCATCGGCGTCGCGGGCAAGTCCGGTCTCGTCCCGTTCCACGACTGGCTCCCCGACGCCATGGAGGGCCCGACGCCCGCGTCGGCCCTCATCCACGCCGCGACGATGGTCGCCGCCGGCACCTACGTCATCGCCCGCCTCTTCACCCTCTACGCCGAGAACGACACGGCCCGAACCCTGCTCGCGGTCCTCGCGGCCGTGACGATGGTCTATGCCGCCCTCCTCGCACTCGCGCAGACCGACCTCAAGCGGATGCTCGCCTACTCGACGCTCAGCCAGGTCGCCATCATGCTCTCGGCGCTCGCCGCGGCCCCTGCCGACCTCGGTCCCGGCGCCGGCATCTCGCACCTGCTCGGGCACGCGTTCTTCAAGGCGCTGCTCTTCCTCGGCGCGGGCTGGCTGTCGGTGCTCGCCGGCGGCACGGCGATCGCGGCCCTGCGCGGGCGGGTCCGCCCCACAGGCGCGCTCCGCTGGTCGATGGGCGTCGGCCTGGCCGCGCTCGCCGGCGTGCCGCCCCTCGTCGGCTTCTTCACCAAGGACACCGTCATCGACGCCGCGCTCGAGGGCGCCACGGGGGGCGGCGGGTTCCGCGCCTGGGTCGTCGTGCTGGCGCTCTTCGTCACCGTCGTGCTGACGGCCGCCTACTGCGCGCGGGCCTGGCTGCTCCTCGACACGCCAGTGGCCGCCACGGGCCCGTTGTCCGGCACCGAACCTGATGACCGCCCCGGCACCGAGCCCGCGGTCGTCCCCGTCGAGGAGGTCGCCGTCGTCACCGTGGCCGACAGCGCGGACGACGCGGAGGTCGAGCGCGTCCACGCCCACGGCCACGCCGAGATCACCCTGTCCGCCGCGCTCGTCGTGTCGGTCCTCGCGGCGCTCACCGTCGTCGGCACCCTCTTCCTGACGAGCCTGCGCGGCGGCGTGCACGTCGGCATCCTCAGCGCCCTGCTCTCGCTCCTGCTCGTCGCCGGCGGGGCGTATGCCGTGTGGTCCCTCAGCGACCGCGGCCGGGTCGACGTCGCCGACCTCCTGCCCGACCGTGTCAGGGAGCCGGCGGTGCGCGGCTTCGGCGTCGACACGGCATACGTCGGCATCGGGCGTGCGGTCACCGCGGTCGCGCGGGCGGTCGTCGCCCTCGACCGCGACGTCGTCGACGCCTACCCACGTGCGACGGCCGTCGTGGCCAAGGCGGCCGGTCGTGCGGGGGAGCGGAGCCACCGCGGCGTGCCCTCGCTGTCGCTGCTCAGCCTGCTCGTCGGGGTCGTGCTCGTCGCGGTCCTGGGGGTGACCGCATGGCGCTGACCCTGATGCTGCTCCTGCCGCTGCTCGGAGCGATCGCCTGCATCGCCATCCCCGGCGAGTCGAGGGTCGAGCGCGTCATCGCGCTCGGATCGACCGTCGTGACAGCGGTGCTCGCGATCGTCGTCGTGTGGGGACGTCACGAGGTGGATGTGCCGTGGATCCGCTCGCTCGGCGTCCGCTGGCACTTCGGCGTCGACGGCGTCTCGGCGGCGCTCGTGCTGCTCACGGCGCTGCTCACCGTCGCGGTCGTCGCCCACGCGCTGTCGGGCCCGATCCCGAAGGGCGGCACCGGCTCGACCTTCCTCGGCTGCATCCTGCTCGTCGAGACCGGCGCGCTCGCGACCTTCATGGCCCGCGACGCCATCCTCTTCTTCATCGCCTTCGAGGTCGTCCTCGTGCCGATGTGGGTGCTCGTGCGCCGCTTCGGCGACGACCACGTGCCCGACGAGACCCGCGCCGACGCCGCCGGGCGCTTCGTGCTCTTCACGGTGCTCGGCTCGACCCTGATGCTCGTCGCGATCCTCTTCCTCGTGCACCACCAGGGCACGAGCGACCTCACCGTCCTCGCCGAGCGCCACGGCGCCGGGCTGTCCCGCTCGCTGCAGGTCTCCATCGCCGCGCTGCTGCTGCTCGGGCTCGGCATCAAGGTGCCGCTGTGGCCGCTGCACACGTGGCTGCCCTCGGCGCACACCGTCGCGCCGACGGCCGGCTCGGTGCTGCTCGCCGCGGTGCTGCTCAAGATGGGCACCTACGGCATCGTCCGTCTCGCCGTCGCCACGGTGCCCAGGGGCGTGGCCGAGCTGAGCCCGGTCCTCGCCCTGCTCGGTGTCGTCGGCATCCTCTGGGGAGGTCTCGCCTGCCTCGTCGAGCGTGACCTCAAGCGCCTCATCGCCTACAGCTCGGTCGCGCACATGGGCTTCGTCGCCCTCGCGATCGCCTCCGGCAGCGAGACCGGGCTGCAGGCCGCGCTCTACGGCAACATCGCGCACGGCGTCGTCGCGGCCCTGCTCTTCTTCGTCGTCGGCGACCTCAAGGAGCAGTGGGGGTCCACCGACCTCCACGTGGCGCGGGCCGCCCTGCGCGACAAGGCACCTCGCTTCGGGCTCGCGCTCGTCATCGGGCTCGCCGCCGCCCTCGGCCTGCCGGGTCTCGTCAGCTTCTGGGGAGAGTTCCTCGCGTTGTATGCCGCGTGGTCGCCCGCACCCGACCGTCCCGTCGCGCTCCTGCGCGTCTGCGTCGGGCTCGGCGCCGTGGGCCTCGCGCTCGCTGCCGCCTACTCCCTGCGCGTCGCACGCATCGTCTGGGCCGGTGAGGGCAGCGATGCCGCGCACGGGGCCGCGGCCGAGCCGGTCGCCGACGTCTACGGTGCCCGGTGGGGTGTCGTGCTGACCCTCCTCGTCGTCATCGTCGCGCTCGGGGTGCTGCCGCACCTGCTGCTCGGGCTGTCGCACACCGCGACCAGCGGACTGCTGTCGGGCCTGGGGGTCGCGCCGTGAAGGGCCTCGCCATCGACTACTCCGTGCTGCTGCCGGCCCTCGTGCCGGTCGCCGGCCTCGTCCTCGTGCTCGTGCTCGACCTCGTCGACCCGCGACTGCGGCGGGTGCCCTACGCCGTCGCCGGGCTCGCCGCCCTCGGTGCGGCCGCAGCGACCGTCCCGGGGCTCGCCCTCGGCGGCGGCACGACGCGCGAGACCTTCTGCCTGACCGGTCGAGGACCCGTTGCCGCCGGGGCTGCCGGCTCGCTGCCGAGCGTCGACGGGCTGCCGCAGGTGTGCCTCTGGCAGGCCGACGCCCTGGCCAGCACGCTCCAGCTCGCCGCGGCCCTCGCGGCGGCCGTCTGCATCGCGCTGGCGTGGCCGCGCACACGCCGCACCCGTCCGTCCGACAGCACCCGCGAGCCGGTCGAGGCCGTGCTGCTCCTCGCCGCGCTCGCAGGCACGATCGTCGTCGCCGCGAGCCGCGACGTCGGCACGTGGCTCGTCGCCCTCGAGCTCGCGACCCTCCCGGTCATCGCGCTCGTGGCCCTCTCCGGCCGGCGGTCGGCCGTCGCCGGCGCCACGCAGCTGCTCGTCACCTCGCTCGTCTCCTTCGCGCTGCTCGCGCTCGGCGTCGCCCTGTGGTTCGCCGCGACGGGCAGCCCGTTCCTGACCCCCGACGCCGCGCTCTCGTCCGGTGGTGCCTTCGCCGCCGGCGTCCCGGGCACGGGGTCCGTGACCGTGACCCAAGCCGCCTCGCCCGTCGTCTACTCCTCCGTGTCGGGCGGCGTCGTGGCGCTCGCGACGGTGCTCATCGTGGCCGGCGTCGGCTTCAAGCTCTCCCTCGTGCCCTTCCACGCGTGGACGCCCACGGCATACGCCGGCTCGTCGGTGCCGGTCGCGACCTTCCTCGCGACGGTCTCCAAGGTGGCCGCGCTCGCGGCCCTGCTCGTCGTGCTGCGCAGCGTCGCGGTGCTCGGCACCCCGGCCGTGCTCGCCATCGCCGTGCTCGCGTCGCTCAGCATGACGCTCGGCAACGTCATGGCCCTGCGCCAGGACGACGTCGTGCGGCTGCTGGCCTGGTCGACGGTCGCGCAGGCCGGGTGGGTCGTGCTCCCGCTCGTCAGCATCTCCGCGCTCGGTGTCGGTGCGAGCGCCACCTACCTGCTCACCTACGTCGTCGCGACCCTCGTCGCGTTCTCCGTCGTGGCCGTCACGCTGCGCGACCAGGGCGGCAGGGGACGGTCGATCGGCGACTACGACGGGCTCTGGCGGCGCAGCCCGTGGCGTGCCGGGGCGCTCGTGCTGGCGCTGACCTCCCTCGCCGGTCTGCCTCCCGGCGTCATCGGCCTCGTCGGCAAGATCACGGCGCTGCGACCGGTCGTCGCCGAGGGCTGGATCTGGCTGGCCGCCATCGCGGCGGTCAACGCGGTCATCGGTGTCGCCGTCTACCTCCGCTGGCTACGGGCCGTCATCACCGAGACCTCGCCCGAGCCGGTGGCCGCGCCGGCACCCGAGGCGCCGCTCGAGCCCGCGGGTGCCACGGCAGCGTCGGGCGGCGAGGGCGCGCCGCTCGCCATGTCGCAGCGCCGACCGCTCGTCGTCGCCGGGCTCATGCTCGCCTCGGCCGTCCTCGTCGTCGTCAGCGTTCAGCCCGACCTGCTGCTGCGGCTGCTCGGCTGACCTCGTCCGACACCGGCTGACTCGTCCCGCCCCCGCCGAGACCAGCTGCCGTAGTCCGACGCCGAACGGCCCCGGGACCGAGGTCCCGGGGCCGTTCCGTCCGGTCGTGCGCCGTGTGGCGGGGGCGCCGACCGGGGCCCGGTGGTCAGGCTGTCTGCGGGACCACCCGCGGCTGGCCGGTCTGGAGCGTAGCGGCGTCCTCCGCGGTCTTCGCGTGGCGCAGGCCCAGCAGGCCGAGGGCCAGCAGGAGGGCGGCTCCCACGAAGGCGCCGATGGCTGCGTAGAGGGCGATGGTGCCCATCGTGCCGAAGGCGTAGGCGTTGAGGAGCAGGCCCCGGAGGGTGTTGCCCATGAAGAGCGTCTGGCGCAGCTGGCCCAGCTCGGCGACCTTGGCCTGGTCGGCGTTCGGGTCCTTCGACATCTTGAGGAACTCGCCCGAGACCTCCTCGTACGTGCGGTTGTTCGACGCGGCGTTCATGTGGACGAGGATGTAGTGGTCGGCGAAGGCCTTGGCCTGGTCGCCGGTCGTCATCTGCTGGCCGGCGTACTGCAGGAGCGCGTCCTTCTGGGCCTGGGTCTCGAGGGCTGCGGCGGCCGGCATCGTGATGTTCTGCTGGCTCAGCTGCTCGTGCACGTTGTTCGCGACGAAGCTGCTCGCGTACATCAGCAGTCCGCCGGCGACCACGAGCACGGCGGCCATGATGAGGCCGGTCCACGAGATCAGCTTGTCGAGTGTCTTGCGCATCGTTCGCTTCTTTCATCGGAAGGGTGTCGGTTTCCCCAACACGGCCAAACTACTACCGCACGTAGTAGATGAGTTGCCGTTTCAACGAGTCCGCTTTGAGGCGTGTGTCACACAGGGGAGTCGGGCTGCCGCGTCCAGCGCCCTCTCAGAGGACTCCCAGCGGGAACACCACCCCGGAGCCGGTCGTTCACCCGACATGCACAACCACTTCAACGGGCTCAAGACGGCCGCCCTCTTCGGCGGCATCTGGGCCCTCCTGCTCGGCATCGGCGCCCTCGTCGGTGGCGGGCGCTTCATCTGGGTCTTCGCGCTCATCGGCGTCGCGACGACCTTCTACGGCTACTGGAACAGCGACAAGCTCGCCATCCGCGCCATGCACGCCTACCCCGTCTCCGAGGCGCAGGCGCCGGCGATGTACCGCATCGTCCGCGAGCTGTCGACGGCCGCCGGCAAGCCGATGCCGCGGCTCTACATCAGCCCCACCGAGGCCCCGAACGCCTTCGCGACGGGCCGCAACCCGCAGAACGCCGCCGTCTGCTGCACCGAGGGCATCCTCGGCCTGCTCGACGAGCGCGAGCTGCGCGGCGTCCTCGGCCACGAGCTCATGCACGTCTACAACCGCGACATCCTGACCAGCTCGGTCGCGGCCGCGATCGCCGGCGTCATCACCTCCGTCGGGCAGATGCTGATGTTCACGAGCATGTTCGGTGGCGGCAGCTCCGACGAGGACCGCCCCAACCCCTTCGCCCTTCTGGCGATGAGCCTGCTCGCACCACTCGCCGCGATGATGATCCAGATGGCGATCAGCCGCACCCGCGAGTACGACGCCGACGAGGACGGCGCCAAGCTCACCGGCGACCCCCTCGCCCTCGCCTCGGCGCTGCGCAAGCTCGAGTCGGGTGTGGCCCGTGCACCGCTCGCCCCGTCCCAGGACATCGTCAACGCCAGCCACATGATGATCGCCAGCCCGTTCCGGGCGCAGGACGTGACCCGGTTCCTCTCGACCCACCCGCCGATGGACCAGCGCATCGCACGCCTGGAGAGCATGGCCGGCGGCCCGCTGCACCGCTGATCCCGACGCGCGGCGCAGCCGTCCGGCAACCCGGGCGACGACCGGCCCGCCGATCTGGCAGGCTCGCCCCTATGCGCAGTCTCACCCTGGCCGAAGCCCGCGAGCGATCCTCGCTGATCACCGTCACGTCGTATGCCGTCGAGCTCGACCTCGACCAGGGCGCGGAGGTCTTCGGCTCGCGCACCGTCGTCCGCTTCACGTGCGCCGAGCCGGGTGCCGACTCCTGGGTGGACCTCAAGGCCCGCTCGGTCGAGACGGTCTCGCTCAACGGCGAGTCGCTCGACCCCGATGCCGTCGTCGACGGTCGCCTGACCCTGTCGGGCCTCGCTGCCGACAACGAGCTCGTCGTCGCCGCGACGATGGCCTACAGCCACGACGGGCAGGGCCTGCACCGCGCCACCGACCCCGCCGACGACCTCGACTACGTCTACGGCCACCTGTTCCTCGACGCCGCCCCCAGCGTCTACGCCTGCTTCGACCAGCCCGACCTCAAGGCGCCCTACGACGTCACCGTCCACGCGCCGCTCGACTGGACGGTCATCGGCAACGGCGCGGCCACGCAGGCCGGCGCCGGCACGTGGACCCTCGCCACGACGAAGCCGCTCGCGACGTACTTCATGACGGTGTGCGCGGGACCCTACGTCTCCGTGCGCGACGAGCACGACGGCATACCTCTCGGGGTGCACGCCCGCGCGTCGCTGCGCGAGCCGCTCGAGCGCCACGCGGCCGAGCTCTTCGACGTCACGAAGCGGTCGTTCGACTACTTCCACGGCCTCTTCGGCATCCGCTACCCGTTCGGCGAGTACCACCAGGTCTTCGTGCCCGAGTTCAACGCCGGTGCCATGGAGAACCCCGGCTGCGTCACCTTCCGCGACCAGTACCTCTACCGCGGTGCCGCGACGCGCGACGAGCTGCTGACCCGCGCCAACACCGTCAGCCACGAGATGTCGCACATGTGGTTCGGCGACATCGTGACGATGAAGTGGTGGGACGACCTCTGGCTCAACGAGAGCTTCGCCGAGTACATGAGCCACCGGTGCCTCGTCGACGCGACCGACTACACCGACGCCTGGGTCGACTCCTCGATCGTGCGCAAGGTGTGGGGCTACGGCGCCGAGCGCTCGCCCTCGACGCACCCCGTCGCCGGCGTCGAGGCGCTCGACGCGCAGAGCGCCCTGCAGAACTTCGACGGCATCTCGTATGCCAAGGGCGCGGCCACGCTGCGCCAGCTGATCGCCTACGTCGGTGACGACCAGTTCATCGCCGGGGTCCGTGCCTACCTGACCGACAAGTCCTACGGCAACGGCACGCTCGCCGACTTCCTCGGCGCCATCGAGACGGCCAGCGGCAAGGACCTCGAGGCGTGGTCCCGCGCCTGGCTGCTCACCGCCGACCGCGACACCATCTCGGTCGGGCTCGAGGAGCAGGGCGGCGTCATCGACTCGGCCGTCGTCCGTCGCGAGACGCCGGCCGACCGACCGGCCGACCGGCCCCACGCGTTCGACTTCGCCGGCTGGACCGACGGGCGCGAGCTCGGCCGGGTCCGGGCGACGATCACCGGGCCCGAGACGACCCTCGCCGAGCTCGAGGGCACGCCCGAGCCCGCGGTCCTCGTCCCGAACGCCTCGGACCTGACCTGGGCGCGGGTTCGCCTGTCGGACAGCACCATCGCGGCGCTCCCGGCCCAGCTCGGACAGATCCCCGACGAGCAGGCTCGCGCCGTCGTGTGGTCCTCGCTCATCGACGGGGTGCACGGCGCCACGGCCTCGCCCGAGGCGTTCCTCGACGTCTTCGACGCCGCATGGCCCCACGAGACGAACTCCTCGATCCTGACGCGCGTCGCGGCCTACGCCGAGCACCGCGTCGTGCCGTACTTCGTCCCGCGCGACCGGCAGGACGCCGCCCTCGCCCGCCTCAACCGCGCCGGCGTGGGGCTGCTCGAGCGCGCCGACGCGGGCACGACCGAGTCCCTCGCGGCGGCCCGTCTCGTCGCCGGCACCAGCGACGACGAGGCCCTGCTGCGCGCCTGGGCCGACGGCAAGGGGCTGCCCGCCGGGCTCGAGGACGACGGCGACTTCCGCTGGATCGTCGTGCGCAACCTCGCCTCGCGCGGCCTCATCGGGGTCGCCGACGTCGACGGCTTCCGCGCCAAGGACGACACGCTCCAGGGTGGGCTCAACGCGCTGATGTGCCGGGCCAGCCTGCCGGACGCCGACGCCAAGGCGTGGGCTTGGGAGCAGCTGACGACCCGCCAGGGGCGCTCCAACTACGAGATGGTCCACCTGGCCCGCGGCTTCTGGGTGGCGCCCGACGACTCGCTCGTGGAGGACTACGTCCCGCGCTACTTCAGCGACGTCCCGGCCATGTCGGGCTGGGTGGGGGAGGACGCCCTGTCCCGGGTCGTGCTCGTCGCCTTCCCGCGCGTCTTCACCGACGAGACGGCGCGGCTCAGCGCCGCGGCGATCGCCCGCGACGACCTGACGCCGGCCGTGCACCGCTCCCTCGTCGACGCCGACGCCGAGCTGCGTGAGGCGCTCGCGTCGCGTGCGACGTTCGGTGCGGCATCCGGGGCGGCGTCCGGCGCGACCGTCTGACCGCGTGGCACCCCCACCCGCGACGAGCTGCCCGGCGTCGTCCGTGCCGTGAGCGACGCGCACCTCGCGCTGCTCGACGAGCAGGCGCCCGGGCTGCTCGAGGGGCTCCACCTCCACGGCTCGCTCGGCTTCGACGGCGAGTTCCACGGCGGCAGCGACATCGACTTCGTCGCCGTCACGAGCCGGCGAGCCACACCGGCCGACACCGAGGTGCTGCGGCAGGTGCACGCCGAGCTCGACAAGCGGTGGCCCGCGCCGGCATACGACGGCTTCTACGTCACTGCGGACGACCTCTCCGGCTCGCCCGACGTCGTGCCCGACGTGCCCGGGGTGCTGCACCAGTGGTTCGACGTCGGCACCCACGCCGACGTCAAGCACATCACCTGGCGCGAGCTGCGCGACCACGGAGTCACCTTGTGGGGCAAGGACCTTCGCGACCTGACCATCTGGAGCGACGATGACGCGCTGCACGCCTCGACGCTCGAGAACCTCGACACCTACTGGCGATCGCAGCTCGAGGCGATGGAGCACCACCCGCGTGAGGCGTCGCTGCCGCAGGCGGCCGAGTGGGGAGCCCTGGGGGCGTCCCGTCTCGTGCACCTGCTCGTCACCGGTCGTCCGACGTCCAAGTCGGGGGCGGGACGGTGGGCGCTGGCGGCCTACCCGCAGCACCGCGAGATCATCGAGGAGGGACTGCGCGTGCGCGAGCGCCCCGACGACCCGTCGACGTATGCCGCCGAGCCCGACCGTCGTCGCCGTGACCTCGTCGCGCTGATGACCGAGGTCATCGCCGACGGCGTCTCGCGGACCGCCCCGCCGCAGACCGCCCCGCCGCAGACCGCCCCGCCGCAGACCGCCCCGCCGCAGACCGCCCCGCCGCAGACCGACGCACCGCGGACCGCCACCCCGGAACCGGCGACGTGACCTCCGACGTGACGGTCGACGGGCACGGCCCCTGGGTCATCGAGCTGGCCGACGTGCGCGACCCGGTCTGCGAGGCCTTGCTGCACGACTACTACGTCGACGTCAGCGACCGGTGGTACCAGCACCGGCAGGGTCGCGACTCCACACCGGAGGAGATCGAGACCGGCTTCCCGCAGATGCGCAGCGACGACCTGGCCACTCCGACGGGCGAGTTCGTCGTGGCGCGTCGGGCCGACGACGCCAGCGTGCTCGCTGGGTGCGTGGGGCTGCGGCTGCTGCGCGACGAGACCGGCAGCCGGGTGGCGGAGCTGCGCCGCTTCTACGTGCGACCCGAGCACCGCCGAGCCGGGCTGGGTGGGGCGCTGCTGGCCTGCGCCGAGGAGATCGCCCGGGTCTGGGGAGTGTCCGCGATGCGCCTCGACACCCGCCTGGACCTCGAGGAGGCCCGGGCGCTCTACGTGCGGCACGGCTGGGTCGAGGTGCCGGCCTTCTCCGACGCCTTCTACGCCGAGGTCTGGTACGCCAAGCCCCTCACCTGAGCGGCGCCGCCACCCGTATGGGGTAAAGCACCACGATCGGGCCCTGACAGCCCGTCGCGTCACCAGGGGCTGGGCTCGTAGTCCTTGACGAAGCAGCCGTAGAGGTCCTCGCCGGCCTCGCCCCGCACGATCGGGTCGTAGACGCGGGCGGCGCCGTCGACGAGGTCGAGCGGCGCGTGCCACCCCTCGGCCGCGATGCGCAGCTTCTCGTCGTGGGGCCGCTCGTCGGTGATCCAGCCGGTGTCGACGGCGGTCATGAGGATGCGGTCGGCCTCGAACATCTCGCCGGCGCTCGTGCGGGTCATCATGTTGAGCGCGGCCTTGGCCATGTTGGTGTGCGGGTGGCCCGGCCCCTTGTAGCGGCGGGAGAACTGGCCCTCCATCGCCGAGACGTTGACGACGTAGGCGCGTCGGGCACCGCCGGCGACCGCCGCACGCATGGCCGGGCGCAGCCGCGAGACGAGGATGAACGGTGCGGTCGAGTTGCACAGCTGCACCTCGAGCAGCTCGAGCGGGTCGACCTCCTCGACCTTCTGGGTCCACGAGTTGTTGTGTTGGAGGTCGGGCAGCAGGCCACCGGCGTCGACGGCGGTGCCGGCCCGGTGCGCCTCGAGGCTCGCGTGGCCGGCCGACAGCGCGAGTGCCGTCATCGAGGCGGCCGTCTGGGCGGCGACGGCGTGCTCGACCGACTCGCCGTCGTGGTGGGCGACGGCGTGGTTGCCGAGGGCGCCGGCGATCGAGGCAGGGTGCGCCTCGCTGATCCGGTCGAAGGTCACCATCTCGGGCAGCGCCACGCCGTCGGGCAGCGGCGCCGACTCGAGCTCGACGAGGTTGCTGTAGGCGCCGGGGGAGCGGCGCACGGTCTGCGCGGCGTTGTTGACGAGGATGTCGAGCGGTCCGGCGGCGCTGACCTCCTCGGCGAGGGCGACGACCTGGGTCGGGTCGCGCAGGTCGATGCCGACGATCTTGAGCCGGTGGATCCAGTCGGCCGAGTCCTCCATCGCGGAGAAGCGGCGCATCGCGTCCTTGGGGAAGCGCGTCGTGATCGTCGTGTGGGCGCCGTCGCGGAGCAGTCGCAGGGCGATGTACATGCCGATCTTGGCGCGGCCCCCGGTGAGCAGCGCGCGCTTGCCGGTGAGGTCGGTGCGCTGGTCGCGCTTGGCGTGCGAGCGGGCCGAGCACTCGGGGCACAGCCAGTGGTAGAACGCGTCGACGAGCGTGTAGTCGCGCTTGCAGATGTAGCAGCCGCGAGGGTTGACCAGCTCGCCGGCGAAGGCCCCGGTCGCGTTGGAGACCAACGGGATTCCCTTGGTCTCGTCGTCGATCCGCATGGGTGATCCGGTGGCCGTCGACTCGATGACCTGCCGGTCGGCCTTGCGCTCGGCCCACGTCTTGGCGTTGCGACGGTCCTTCTTGAGCCGCTTGTACATCAGCGACGCCGCGCGCTTCAGGGTCTCGAAGTCCGGGTCGTCGATCTCGAGCGAGGGAGCCAGCGCGAGCACCCGCACGGCGGTCGCGACGTCCTCGGGGTCGAGGCGCACGACGGCGGCAGGGTCCAGCGGGGTCTCGGTGTCACTCACCGCGCAAGGGTACGCGGGCGGTCGCCCCGCTCCCCAATCCGCCGGAGCGGGGGAGATGACGTATGCCGTCCGGCCGGCGCCTGCTCCCCACCACCGGGAGCGTGGTGGCGGGGAACGGGTGCGAGCCGGACGGCATACGTCCTCGGGGAGCTGGCTTCGCCCGGGTCACGTCCAGGGCGAGGACCCTGTCCGCGTCCCGGCGCGAAGTGTGGGGGACCGGCCTCAGCTGGCCGGCTTGGCGGCGAGCGTCACGGGGACGTCCTGGCGGGCACCGCCGCGGATGACGGTCAGGGTGGCCTTGTCGCCGACGGTCATCTCGCGGATCTGCGCGACGAGTGCGGTGGCGGAGTCGATGCGCTGGCCGTCGACGGCGATGATGACGTCGCCGTTCTTCAGGCCTGCGCTCGCGGCGGGGGTGTTGGGGCTGACCGAGACGACCTGGGCGCCGGCGCGCTTGGCGGTTCCGTCGGAGACGACCGTGTCGCGGGTGCTGACGCCGAGGAAGGAGTGCTCGGCCTTGCCGTTCTTGATGAGCTGGTCGGCGATCGACCGGGCCTCCTTGACGGGGATGGCAAAGCCGATGCCGATGTTGCCGCTCTGGCTGCCGCTCGAGCTCTGGCCGAGCGAGGCGATCGAGCTGTTGATGCCGATGAGCTCGCCCTTGCCGTTGACGAGCGCCCCGCCGGAGTTGCCGGGGTTGATCGCGGCCGACGTCTGGATGGCGTTGGTGACGACCTCGTCACCGGAGGCCTGTTGCCCGAAGGGCGACTGGCTCGACGTGCCGGTGCTGACGGGACGGTTGAGGGCCGAGATGATGCCCGTCGTGACGGTGCCGGACAGGCCGAGCGGGTTGCCGACGGCCATGGCCGGGTCGCCGACCTTGAGCGACTCGGAGTTGCCGAGGGTGATCGGCGTCAGGTCCTTGGGGCCGTTGGTCAGCTTGATGACGGCGAGGTCGGTGGAGGGGTCCGTGCCGACGACCGTGGCGGCGTAGGTGCGCCCGTCGCTCAGGGTCACGGTGATCGAGCCGTTGCCCGAGGCGCCCTCGACGACGTGGTTGTTGGTGAGGATGTGGCCCTGGTTGTCGAAGACGACGCCCGAGCCGGCGCCGGCGCCCTGCTGGGTCGTGACGTCGATGCTGACGACGCTCGGCGAGACCGCGGCGGCGACCGCCGTCCAGTCGGGTGCCGAGGCGTTGCCCTGCACGACCGTGGGCGAGCTGTTCTGGTTCGGGTTCGTCGTCGCCGTGGCGGCGGACGTCGTCCCGGTGGCGGTGGACTGGCCGCCGAGCTGCGTGGCGGCATACGTGCCACCGCTGGCGAGGACGGCAGCGAGCAGGGCGACACCCACGGTCTGGCCGAAGCGGTTCTCGCGCTTCGGCGCGGGGCGGCTGCCCTCACCCAGCGGCGGCGTCGGCGGGGCCGGCGGCGCGGGCGGTGCGGACTGGCTGTAGTAGCCGCCCTGCGGGATCTGCTGGGTGTGGTCCTCAGGTGCCAAGGTCATGGCTCCTCCTCGCTCTGGTCTGTTGCCTCCATCAGACCTACCCAGCTTTGGACCCGGTTGTGCCAATCCTAGGAATCGGCTGTGCCTTGGGCCGCAGCGGTGACGAGCTGCTCGCTCTCGCCCGGCCGGCCACGGGCGGGCAGCTCGACGACGAACGTCGCACCGCCGCCGGGGGTCTCCTGCACGCGGACCGAGCCGCCGTGGGCGTCGACGATGGCGTGCACGATGGCGAGGCCGAGCCCGTTGCCGCCACCCTTGCCGCGGCTGCGCGAGCGGTCGGCGCGGTAGAAGCGCTCGAAGACGTCCGCCCGCTCGGCCTTGGGTATGCCGTGTCCGTGGTCGCGCACGTGGAGGGCGACCCGCTGGGCGTCGACGCGCCCGACGAGGATCTCGATGGGCGTGCCGGCGGGGGTGTGCACCCTTGCGTTGGTCACGAGGTTGGTGACGACCTGCCGCAGCTGCTGCTCGTCGGCCCGCAGCTCCGTCGGCTCGATGGGCCCGTTGATACCGGTGGCGACGATGTGCCGGTCGGGAGCGATGGTCCGCGCGTCCTGGGCCGCGTCGGCGGCGAGCACGGCGAGGTCGACGGTCTGCAGCTCGAGCGGGCGCTCGCCGTCGAGGCGGGCCAGGGTGAGCAGGTCCTCGACGAGGCCGCTCATGCGGTGCGCCTCGGACTCGATTCGGCCCATCGCGCCGGTCACGGCGTCGCTGGTCGGCAGGGCGCCCTGGCGGTAGAGCTCGGCGTAGCCGCCGACGGCGGCCAGGGGGGTGCGCAGCTCGTGCGAGGCGTCGGCGATGAAACGACGCATCTTTGCCTCGTTGGCCTCGCGCACGGCGAAGCTCTGCTCGATGCGGGCGAGCATGACGTTGAGCGAGCGCGACAGCGAGGCCACCTCGTCGTCGGTGTCGGGCACGTCGATGCGCTGGGTCAGGTCGCCCACCGCGATCTGGGCGGCGGTGTCCTCGATCCGGGTCAGCGGACGGAACGTGCGCCGGATGAGGTACCAGCCGAGGGTGGCCGTGACGATGAGGGTGATGGCGCCGATGCCGGCCGCGTAGAGCTGGAACTGGTTGACGGTGCGGTCGAGGGGGTTGAGCGGCAGCGCCAGCACGTAGATCTCGTTGCGCGACGCGTTGAGCTGCGCGAGGGCCAGCCACTCGGCGTCACCGTCGGAGGACCCGATGCGGAATGGGGTTCGCTCCGTCACCTGGGGGTCGGTGGCGCGCAGGTTCGGGATCTCGGCCTGGTCCGACTCGGTGACCGCCTCGGCCAGGGAGTTGGACTTGCCCGTGCGCAGGTCGATCACCCGGGTCGTGAAACCGGTGGGCAGCTGGGTCTTGGCCTCTGGCAGCTCGGCCGGGTCGATCGAGCTCAGGCTCGCGGCGTAGACCTTGAGCTCCTGCTCGGTCTGGTTGAGGAGGTAGACGCGCAGCAGGGCGCCGACGACGATCGAGGTGATGGCGAGCGCCACGGCGATGAGGCCGAGCGTGACGGCGAGCAGGCGCCACCGCAGGGGCATGGCCTGCAGGCGGGGCAGCGGGCCGTTCCGGCCGCCCCGTGGGACGGCCGGCCGGGCGGTCACGACGACCATCCGGTCAGGGGGTGGTCAGCTCGGGGGGCACCCGCAGAACGTAACCCACACCGCGCTTGGTGTGGATGAGGGAGGGCCCGTCGGCGTCGATCTTGCGGCGCAGGTAGGAGATGTAGGACTCGACGATGCCGGACTCGCCGCGGAAGTCGTAGTCCCAGACGTGGTCGAGGATCTGCAGCTTCGACAGCACCCGGTTGGGGTTGAGCAGCAGGTAGCGCAGGAGCTTGAACTCGGTGGGGGACAGGTCGATGACCCGGCCGCCACGACGCACCTCGTGGGAGTCCTCGTTGAGTTCGAGATCGTGGAATCGCAGGGTCGCGCCGTCGTCGGCCTGGCCGCGCGTGCGGCGCAGCACGGCGCGGATGCGCGCGATGACCTCCTCGAGGCTGAACGGCTTGGTGACGTAGTCGTCGCCGCCCACGGTCAGGCCCTGGATCTTGTCGCCCGTCGCATCGCGCGCGGTGACGAAGACGATGGGCTGCTGGCGACCGCGGTCACGCAGCCGGCGCGTGACCTCGAAGCCGTCGACGTCGGGGAGCATGACGTCGAGCACGACGAGATCGGGCTCTGACTCGGCGGCCATGGCGAGGGCGGTCGTGCCGTCGCCGGCCGTCTCGACCTCGAAGCCGGCGAACCGGAGCGAGGTCGCGAGCAGCTCACGGATGTTCGGCTCGTCCTCGACGACGAGCAGGCGGGCCTCTGCGGCCGGCGCTGTCTGGGTGTCCACAGGAACAGTGTCGGCACGTTTGCTGGGAGTTCGCTGGGAATTGGTCGGATCCACCCTCGGGCCGGCCTGAGAGACACGGCCGATGCGGGCTCCAGGGGAGGCCGCTTGCCCGCCCGTTGTCGCGTCGACGACGGGCGTCGACAGGCCGCGGCGTCGACGAACCGCTGCCGCGACGGACCGCGGCCTCGACGAACCGCTACCGCGACGGACCGCGGCGAGCGAGACCCGGGTGGTCGTTCGGGTCCGGAGAGCCTCCGGGACCGCTCAGAGGTCGTCGGCGTCGACGATCCGGTAGGCGTAGCCCTGCTCGGCGAGGAAGCGCTGGCGGTGCGCGGCGAAGTCCGCGTCCACGGTGTCCCGCGACACGATCGTGTAGAAGTGCGCGGTACGGCCGTCACCCTTGGGGCGCAGGACCCGGCCGAGGCGCTGGGCCTCCTCCTGGCGCGAGCCGAAGGTTCCGCTGATCTGGATCGCGACGCTGGCCTCGGGCAGGTCGATGGAGAAGTTCGCGACCTTGCTGACGACGAGGGTCGTGATCTCGCCGGAGCGGAACGCGTCGTAGAGGCGCTGGCGCTCCTTGACCGTCGTCTCGCCGGTGATCACCTCGGCCCCAAGGCGCTCGGCGACCTCGTGCAGCTGGTCGAGGTACTGCCCGATGACGAGCGTCGGCTCGCCGGCGTGCTGCTTCGCGAGCTTCTCGACGACGGGCAGCTTGGCGTCGGAGCACGACGCGAGGCGGTAGCGCTCCTCGGGCTCGCTGACGGCATACGCCATCCGCTGGCCGTCGGGGAGGCTGACCCGCACCTCGACGCAGTCCGCGGGAGCAATGTAGCCCTGGGCCTCGATGTCCTTCCACGGCGCGTCGAAGCGCTTCGGGCCGATGAGGCTGAAGACGTCGGCCTCCCGGCCGTCCTCGCGCACGAGGGTCGCCGTCAGGCCGAGGCGGCGGCGCGCCTGCAGGTCGGCCGTCATGCGGAAGATCGGCGCCGGCAGCAGGTGCACCTCGTCGTAGACCACGAGGCCCCAGTCGCGGGCGTCGAGCAGGTCGAGGTGCGCGTAGGCGCCCTTCCGCTTCGTCGTCAGCACCTGGTAGGTCGCGATGGTGACGGGTCGGATCTCCTTGCGGGCGCCGGAGTACTCGCCGATCTCGTCCTCGGTCAGCGTCGTGCGCTTGATCAGCTCGTCCTTCCACTGCCGCGCGCTGACGGTGTTGGTCACGAGGATGAGCGTCGTCGCCTTGGCGGCCGCCATGGCGCCCGCGCCGACGAGCGTCTTGCCCGCGCCGCAGGGGAGCACGACGACGCCGGAGCCGCCGTGCCAGAAGCCGTCGACGGCGTGCTGCTGGTAGGGGCGCAGGTGCCAGCCGTCCTCCTGCAGGTCGATGGGGTGCGCCTCGCCGTCGACGTAGCCGGCGAGGTCCTCGGCGGGCCAGCCGATCTTGAGCAGCTCCTGCTTGAGGGTGCCGCGCTCGCTCGGGTGCACGACGACGGCCAGGTCGTCGAGACGCTCGCCGGTCAGCGGCTTGATCTTCTTGTGCCGCAGCACCTCCTCGAGCACCGGGCGGTCCGTCGTGCGCAGCACGAGCCGGGTGCCCTCCTCGGAGTCGGCGAGCCCCTCCTTCTCGAGGGTGAGGCGCCCGTAGCGGTCCATCGTGTCGGCCACGTCGACGAGCAGCGCGTTCGGGACGGCATACCGGCTGTGCGTCATGAGGGCGTCGACGACCTGCTCGGCGTCGTGCCCGGCGGCGCGGGCGTTCCACAGCCCGAGCGGGGTGATCCGGTAGGTGTGCACGTGCTCGGGTGCGCGCTCGAGCTCGGCGAAGGGCGCGATGGCGCGCCGCGCCGACTCGGCGTTCGGGTGGTCGACCTCGAGGAGGAGGGTCTTGTCGCTCTGCACGATCAGCGGTCCGTCATTCATCGACTCGTCCAACCAATCGTGGCGTGCGGGTGTTCCCGGGGCGCGAGGTCACGCCTGACAGTATGGGCGCATGCGATCCCCACAGGTCGAGGCGGCGACGGGGCTGCCCCCCAAGGTGACGATCTACGAGGTCGGCCCCCGCGACGGGCTGCAGAACGAGAAGACCGTCGTGCCGGCCTCGACGAAGGTCGAGTTCATCCGCCGGCTCGAGGCGGCCGGGCTCGGCACCATCGAGACGACGTCGTTCGTGCCGGCGAGGTGGGTGCCGCAGATGGGCGACGCCGAGGAGGTGCTCGCGGCCCTCGGTGCCGACGGGCTCGGGCGCCGGCGCCCAGCCCTCGTGCCCAACGAGCGCGGCCTCGACCGCGCCGAGGAGCTCGGCCTGACCGCGATCGCCATCTTCGGCTCGGCCACCGAGACCTTCGCGCAGAAGAACCTCAACCGGTCGGTCAGCGAGCAGTACGCCATGTTCGAGCCGGTCGTGAAGCGTGCGCTGGCCGACGACATGTGGGTGCGCGCCTACGTCTCCATGTGCTTCGGCGACCCGTGGGAGGGGCCGGTGCCGGTCCAGCAGGTCGTCGACACGGCCGAGCGGCTCATGGACCTTGGTTGCCACGAGCTCAGCCTCGGCGACACGATCGGCGTCGGCACGACGGGCCACGTGCACCGCCTCCTCGAGGCGCTCGACGCGCGCGGCATCGGCACCGATCGCGTCGCTGTGCACTTCCACGACACCTACGGCCAGGCGCTCGCCAACACGATGGCCGCCCTGCGCGACGGCGTCTCCGTCGTCGACGCGGCTGCCGGTGGTCTCGGCGGCTGCCCCTACGCGAAGTCGGCCACCGGCAACCTCGCGACGGAGGATCTCGTCTGGGCGCTGCACGGCGCCGGCGTCGAGACCGGGGTCGACCTCGACGCGCTCGTGGAGACGTCGGTGTGGATGGCGGGTCAGCTGGGCCGGCCCTCGCCGAGCAACGTCGTGCGCGCCCTCGCCGGCGCCTGACCACCGTCGAGAGGCCACGAACCGGGACCCGGGTCGTGGCCCCTCGACCGTGGGGGGAGTCAGGCGGGAGGCTGGTCCTTGGTGAGGTGGAGCAGCCAGTCGCGGTCGGTCCGGATCAGCGCGTAGCGCCGCGGCTCGCCCTGGCCGTGGAGCACGAAGACGATCCGGTGGTCGTCGCGTGACTCCTCCTCCCACCAGCCGGTGTCGGCGACCGACTTGTGCTCGTCGGTGTAGGCGAGGTGGTCCATCGCGTGGTCGTCGACCGCCACGGCCAGCCGGTCGTGCCGGCTCGACGTCGGCAGCCCCTTGGGCACCGCCCAGGACCGCAGCACGCCGCCCTCCTCGAGCCGCAGGTCGAAGTGCGGCCGCGGCTTGCGGTGGTCGTGGAGCACATATGCCGGCCGGTGCCCTTCGCGAGTCCCGTTGCCCGACAAGGCCGCTCAGCTCTCGGTCGTGGCGCCGGTGATGCGGTGCACCGAGAAGGACTTCTCGTGACCGGACTCGTCCGTCGCTCGGACGCGGCCACCCTCGACCTTCTGCGGGTGGATGAGGTGCCGGCTCGTCGCGCCGTGGCCGTCGGAGTAGCCGATCCAGACGCCGTGCCGGTCGGCCACCGCGTCGCGCAGCAGCGACAGCGTGACGACGGGGTCCATCGCCTGGATGCGCGGCCCGGCCTTGCTCTCGTCCTCCGCGCGCCGTTGGTCGGCGGTGGCCTCGGCGGCGCGCAGGCCGTCGACGAGCGACTGCGTGTAGGGCCGGTCGACGGGGGAGACCATCGGGCCCGGCCCCCTGCGTCGCGTCCCGGCCCGGCGGCGGGGCGTCTCGGCGTGCACGACCGTGCCGTCCTGCCCCTCGTGCACGGGCGCAAAACCGTTGTCGCGCAACAGGTCCACGAGCACGCGAGGGTCGGCTGACGACACGAGCACGGTCGGGGCCAGCCGCCGCAGGCGCAGGGGAGCGAGGTCGCGCGAGGCGAGCATCGTGTCGAGCACCGCCTCGTCGTCGGAGCGGATGTAGGCGGCTGCGCCGCCGATCCGGGTCTGGCCGTGCTTGCGCGCGACGTCGGACACGAGGTACTCGAGGGGCTGCGGCACGGGGGTGCGGCTCGACCGGCGCACCGTCTCGGTGAAGTCGGCCGCCGTCCAGCCCGCGTCGAGGGCGCGGCGCACGGACTCGGGCGTGAACCGGTAGACGGTCGCACCGCCGCGCGACTCGACGTCGGCCGCCAGGCGCATGAACGACCCGAGGGCGCCGACGAGGGGCCCGGGGGCGACCGCCGTCAGGTCGGCCTGGACGAGGATGTGGTCGACGGGCGCAGGCAGGTGGGCCGACATGGCCGCCGCCACACTCTCGGCCACCGCCTCGGCCGTCGGGGTGTCCTGCTCGTCCGAGGTGATGTCGGCGCCGCGGTCGCTTCGGGCGCGTCCGGTGCGCTTGCCGGTCGAGGTGCTCGCACCACCCGCCTTGCCGCCGACGCCGGCGCCGGCGCCGGCGCCGGGAACCGGAGGGACGAAGGGGGCGACCAACGCGCGACCGGCGTCGGACAGGGCGCCGCGTCCGGTGACGCCGAGCCACTCCGCCTCGCGCAGCACCGCCTCGACGGCCTCGTCGAGCACGGCCGCCGAACGGTTGGGCCGGCGCCACGCGAGGCGCTCGCGAAGGGACGCATGGTCGGGGGCCGATCCCGGCTCGAGCGAGGCGAGCTCGCGCAGCACCTCGCGCCGGATCGCCCGGATGGCCGGCCACTGCACGTCGGGGCCGAGGGCGTTGGCCGGTCCGGTCCCCGTGCTGCGTCGACCGACGAGGTGCGGCGCGCGGGTCGAGCCGAGCCAGGCGAGGGCGAGCGTGGCCCACCGGTGCCCGGCCTCGCTGGAGCTCCACTCATCGATCTCCGACGTGGGAGCCCACACGGGCACGACCTCGCCGTCGTCGGCGACGAGGCCGGCGGCATACGCCAGCTCGACGACGAACGCCGTGTGCTCGGGGTCGAGGTCGAGCGACAGCTGCGTGACGCGCAGGTCTCGCACCGACAGGCCGCCGGCGCGAAGGACGCGCGGCGGGTCGGCGCCCCAGGCGGCGGCGAGCTCGTCGACGTGGGTGAGGCACTCGCTCGCGGCGCCGCCGGCCGCGGCGTCGACGAGTGAGACGGCGCGAGCCTCGATGGCGGGCGGCGTCAGCTCGACCGACCGGTGCAGCCGACCCTCGCGCAGGACGAGCCCGACCTCGCGCGGCAGCGCGACCCGGTCGGTCGAGACCGGCACGAGCAGGTGGTTCTCGAGCAGCCAGCGGACCGTCGTGCGCCCCGGCTGGGCGGCGGGCAGCACTCCGAACGCCGGCCCCCACGTCATCCGCTCGAGCATCGTCCGCGAGTCGTCGGGTGCCTCGGCGAGGACGGCCCGGATGCGGTCGGGGTCGGCGTGCTCGGGCTGGGACGAGGGCCGCAGCTCTCGCATCGGGGCGCCGAGACCGGCGACCGACGTGCCCAGCACCTCGGGCACCGTGCGCACGACGTGGTGCCCGTCGGCGCCGCGCCACACGAGGGCGGAGCGCCACAGGTCGGTGACGATGGCGTCGACGGTCGCACGGTCGTCGCTGCCGACGAGGCGCAGCAGGTCGTCGCGGTCGGCGCCGTCGCCCGCGACGACGACGGCCTCGAGCACCTGGAGGTGGCCCCGGTCGAGCGCCTCGACGGCCCGCTGCACGCTGGCCCGCGTGCCGGCGCGAGCGGCGAGGCTCGTCAGGTCGGCCGGCGCCGGGCGCGCGAGATCCGGGCGCGCGAGCACGAGGTCGATGAGCTCTGCGTCGCTGCGACCGCGGATGTCGTCGGCGAGGCTCCGGCTCGGGGTGGCCATCCTCCCAACCTACTGCCCGCCGCCCGGCGTTCCGCGTCCGTATGCCGTGGGGTGGCCTCGCGCTCCCGCCCTGCCCGCTAGCGTTGCCCCATGACCACGCTCTCACCCGTGTCACCCGCCGAGCCCGCGCCGGCGCACCCGACGGGGGAGCAGTGGACCATCGGGCACGGCCCCTTCACGGCCACCGTCGTCGAGGTGGGCGGCGGCCTGCGGACCCTGACCCGCGACGGCGTCGACCTCGTCGCCGGCTATGGCGCCGACGAGGCCTGCGCGTCCGGCCGGGGGCAGCAGCTCATGCCCTGGCCCAACCGGATCCGCGACGGTCGCTACTCCTTCGGCGGCGCCGAGCACCAGCTGTCGGTGACCGAGGTGCCGCGCGGCAACGCCAGCCACGGCCTCGTCCGCTGGGCCCTGTGGGAGCTCGTCGACCTCGAGGACGACCGCGTGACGGTCGGCTACCGCCTGCACCCGCAGCCCGGCTGGGACCACTTCCTCGACCTGCGCACGACCTACCTGCTCGACGACTCGGGGCTCGTCGTGACGACCGCGGCCCGCAACGTCGGACCGTCCGCCGCGCCGTTCGGCTACGGCGCCCACCCCTACCTCGCCATCGGCGACACCCTGCTGCCCGACGTCGAGCTGCGCATCCCGGCCGCGACGTGGGTCGAGGTCGACGAGCGGCTGCTGCCGGCTGCGACGCATGCGGTCGACGGCGGCCCCTACGACTTCCGCAAGGCTCGTGCGGTCGGCGACGCGCGTCTCGACACGGCCTACACCGACGTCCTGCGCGACGACGACGGCATGTGGCGCTGCACCGTGTCGGCGGCCGACCGCACGACGACCCTGTGGGCCGACGCCTCCTTCCCGTGGCTGCAGGTCTTCACCGCCATCGCCGAGGACCGCAAGGGCGAGGTCGGCATCGCCGTCGAGCCGATGAGCTGCCCCGCCGACGCCTTCAACTCCGGTGACGCGCTCGTCGTGCTGGCGCCGGGCGAGGAGTGGTCGGGCACCTGGGGCATCAGCCCGGCCTGAGCCGCTGCTTGGTCCGTGAGCGCGCCGAGCCCGCGCCGCGCCGCGGCTCAGCGACCGAGCAGGACGTCCGAGGCCTGCTCGAGCGCCTGGCGTGCGTAACCCCGCCACATGCGCCCGACGACCGGCAGGACGCCCGCGGCATACGTGCTCGTCGGGTGCAGGGTCCAGCTCCACGTGATGAGCACCCCGGTGCCCTCGGGCGCGAAGGCCCAGCTCCCGTCGACGTGCGAGACGAGGGGCCGGAAGGCACCGGTGAAGTCGGTCAGGACGTAGTCGAAGCGCTCGGGCCGCACGACCTCGGTGAGTCGCTCGCGCATCGTGCCGCCGTCGGCGAGCACGAGCGTGCGCGTCTGTCCCACGGTGCCCCACGGGCCGGACTGCTCGCGCACGGAGCGGACCGGCGGCAACAGCCCGTAGCGCCGGGACATCAGCTCGGTGAGCGGGAGGGTCAGCAGGCGGTCGTACGCCGCCTCGACCTCGACGGGGACGGCGCGGGAGGCGTGCAGGTGCAGGGGCGAGGCCATGCCCCAGCGTAGGGCGACCGGCGCCCTGCGCCCTGCGCGGCGAGGAATCCGGCTTGCGCCGAGCCGTTAGGCTGGAGCAAGAGCGCAAGGAGCGCCATCGAGTCGTGCCGTGAGGCACCGACCGAGTACTGAACGAGGTGGACTGTGCCGACTGGCAAGGTCAGGTTCTACGACGCGGACAAGGGCTTCGGATTCATCTCCGAGGACTCCGGCGCGGACGTCTTCCTGCACGCGAACGCGCTCCCCGAGGGCGTCACGACCCTGAAGAAGGGCGTGCGCGTCGAGTTCGGCATCGTCGAGGGCCGCAAGGGCGCCCAGGCGCTGTCGGTGAAGCTGCTCGACCCGGTCCAGTCGGTCGCCGCCAACATGTCCGCCCGCGAGCGCAAGACCCCGGAGGAGCTCGTCGTCATCCTCGAGGACGTCGTGCAGCTGCTCGACGGCGTCGGTGAGGGCTACCGCGCCGGACGCCGCCCCGACCGCAAGCTCGCCTCCAACGTCGCACGCGCCCTGCGCGGCCTCGCGGACGAGCTGGAGAAGTGAGCCGATGACCGTCACCACCGCCCCCAGGACCGACGCCGTGCTGGCGGCCGCGTCCGACCTCGCCCGCAGGGTCCTCGAGGAGGTCGCCGAGCCCGGCACCGTCGGGGCGCACCTCGGCATGGACCTGCTCGAGGAGCGCCTCGGCATGCACTGGTTCGAGTGCACCTCGCCGGGCTACCGCGGCTGGCGGTGGGGCGTCAGCGTCGCCCGCGTGCCGCGCGCCAAGGTGGCCACGGTCTGCGAGACCAACCTGCTCCCGGGCGCCGAGGCCGTGCTGGCTCCCGAGTGGCTTCCGTATGCCGACCGGCTGGCTCCCGGCGACCTCGGCGCCGGTGACGTGCTGCCCTTCCGCCCCGACGACCCCAACCTCGAGGCCGGCTTCGAGGCCACGGGCGAGGAGGACGTCGACCAGATGGCGTTCTTCGAGCTCGGTCTCGGCCGTCCGCGCGTGCTGTCGGCCGAGGGCCGCGAGAACGCCGCGAGCCGGTGGTACTCCGGCGACAACGGCCCGACGTCCGAGGTCGCCGCCAAGGCCACCGAGCACTGCACGACCTGCGGCTACTTCCTGCCGATGGCTGGTGCGCTGCGCGTGACGTTCGGCGTCTGCGCCAACGAGTGGAGCCCCTCCGACGGCCGCGTCGTCACCCTCGACCACGGCTGCGGTGCCCATTCCGAGACCGACATGGACCACCCCGAGCCGCTGTCGGTCGGCGAGCCGATCGTCGACGAGTTCGCCGTCGACCTCGAGCCCGCCGAGCGCTCAGCCGAGTCCGCGACCTCGACCGCGACCTCGACCGCGACCTCGACCGCGACCTCGACCGCGACCTCGACCGCGACCTCAACCGCGGCCGCGCCCGAGGCCGACGAGGCCCAGGACGAGGCCGAGGACGAGCGCGTGTCTGCGAACGAGCCCGAGAGCGAGGCCCGGGACGAGTCCGAGAGCGAGCCGGAGCACGCGGCCGCGGCCCCGACGGAGGTCCCGACCGAGGAGCAGCACGGCTCGGACGACCCCGTCACCGACTGACCCGCGCCCGACCACGCGACGAACCACCCGGCATACCCGGGTGGTTCGTGCGTTGAGGGGAGGGGCCGCTCAGGCGGCGTCGTGGGCGTTGCCCCGCCCACGGCGGACGTAGGTCCACCCGATGCCGCCCAGGACCAGACCGGCCACGCACGTCCACGGCCACCAGTCCCGGTCGCCCTGGTGCAGGGCCGGCACGACGAGGGTGACGACGAGCGCGAGCAGCCACGCGCCCAGGCCGACCTCGATGATCCGCAGCATCGGCACGTGCAGCGGCGCGATCTCGGGGGTCGTCGGGTCCTGGGAGCCCGAGGCCACGTCGGGGCTGGTCTCGTCGGTCACGCAGACAGCCTAGGGTCTCGTCACGCGCCCGAAACGCGCCGCCACTAAGGTGTGCGCCATGTCGACGGATACGCGCACCACTCCCACACCGACCCGGTCTGGGCTCGACGGCTTCTTCAAGATCACCGAGCGCGGGTCCACCGTCGCCCGTGAGGTCCGAGGCGGCATCGTCACCTTCTTCACGATGGTCTACATCGTGGTCCTCAACCCCATCATCCTCTCGGGCGTCGTCGACGGCTCGGGCTCCATGATCGGCGGCACCAACGACCTGGTGCGGAGCAAGCTGCTCGTCGCGGTCGGAACGGCCGTCGTCGCGGGCGTCATGTCGATCCTCATGGGGCTCGTCGCGAACTTCCCGATCGCGCTCGCCGCGGGCCTGGGCATCAACGGGCTCATCACCGGCATGGTGCTGACCCACGCGAGCGAGAAGATCACCTTCGCCGACCTCATGGGACTCGTGGTCATCGAGGGCGTCATCATCCTCGTGCTCGTGCTGACCGGCTTCCGCAAGGCCGTCTTCAAGGCGATCCCCGGGCCCCTCAAGGTCGCGATCTCGGTCGGCATCGGCCTGTTCATCGCCTACATCGGCGTCATCGACGCCGGCTTCGCGCGGCGTCCCACGACCCCCGGCTCGGTCCCGAGCGAGCTCGGCATCGGCGGCAGCCTCGACGGGTGGCCGACCCTCGTCTTCGTCGTCGGCGTCTTCCTCATCGCGATCCTGCTCATCCGCAAGGTCAAGGGCGCGATCCTCATCGGCATCGTCGCGGCGACCGCGCTGGCGATGGTGCTCGAGGCGATCTTCCACATCGGGCCGCGCGTCTTCGACAAGACGGGCGCCCTGACCAACCCGTCGGCGTGGGCCCTCACGGTGCCCAAGCTGCCCGACACGATCACCAACACGCCCGACCTGGGCATCCTCGGCCAGTTCAGCCTGCTCGGCTCGTTCGGCAAGATCGGCGTCGTCACCTCGATCATGTTCGTCTTCTCGCTGCTGCTCGCCGACTTCTTCGACACGATGGGCACCGTCGTCGCGATCGGCACCGAGGCCAAGCTCCTCGACGAGGACGGCAACCCGCCCCACACCGACCGCATCCTCGTCGTCGACTCGGTGGCGGCCATCGCCGGTGGCGCCGGTGGCGTCAGCAGCAACACGTCGTTCATCGAGTCGGCGTCCGGTGTCGAGGAGGGCGCGCGCACGGGCCTCGCCTCCGTCGTGACGGGTGTGCTCTTCCTGCTCGCGACGTTCCTCGCGCCGCTCTTCGCGGTCGTGCCGTCCGAGGCCGCGGCCCCGGCGCTCGTCATCGTCGGCTTCCTGATGATGACCCAGGTCAAGAACATCGAGTGGGACGACATGGAGATCGCCCTGCCGGCGTTCCTCACGATCGTGCTCATGCCCTTCACCTACAACATCACCGTCGGCATCGGCGCGGGCTTCATCGCGTGGGTCCTCATCAAGATCGCGCGCGGTCGCCAGCGGGAGATCCACCCGCTGCTGTGGATCGTCGCCGCCTTCTTCGTCATCTACTTCGTCAAGGCACCGCTGCAGTCGCTGTTCACCTGAGCGACCCTCTCCCGCAGGACGACTGCGGGCGTCACGTCGCCCGACCACGTATGCCGTGAAGGCCCCCTCCCGCTCGGGAGGGGGCCTTCACGCATGGGGCCGTGTCGCAGGCGAGGACCGGTCTGTCCAAGGTCCGGGAATGATTAGCCGAGGTAATGAGTTAGGCTAAGCATCTCCCGACTGTACTTCCGAGGATCCGCCCTTGACTGCCAAGAACCCCATCGCCGCGCTCTCCCGCGCCGAGCTCGTCTCCCTCTCCAACGACATCCGACTGGCCTGCATGCGCATCTCGCGGCGGGTCCGTTTCGAGTCCGACCGTGAGCTGCCGCCGCACCAGTTCTCGGTGCTGTGCCGGCTCGAGGCCACGGCCCGCACCAACAGCGAGCTGGCCGACATCGAGCGCGTCTCCGCCCCGAGCATGAAGCGCACGACCAACATGCTCGTCGAGCGCGGCTACGTCTCCCGCGCCGACGACCCCACCGACGGCCGGCAGGTCATCCTGGCGCTGACGGCCGAGGGCCGACGGGCGCTGAAGCGCATCCGCAAGCACCGCGACGAGTGGATGCTCTCGCGGTTCGAGCAGCTGACCGACGACGAGCGCGAGCTGCTCCAGCGCGCCGCCGCCGTGCTCGCCAAGGTGGCCAGCGAATGAGCCCCACCTTCCACTCGCTGTCCATCCCCAACTACCGAATCTACGCCTCGGGCGCGATCGTCTCCAACGTCGGCACCTGGATGGGGCGCGTCGCCCAGGACTGGCTCGTGCTCACCGTCCTGACCGACCACTCGTCCACGGCGCTCGGCATCGTCACGGGACTGCAGTTCCTGCCCTTCCTCATCCTCGCGCCGTTCGCCGGGATGCTCGTCGACCGCTTCCCCAAGCGCCGCATCCTCTTCCTCACCCAGACCGCGCTGCTCGTGACGGCCCTGCTGCTCGCGGTGCTCACCGCCGCCGGGGTCGTCGAGCTCTGGCACGTCTACGCCCTCGCGTTCCTGCAGGGTGTCGCGACGGCCGTCGACAACCCGGCCCGCCAGACCTTCGTCTCGGAGATGGTCGACACCGAGCACCTGCCCAACGCCGTGGCGCTCAACAGCGCCTCGTTCAACCTGGGCCGCCTGGTCGGCCCGGCCGTCGCCGGCCTCGTCATCGCCTGGTTCGGCATCGCGCCCGCGCTCTACGTCAACGCGGCCACGTTCCTCTTCGTCCTCGTGGCGCTGCTGCGGATGAACACCAACCTGCTCACCCCCTCGCCACGCGCCCGCGGCAAGGGCCAGATCCGTGAGGGCCTGCGCTACGTCAGGGGCCGACCGGACCTCGTGCTCATCATGGCCCTCGTCTTCGTGCTCGGGACGTTCGGCATGAACTTCCAGCTCACGATGGCGCTCATGGCGACCAAGGTCTTCGACAAGGGCCCGGGGGAGTACGGCCTGCTCGGCTCGATCATGGCCGTCGGCTCCCTCACCGCCGCCCTGCTCTCTGCCCGTCGGGCACGGCCGCGCATGCGGGTGCTGCTCGTCGCGCTCGCCGGGTTCACCGTGTCGACGGCGCTGCTGTCGACCGCGCCGAACTACGTCATGTTCGCCGTCTACCTCGTGCCGACCGGGCTGGCCGCCCTGACCGCGCTGACCACGGCCAACGCCATGGTCCAGGTCAGCGTCGACCCCGTCATGCGCGGCCGGGTCATGGCGCTCTACATGGCCATCTTCATGGGCGGCACCCCGGTCGGGGCGCCGGTCATCGGCTGGATCGGTGACGTGTGGGGTCCCCGCTGGACCATCGCCATCGGCACCATCGCCGTGGGCCTCAGCCTCGTGGCAGTGGCCCTCTGGGTGTCGCGTCGGCAGAATGTCGCGGTGACCATTCAGACGCAGCGGCGCCCGCGCCTTCGCATCCAGCTCGCCTCGCAGGTGCCGACGGCCCCCGAGGTCACGAAGTGAACTTCAGGTTCCGCCACCGGATCACGGTCGCGGCCCTGCTGCTCTTCATCGTGATCGCCGTCGTCGCGGCCCTCGTCAACCGCTAGGTCGTTCTCGGCGACAGCCGGGTCGCCCTCGTCGAACGTGGGGTCGCGCCCTCGGTCGGTGCGCTGGTCCGCCCCCGTCGACCGCTGGGTCGACGAGGGCGGGACCAAGTCGGGGCCGCTGCCGGCCCTGGCCGCGTCGAGCCGCGCCGCTCGGTCAGCCGAGCAGTCCGCCGGTGGGGCAGGTGACGACCTTGTCGACGAGGACGCAGACGACCTGGCCCTTGAGCGGGTCGAGCACGCGCACCAGGTCCTTCGGGTCGCCCGTCAGCAGCGGCAGGTGCGGCAGCGCGAGCAGGCGCACGATCTCGGGCGGCAGCGTCGGCACGGGCACCTTCGTCACCGACGGCAGGGGCACGGTGACCGACGGCAGCGGCAGGCCCGGCACCGAGGGCAGCGGCAGCGGCAGACCGGACGAGCCCTTCGTCGGCTTCGGCGCCGGGTTGGCAGGCCCGGACGGCTTGGGCGACGAGGAGGGCTTCGCCGTCCCGGACGCAGAGGATGACGGCTTCGCCGAGGAGCTCGGTGTGGGGCGTGCGCTCGGCGAAGCCGTCGACTGGGGTGCCGGCGAGCCGGCATACGCGAAGCCCGACCCGTCGGGGGTGCCCGTGCCGGTCCCGGCAGCGGGGCGTGCGGCGGGCAGCGCGCTCATCGGGACCACGGTCACGCCGCGGCGGTAGGCGTCGGCGATCGACAGGACCGTGCGGACGTAGGCGTCGGAGTGGTTGTAGCGCAGCACGGCCTGGTAGGCGGCGCCGGGCTGGCGCAGGTCGGTGCCGCCGGAGCACAGCAGCACGCCGGCCCCGGTCACGGCGTCGGTCAGGCTCTGCGGGTTGGCGACGCCGTCGCCGTCGCCGTCGCGGCCGGCGATCTTCCACGAGCTGGGGATGAACTGCATCGGACCGACGGCGCGGTCGAAGACGGGGTCGTGGTCGAGGGTGCCGCCGTCGGTGTCGCTGATGCGCGCGGTGCCGTGCGAGCCGTCGAGCGGGATGCCGATGATGCCAGGGCGGGCGATGCCCTTCGCGTCGAGCACGTTGCCGCCGAAGCGGGCGTGGTTGCTCTCGACGCGACCGATCGCGCCGAGCAGGGCCCAGTCGATGCCACAGCCGGGCTTGTTGCCGTCGAGGACACCGGCGGCGCGCTGGTAGGCGGCCACGGCCGCTGCCGGTATGCCGTTCGCGTCCAGCCGGACCGGGGCGAGGGAGTCGATCGCCGAGATCGCACCCCGGGCCTCGGACGGGACGTCGACGCTGGCGTAGTCGCCGGTGAACGTCTGGTAGATCGGGGGCAGCTGCATCGGCGCGGGCGCGGGGCCGGCCTGCGGGTAGAGCGGGCTGCCGCCCGTGATGGCCTGGTCGGGCACGGTGATCGCGGCCGTCGGCGTGACGGTGTCGGTGCCGCGCGTCGCGGCGAAAGCGATGCCGGCGGTGGCCAGGGCGATGACCGGCACGGCTGCAGCGATCCGGCGCGTGGTGGCGCCTGCACGGACGATGCGGACCATGGTGACTCCTCGGATGCGTCAGCCGCCTTCATTGGCGGTCTGTCGGTTCAACGAGCCACCTACCCGAAGGTCACGCCCGTGTGACCCCTCGGTCGTGCGAGAGGGCCAGCACCCGGCATACGGGAGCTGGCCCTCTTCTCGACGGCGCCCGGTGGGGGCGGCGCGGCTCAGCCCAGCGCGGCGACGACGTGGTCGATGGCCTGCGTCAGCTTCGTGACGTCCTCGGGGTCGACGGCGGGGAACATCGCCACGCGCAGCTGGTTGCGGCCGAGCTTGCGGTAGGGCTCGACGTCGACGACGCCGTTGGCGCGCAGCGTGCTCGCGACCGCCGCGGCGTCGATCGAGTCGTCGAGGTCGATCGTGCCGACGACGAGCGACCGGGCGGCCGGGTCGGACACGTAGGGGGTGGTCCAGCTCGTCCGCTCCGCCCAGTCGTACAGGCGGCTCGAGGAGTCGCCGGTGCGCGCGGTGGCCCAGTCGAGGCCGCCGTTGCCGTTCATCCAGCGGAGCTGGGCGTTGAGCAGGGCGAGCGTGCTGAGCGACGGGGTGTTGTAGGTCTGGTTCTTCAGGGAGTTCTCGATCGCCGTCGGCAGGCTGAAGAAGTCGGGCACCCAGCGACCCGTCGCCGCGACCTGCTCGACGCGCTCGAGCGCTGCGGGGGAGAAGGCCGCCAGCCACAGGCCGCCGTCGGAGGCGAAGCACTTCTGCGGTGCGAAGTAGTAGACGTCGGTCTGCGTGATGTCGACGGGGAGGCCGCCGGCGCCCGAGGTGGCGTCGACGAGCACGAGGGCGTCGTCGTCGGCGCCCTCGACCCGCGTGACCGGGGCCATGACGCCCGTGGAGGTCTCGTTGTGCGGCCAGGCATAGGCGTCGACGCCGGCCTCGGCGCGCGGGCTCGCGAGCGTGCCCGGCTCGGCCCGGATGACGGTGGGGTCGCCGAGGAACGGCGCGGCCTGCGTGACGCCGGCGAACTTGCTCGAGAACTCACCGAAGGCGAGGTGCTGGGAGCGCTCGCGCACGAGGCCGAAGGCGGCGATGTCCCAGAAGGCCGTCGAGCCGCCGTTGCCGAGGATGATCTCGTAGCCCTCGGGGAGGGAGAAGAGGTCGCGCAGCCCCGCGCGGACCTCGCCGACGAGGTTCTTGACCGGTGCCTGGCGGTGCGACGTGCCGAGCACGGTGCGCCCGAGTGAGGCGAGGTAGTCCAGCTGCTCGGGCCGGACCTTCGAGGGCCCGGAGCCGAACCGACCGTCGGCGGGCAGGAGCTCGGCCGGGATGGTGATGGGCGGGGTCACGGCTGGTGCTTCGGGCACGGTTTCCACCTCGCGGGTGCGGGCCACGCGACGAGGCCGTGGCGGACGTGTTGACGACGGATGACGCCGTCGTCACCGCCGCCATTCAACCCCAGGTGCCCACCCCTTGGACACCGGTGCTCGATGCGCGGACGCGTCGGGTCACCGCGGAGATCGGACACCGGGCGCCTGCGGTGCCTCGGGCGCCTCGGGCGCCACTTCGACGGGGCCCGCCGACCCACCGGGTGGGTCGAGGTACCGGGAGACCGCCATGACCGCCTCGGTGCGGCTGGCGACCTGGAGGCGCTCGAAGACGTGCTCGAGGTGCTTGCGGACGGTCGCCTCGGACACCCCGAGCCGGTGGCCGACCTGCTGGTTCGTCGCGCCGGCGGCGACCTCTCGCAGGATCTCCCACTGCCGGGGCGTCAGCTCGGGTCGCCGACCGTCCTCGTCGGGGCCGTGCGCGTGGTCGCCGAGGTCGTGGGCCGGGTCGTCGGGGGAGCCGGAGTCACGCAGGGCCTGCACGAGGCGCTGCACGTCCCGCGGGTGCGTGGAGGGCTCATTCATGACCTCGTCCCGTTCGGCGGCTGGACGGTTTCCCAACCCTCCACGGTACTCGTGCCCCGCGCGCCAGGTCCCCGGTTCGCCGTACGCGGAAGCGCGTATTCCGCGTGCTGCCGCGGGTGCGCAGGCTGGAGAGGGCAGCGAGGTCCGACGGGACCTCAGCCCGCGAGGGGGATCGAATCATGTTCAGGAGCACGAGAGTCCGGCTGGGAGCCGCCGTCACGACGTTGGTGGTCGCGGCGTTCACCGTCGTCGTCAGCGCGTCCGGCGCGCACGCCATCAGGCCACGCGGTGAGCGGGGCGGCTCGGTCGCCGCGCCGGTGGCAGGGCCGCCGCTGCCGCCCGCGCAGGACTCGCTGGACTGGATGGTCGTCGTGGTCCTGCTCGTCGTCGCGGTCGCGGTGGCTCTCGCCGGCCTGGCGGACTCGTCGGCGTGGCGGCACGCCCACCAGCACCGCCACGCCTGACGCGGCGACGGTCAGTGCGAGATGTCCGGCGTCCAGCCGGCGACGTCCTCGGGCTTGCGAGGACCCTCGCCGATGTAGCGGGACGACGGACGGATGAGCCGCCCGGTCTCCTTCTGCTCGAGGATGTGCGCCGACCAGCCCGCGGTGCGCGCACACGTGAACATCGGCGTGAACATCGACGGCGGCACCTGCGCGAAGTCGAGGATGACGGCGGCCCAGAACTCGACGTTGGTCGCGAGCACGCGGTCGGGACGGCGGGCGTGGAGCTCCTCCAGCGCGGCCTTCTCGAGGGCCGCGGCGGCCTCGTAGCGCGGCGCGCCGAGGCGCTCGCAGGCCGAGCGGAGCACGCGGGCGCGGGGGTCCTCGGCGCGGTAGACGCGGTGGCCGAAGCCCATGAGGCGCTCGCCCTTGTCGAGCACCCCCTTGACGTAGGCCGTCGCGTCGCCCTGCTGCTCGACGCCGTCGAGCATGTGGAGCACACGGGAGGGCGCGCCGCCGTGGAGCGGTCCGGACATCGCGCCGACGGCCCCTGAGAGGGCTGCCGCGACGTCGGCGCCGGTCGACGTGATGACGCGTGCCGTGAAGGTCGAGGCGTTCATGCCGTGCTCGGCGGCGGAGACCCAGTAGGCGTCGACGGCCTCGACGTGCTTGGGGTCGGGCTCGCCGCGCCAGCGGATCATGAAGCGCTCGGTGATGGTGCGGGCCTTGTCGACCTCGCTCTGCGGGACCATCGGCTTGTCGAGGCCGCGGGCGGACTGCCCGACGAACGACAGCGCCATGACGGCGGCGCGCGCGAGGTTGTCGCGCACCTCGGCGGCGTCGATGTCGAGCGTCGGCTTGAAACCCCACACCGGCGCGAGCATGGCGAGGGCGGACTGGACGTCGACGCGTACGTCCCCGGTGTGCACGGGCAGCGGGTAGGGCTCGGCGGGCGGGAGGCCGGGGTCGAACTCGTTGTCGACGAGCAGGCCCCAGACGTGGGCGAAGTCGACGTGCCCGACGAGGTCGTTGATGTCGACGCCGCGATAGCGCAGCGCCCCGCCCTCCTTGTCCGGCTCTGCGATGGTCGACTCGAAGGCGATGACGCCCTCGAGGCCGGGCTTGAAGTCAGGGTCGGGCGTGCTGTCTGCCATGTCGATCCTTGCTGTGCAGGCGGTACCACCGCGGTGTGGAGGCCGGCAGCCGTCGACGGGTGAGCGTCGGTCGCGACTGCCAGACTCACCGTATGCCGTCAGCCGCCGACCAGACCGTCTTTCGTGACGCCGTGTTCACCACCCGAGACCAGCATCACGACGCCGTCCGCTTCGAGGGCACCGACTTCACGGGCGCCCACGCGGAGGGCCACTCCTTCCTCGAGTGCTCGCTGCTGGGCGCCACCCTGGACGAGGCGCACCTCGAGGGCTCGCGGTGGTCGGAGTGCGAGTGGGAGCGCGTCGGCGGCGTCGGGCTGTCCCTGGCCGAGGCGACCCTCGTCGAGACGACGGTCGAGGGCTGTCGTCTCGCGGCCGTGTCGGCGTGGGGCTCGACCTGGCGGGACGTCACGGTGCGCGGCGGCAAGGTCGACTTCCTCAACCTGCGCGGGGCGCGCCTCAAGGACGTCGCGTTCGTCGACTGCGTCGTCGTCGAGCTGGACCTGCAGGAGGCCACGGTCGACGGGCTGAGCTTCGAGGGCTGCACGCTGGTCTCGCCGACCTTCGGCCGGGGGACGTATGCCGCGTTGGACCTCTCGGGGGCGACGCTGCGCTCGCCGGTCGGGCTGGCCGGGCTCAAGGGCGCGACGCTGAGCCGGACGCAGGTCATCGACCTCGCCGACGCCCTTGCCGCCGAGCTCGGGATCCTCGTCGCCGACTGACCGCAGGCACGGCGCAACACACCGAGCAGCTGCCAGGTACGGCGGCTGCAACCGCAGAGGTTCGCGACTGCCCGGTGTGTTGCGGGGGATGGTCAGTTGATCTGGTTGGGCTTGGCGCGGCGGAGCGCCGCCGTGGCAGCGTCCTTGGCGCGGTCGGTGGCCTTGACCTTGTCGTCGGGCCGGATCCGCTTGGTCAGGTCGGCGCGCTCGACGAGGGTCGGGAGCAGCATGTCGGTGTGCGGGTGCACGCCGACCGCCTCGTCGCCGCTGAAGACGACCCAGTGGGCGACGTCGCCCTTGTAGACCTTGAGGATGCTGCCGTCGGCGAGCGACCGCGCGTGGGCCATCGCCTGGCGGCGGGCGCGCTCGCTCGAGATCGCCTTGTTGGCGGCCTCCTTGGCGGGCTCGCGCAGCGCCTGGGTGGCCACCCAGATCTGGGGGCCGTACTTGATGCCGAGCTTGACGGTCTGGGTGACGAGCTTGCCCTTGCCTGCCATGGTCGTGACTCCTCACAGCGCCCCGGACTCGCCGGGGCTGTCGCCGGGACCGCGCGCGCCGTGGCCTGACGCTCGCGCGGACCTTCTCGGCTCAACCCTAGTCTGGGCTCATGGACAGCTCTTCTCGTGACTCCGGCACCGCTGGCCTGGCCTCGGTGCGACGTGTCGACTACTCCGGCGACGGGCTCGTGGAGTCCGACGTCGCGGCCTCGCCCTACCTGCAGGCCCGGGACTGGGTCGACCAGGCCGTGGCCGCGGCGGAGGAGCGCGACGACGTGCCCGAGCCCACCGCCCTCTCGGTCGCCACCGTCGACGGCAGCGGCACGCCGGACGTGCGCACCGTCCTCATGCGCTTCCTCGACGAGCGCGGACCCGGCTTCGTCACCAACCTCGGCTCGGCCAAGAGCGAGCACCTGCAGGCAAACCCGCGCGCCGCGGCAGCGCTGACGTGGCCGTCGCTCTATCGCGCCATCCGCTTCCGCGGCACGGCCGAGCTCGTCGGACGGGACGAGGTCGAGGCCTACTTCGACTCGCGCCCCTACGGCTCGAGGCTCTCGGCGTGGGCGTCGGACCAGTCGCGTCCGGCCGCCGACCGGCACGAGCTCGAGCGCAAGTGGCAGGAGGTCCTCGAGCGCTTCCCCGACACCGGCGGCGACCACGACGTGCCGGTGCCGGACTTCTGGGGCGGGTGGCGCATCGTCTGCGACGAGGTCGAGTTCTGGGCCGGCCGGCGCAACCGGCTGCACGACCGCATCGTCTTCCGCCGCAGCGGCGAGGGCGACCTCGGCGACGCCGCCTCGTGGACGAGGCTGCGCCTGCAGCCCTGACCCCACCGACCCCCACTGCCCCACCGGCCCCCCTACTGACCGCACCGAACGCAGCGTTCGGTGGCGAACTCACTGTTCTGACAGTGAGTTCGACATCGAACGCTGCGTTCGGTCGAGGAAGCGGGGAGGGACAGGGCGGACATGGGAACAGGGCAGCCCGACGAGTCGGACTGCCCTGCTTCATCCATGGGTGTGGATGGGGACGCGGCTATCGCGTGGCCACCTCACACGCTCCGGAAGAAGAAATCACTTCTCGGATCACCTCCCTTCGGTTTCGGTGTCTCGACGGTACGTCGGGCGCGCGGAGGCGGCAAGACCTTTATCGGGCGTTTCAGGGCCGCCCCGGTCAGTGGCCCAGCTCGGGGTCGGGCGCCACGGCCGCGGTGATGTCGGGGCGCAGGCCGATCGGGTAGGACCCTCCACTCACCGTCGGCAGTGGAGGCGGCGGAGCGAGCGACCACGACGGCGCGGACGGTGACGGCACGGTCCCCGCCCCGGGGGACTCGTCGCCGCTCCCGCTCGCGGGGGACGACGCGGACACCCGTCCCGCACCGACGATCATCGCCAGCAGCACCGGGAGCTCGACGTATGCCGTGTAGCTGGAGAGGGCGGCATACACCGTCGTGCCGCGGGCGAAGTCGAGCCCGAAGAGCACGGCGAAGAGCGCGGCGACCACGAAGCCGACGGCCCACAGCCGCGGACCGGTGACCCAGGGGACGCGCGCCTCGAACGCCGCCGAGGCGTCGGGGGCGATGCGCGGCATGAGAGCCACCCACACGACGTAGTGCATCGTCTGGAGGAAGGCGAGGACCGTGAGCAGCCGCAGGCCGACGACGGTCGCCGCGGTCCCGGGCAGCGCGGCTGAGGTGAGCACGGTGTGACCGTCGCCGACGACGCTGCGCACCATCCCCGGGTCGGCGGTGAGTGACCCGTCGAGCAGCCCGGAGAGCACGACCGCGGGCACGGCGACGACCCAGAGCAGCTGCACGGCCCGGAAGGCCCGGCGACCGCGGACCGAGGTGATCCGCCGCGACCACTCCCACAGGAAGAAGAGCGGCACGACGTGGTGCAGGTGGGCGAGCACGACGACGTGGTAGCCCGGGAAGGCCATCGAGACCGCGGCGGCGACCCCGATGAGCGTCCAGGCCGCGACCCGTCGACGTCCCTCGAGCACGTGGTGCGCCGCGGCCAGCAGGACGGCGTAGCCGAGCGCGATCTCCGCGAGCTCCGCCGGCCGGCCGATGGTGCCGACCAGGAGGCGGCAGATGACGATGCCGGTGATGAGCGCGACGAGCAGGTCGAGGAACGGACGGCCGAGCACCGATGAGAACCGACCGAGCACGTAGCGGACCTCGAGCAGGTTGTGCAGGACCCCGAAGAGGATGACGCCGATGACGGTCGTCGCGACCGGCGACCTCAGGGCGAGCGCGAGCGCCGCGGCCGCGGCCCCGGCCACGCAGAGCGTCAGGGCGCGCGAGCGCGACACCGCGTTCACCCCGCTCGACGCCTCTGGTCCGGTCACGCGCCAATGCTTTCGTCGGTCGGACGACCCGGCCACCTGAGTAACCCGATCGTTAGGGTCCTGTGGCGTGACCGAGACTCGGCAGGACGGCGTGGACGGGCGGGGCGGCAGCCTGCGCGCGATCGCGCTGTCCGCCTACGGGCCGACGTTGCTCGGCTCGACGGGCGCGGGCGCCGTGTCGCCGATCGTGGCCGTGTCGGCCCGCGAGCTCGGGGCGTCGGTGGGGGTCGCGGCCCTGCTCGTCGCGATGATGGGGGTCGGCCAGCTGCTCGGCGACCTGCCGTCGGGGGCGCTCGCGGCCCGCATCGGTGAGCGGCGCGCCCTGCTCGTGGCGGCCGTCGTCGAGGCCGTCGGCATGCTCGTCTCGGCGCTCGCGGGCGGCCTCGTCATGCTCTTCGTCGGCGTCCTGGTCATCGGACTCGCCGGCTCCCTCTTCGGGCTGGCCCGTCAGGCGTACCTCACCGAGGCCGTGCCGGTCGCGATGCGGGCGCGGGCGCTGTCGACCCTGGGCGGGGTCCACCGGATCGGCTACTTCATCGGCCCGTTCATCGGCTCGCTCGTCATCGCGTCATGGGGCACGGAGTCCGCGTATGCCGTGGGCGGCGTCGCGAGCGTCGCGGCGTTCGTCCTCGTCCTCCTCGCACCCGACATCACCGGGTCGGGGCACCGCGTGGCGGGTGCCGGGCCGCCGCGCAGCGTCGCGTCCGTGCTGCTGCAGCACCGGCACGTGCTGCTGACGCTGGGCACCGGCGCGATGTGCGTGGCCGGGGCGCGTGCCATCCGCGAGGCGCTCGTTCCGCTGTGGGCGGAGTCGGTGGGCTTCTCGCCGGCGCAGACCTCGCTCGTCTTCGGCGTGGCCGGCGCCATCGACATGCTGCTCTTCTACCCCTCGGGGTGGCTGATGGACCGCTACGGCCGGGTGGCGGCCGCCGTCCCGAGCATGCTCGTGCTCGGCCTCGGGATGGCGCTGATGCCGCTCGCGACGAGCCTCGTCGCGGTGACGGCCGCGGCGACGGTGCTCGGGGTCGGCAACGGTCTCGGCGCGGGCCTCATCATGACCCTCGGTGCGGACGCGTCGCCCGCGGACGGACGGTCGCAGTTCCTCGGCGGCTGGCGTCTCTGCGCCGACCTGGGAAGGGCGGCGGGGCCGCTGGCGTTGTCAGGGCTGAGCGCCATCATGTCCCTCGGCGCCTCCGCCGTCGTGCTCGGCGTGGGCGCCGTCGTCGGGGCCGGCTGGCTGCGCATCTGGGTGCCCCGGCACGACCCGACCCGGGTCGGCGACCGTGGCCCGGCGACGAGCGGTCCCTGAGCGCTCTCCGACTCTGAGAAGGTATGACCGTGACGGACCTGATCGACACCACCGAGATGTACCTGCGCACCATCTTCGAGCTCGAGGAGGAGGGCATCGTCCCCCTGCGCGCGCGCATCGCGGAGCGTCTCGGTCACTCCGGCCCCACGGTGTCGCAGACGGTGGCCCGCATGGAGCGCGACGGTCTCGTCGCCGTCTCGGGCGACCGCCACCTCGAGCTGTCCGACCACGGCCGGCTGCTCGCCACCCGCGTCATGCGCAAGCACCGGCTCGCGGAGCGCCTGCTCGTCGACGTCATCGGTCTCGAGTGGGAGTACGCCCACGACGAGGCGTGCCGCTGGGAGCACGTGATGTCCGAGAAGGTCGAGCGCAAGATCCTCGGCCTCATCGGCGAGGGCCTCGAGTCGCCCTACGGCAACCCCATCCCCGGCCTCGACGAGCTCGGGGTGCGCCAGGACGCCGACTTCCTCACCGGCCTCAGCACCCTGACGGCCGCAGTCGGCGACGCCCCGGCGGTCGTGACGATCCGGCGGATCGGCGAGCCGGTGCAGGTCGACCCCGAGGCCCTGGCCCTGCTGACGAGCGCCGGTGTCGTCCCCGGAGCGCGGGTCGAGGTCGTGCGTGACGGGGGCCGTGTCGTCGCCGTCCGCGAGGGGTCCGAGCCCTCCACCGGCGTCTCGCTGCCGGACGACGTGGCCGTCCACGTCTTCTGCCAGGCCGCCTGAACACTCGGTATTCGTCAGGGTCTGCCCCGGTTCGCGGGGCCGTCTTGTCATGCTTCGACAGGGTTCGTGACGCCCTCGGAAAATTCTCTTGATTCCGGGAACTCGGAGGTGACAAGGCAGGTCGACTTGGGTACGGTTGGCGAACTTGCTCTCCCCGTCGAGTGAGTGCCCCGGGTCGAACCGCCTAGTCCTGCCATCGACCTGAGGCTCAGCACGAACCGCATGGCAGGAGCGGGGGAACCACTCTCTCCGGACGTCGTGAGACGTCCTCGGGGTGAAGCCCTCCGTGGACCGAACTCGGTCCGAGCGAAGGCCGGGCAGTACCTCCAGCCCGAACCCGACAGCTCACCTCGTAGGCGTCGAGAGGTCAACCTGTGGCTCAGAACGTTTCCGGGCGCCACCGCGCCCCCGGTCGATTCAACGCGATCGCCGAGCTCAAGACGATCGCCAAGGAGTCTGCTCAGCCCGCCGTGAAGGGTGCCGCGATCGTGGCTGCCTCGGGTGGCCTCGTCGCCTCGTTCGCCGGCACGGCGAACGCTGCCGACGGTTCGAGCAGCGCCGTCGCCGCCCCCGCTGCCGTCGGCCCCGCCGTCGGCACGCTCAAGGCCGGCAACGCCCTCTCCGCCATCGGCTTCGCTGCCCCGACGCTCAAGCAGTCGGCCAAGCCGGTCGTCATCGAGGACATCACGGTCAAGACGGCCCGCGCCGAGAAGGCCGCGGCCGACAAGGCTGCTGCCGCCCAGGCCGCCGCTGACCGCCAGGCCGCCTCGCAGCGCGCCTCGCGCTCCACCTCGGCCACCCGCGTCGCCCTCAACGTCGCGCCGGCGCCGAGCGCCAGCGGCATCGTCGGCATCGCGCAGTCCTTCTTCGGCGTCCCGTACGTCTACGGCGGCTCGTCGCCGTCGGGCTTCGACTGCTCCGGCTTCACCTCCTACGTCTACCGCCAGGCCGGGATCTCGATCCCGCGCACGGCGTCGGCGCAGCAGTCCGCGGCCACGAGCGTCAGCAACCCGAGCCCCGGAGACCTCGTCTTCTTCGGCACGCCGGCCTACCACGTGGGCATCTACGTCAGCCCCGGCCGGATGATCGACGCCCAGCGCCCCGGCACGACGGTCGGCAACCACTCGATCTGGACGACCCCGTCGGGCTACGGCCGCTTCTGAGCCTCGCTCACACGCACGTCAGGCTGCGCCCCCACCGGTTCCGGTGGGGGCGCAGCGCTCTTCCCGGTGACCGGTTCGTCCGTGGTTGACTGAACCGATGACCGACCAGACTGCCGCCGAGTCCACGACCCTCATCGAGCTCGACCTCTGGAGCGACCTGGTCTGCCCCTACTCGTGGGTCGCCAAGCGGCGCGTCGAGGCCGCCGTCGCCGCGTTCGAGCGTCCGCACGACGTCACGGTGCGCCTGCGGTCCTTCCAGCTGGACCCGGACGTCCCGGTCGGTGGCGCGGTGCCCGTCAGCGAGCACCTGTCGATCAGGCACGGCGGAGACGCTGGCGCCGGACGCCTGATGAACGCCAGGGCCAGCGAGGTCGCCGAGGCCGACGACCTCGTCTTCGACTGGGACCGCGCCGTGCGCGCCAACACCTTCGACGCCCACCGGCTGTGTGCCCTGGCCGGCGAGATGGGCGGTCCCGCGCTGAGGTCGGCCGCCGTCGAGCGCTTCCACTCCGCCCACTTCGGTGAGGGCCTGGCCATCGACGACCACGAGGTGCTGCAGCGGCTCAGCGCCGAGTGCGGCCTCGACGAGCGCCGCGTGTCCGCGGTCCTGGCATCCGACGCCTACGCCGACCAGGTGCGCGCCGACGAGGCGCAGGCCCGGTCGATGGGCGTCACCTCGACGCCGTTCGTCCTCGCCAACGGGTATGCCGCCGTGTCGGGTGCGCGGCCCGTCGAGGACTACCTCGCCCTCCTGCGCGGCGTCGCCACGCAGACCGTCTGACCCGGGGCCTGTAGCGCCTCACGCGTCAAGGGCCCCGAGCGCGAGTGGGCGGACGACAGGGAAGTCGCGGACGGCATACGAGCCTCGGTCAGGAGGGCAGCTCCGCGGCGGTGCGGCCGTAGGAGACCGCGGTGTCGACGGCTCCCGGCGCGTCATCGCGCAGCTGGCGGTCCGGTGCCGGCCCGAGCGCGTCGTTGACGGTGGAGAACGCGCGACGCAGCGCGACGAACACCGTGACCGCGAAGATCTGGCGGTCGTCGAAACCGACAGCCCGGAGCGGCTCGAGGTCGGCAGGGGTGGTCGCGTTGGGGTCGGCGGCGACGGCCCGCGCCCACCGGGCGAGGGCCAGGTCGGCCGCCTCGAGCGGCTCGTCGTCACCGCGCAGAACGGCGTCGGCCACGTGGTCACCGGCCGCCGTCGCGAGGCGCGCGCCCCAGGCCAGCGAGCAGTAGGCGTCGCCCACGGTCGAGGCCGTCGCCGAGATGAGGATGCCGCGCTGCCGGAAGGTCAGGCCCGCCAGCTGCGCCATGTCGGCGAGCAGCCCGAAGAGGGCGACCTTGGCGGCCGGAGCCTGCGCCCACACCCGGGTGAGGTTCATGACGTAGCCGTGGTCGGCGACGTCGGCGTCGAAGAGGGCCTGGATCTCGGGCGAGATCGGGGGCTCCTCGAGGAAGCCGTGGCTCGGGTTCGTGGGCTCCATGGTGACTCCCTCGGATGTCGGACCGCCTCATTTATGGTCGCACGAAGGCTCCACGCGCACCGAGGGATCCGAGGCGGGGAGCGTCGCCAGCGAGATGGTCAAAAGGGGCGAAACGCTCATGGTGCGGGGCGGAGGTCACAGTTGTGGGCATGTCGCGGCGGGATTCGCCCCTGGGGCCTGCCTCTCGGGGAAGGATGTCCGAAGGTGCGTGCTGGTCGCGCGAGACGGGTCGGGGGACCCGGCGCCGGTGACGCACCTGGGCAGCGAGGTCGAGCAGCCGACGAGGTCGGCAGACCGGGGTGGGTGAGAGTGGGGCGGTCGGACGACGAGCGCGACGCCGGGCACGAGGGCGCCGTGGAGCTGTCGGGTGCCCCGAGCGACGGTGCCGTGGACGGTGTCGTCGAGCCTGCGCCGGAGGCGGTCGAGTCCGTCCCCGAGGTGACCGAGGCGCTCGAGGCGGTCGAGGCGGTCGAGGCGGGGGAGCGGCAGGCGGTCTGGGCCGCGTGGCGGTCGCTGAGCGACGAGTCGCGCTCCCTGCTGTGGCGGCTCGTCATCCACGAGGAGAAGCCGCGCCAGATCGCGCCGGCGCTCGGCACCACCTCGAGCGGCGTGGCGACCCAGGGCCGGCAGGCCCGTATGCGGTTCCGCCTGGCGCTGCTGTCCGAGCTCGTCGCCCACGCCACCGATCCGGACTGCCGCGAGGCGCGGCGGCAGCTCGGTGGTTACGTGCGCGACTCGCTCCCGCACGGCGCCCGCCAGAGCGTCGAGGACCATCTCGACGGCTGCGCCGCCTGCCGAGCCGGCGTGGCCGATGTCGTCGACGTCGATGCCGCGATCCGGCTGCGCGTCGCGCCGGCCTTGTTGCCCGGCGCGTTCGCGCCGCCCGACGTACGTGACGACATCGGTGAGGGTGCCGACGTGGGCGTCCGCCAGGTGGTGCAGGAGGCCTCGGCGCCGCTCGCCGTCGGTGTCGCCTCGGTGCCGGGTGCAGGCGAGGACGGTGCATCGCCGGGAGCCGCCGTCGGCGACCCGGACGCGGCGCCGGGGTGGGACACGGCCGAGCGGGTGCTGTCGGTGCCCGGGCGGTGGGTCGCCCTGGTGCTGGCGGCTGCGGCGCTCGTCGCCGCGGTCGCCCTCTACGTCTTCCAGCTCGGGCCGACGCTCCCCGCCACCGCGAACGGGCCCGCGGGCGGTGGGACGTCGACCAGGTCTGCTGACGAGACGGAGTCGACCTACCCCAGCGAGGGCACCACCGCGGCCGTCGCGCCGAGGCCGGTCATCGGGGTCGCGACGGCTGAGAGCGTCCTGCGCTACCAGTCCGGTGGTGGCTCGGCAGTTGCCACAGGGCCGGGAAGCCTGGTGCGACAAGCCCGCTCGACGACGAGTGCGGGTGGCGCGTCCGGTCGGGCCGCCGGCTCGACGACGGTGCCGACATCGCCCTCGACCCCGTCGCCGCCGACCACACCGGGGCCCTCGACGACCCGGCCTGGCCCGGTCGGCGCGGTCACGAGCCGGCGCCTGGCCCCCAGCGACCGCGGCTACCTCGCCCATCTCCAGGTGCCCGCCGGCTGGCTCATCACGTCGGTGCAGGACGTCCGCGGTGGCCGCCCGCGGGAACGGCTGAGCTCTCCGACGGCCGTGTACGACGGTCGGCTCCTCGGAGGTGACCTCGTCATCGAGGTGACGCGGGTCAGCCCCGACGTGACCGGCGTGCTGACGGCGCTCTTCACCGACCGGTCCGGGGCCACGCTCCCGGGCTCGGGGGACTACCCGCTGCGTTGACCGGTGTCGTCAGCCGCACCCGTCGACGGGTGCGCCGGGGCTGACGGGTCGCGGCCGGTCGTCGTCGAGTCGGTGTGCGTCGTCGCGTCCGTATGCGTGGACGTCGTGGGCGCGGGTGTGGGCGTCGGTGTCTGGGATGGAGCGGGCGCCGACGGAGCGGGGTCGCCCGGGTGCGGGAGGACGGCATACGTCATCGGGTCCTCGGAGAGCTCGGGGGCGCTCTCGTCGACGGGGACCACCTGGCTCAGCCGGGTCAGCTCGACCACGACCCGGATCGGCGAGGCGTCCGGCACGACGAGGCGGAGGTCCTGGCGTCGGTCGCGCAGGCGCTGGGAGAGGCGGAAGAGGGCGGCGATCGCGGCGCTGTCGACGTAGGTGGTGCCGGTGAGGTCGAGGACCACGAGCGTGACGTCGTCGGGGACGGCGTGGGCCAGGGCGTCGATGATGGCGTGGGCGTTGGAGAGGTCGAGCTCGCCCGTGACCGCGGCGAGCTCGGTGGTGCCGGTGCGGGTCGTGTGGACGCGGGCGAGGTCGCTCACGCGCGCTCCTCGAGACGGACCCGTCGTCGGAGGCGGATCACGGTGCCGCCTGGGGCGTGCTCGACCGCGACGTCGTCCATGAGGGCGCCCATGAGCTGCAGGCCCCACCCGCCTCCGCGCTCGGCGGCCGGGCGCCAGTGCCCGCGGTCACGGACGCGCACCTCGAGGCGGTCGCCGTCGAGCCGGGCCTCGAGGACGAGCTCGCCGCTCACGGTGTCCTCGCTGTAGGCGTGCTGGACGACGTTGGCGCAGGCCTCACCGCAGGCCACGAGGACCTCGTTGGTGTCGTCCTCGGAGACGCCGGACTCACGCAGCCAACGGCGCAGGGCGCTGCGGACCTGGACGAGGTTGCGGGCCTCCGCCGGCAGCCGGACGTCGAGCTCCCCGTCGACCGACGGAGCCGGGCGCATCGCGAGGATGGCCACGTCGTCCTCGATGTGCTGCTCGTCGAGGAAGGTCTCGAGCAGCCGGTCGCAGAGGGCCTCGAGGCCGTCGTCCGGTGTGGCTGCCGAAGCCTCGTGCGCGAGGCGGTCGAGCCCGTCGGTGAGGGAGACGCCGCGGCGCTCGATGAGCCCGTCGGTGTAGAGCAGCAGCGTGGCCCCGGGGGCCAGGTCCGCGCTGGCCTCGGTGAACGAACCGTCGGCGGTGACCCCGACGGGGGGCGACAGCGCGCCGCTGAGGAACGTTCCGGCGCCGTCCAGGACCACGAGGGCGGGAGGGTGGCCGGCGTTGCTCCAGCGCAGCCGCCGGGTGGCGGGGTCGAAGACGAGGTAGGTGAGCGTCACCATCTCGGGGACCGGGAGCTGGGAGACGAGCTGGTGCACGCCGCGCATGACCGAGGGCGGCGACGGGTCCTGCAGGGCGTAGGCGCGTAGCGCCATGCGCACCTGCACCATCGTCGCGGCGGCGTGCAGGCCGTGGCCGGCGACGTCGCCGATCGCGAGGCCGAGCAGTCCGCCGGGGAGCTGGACGACGTCGTACCAGTCGCCCCCGACCTGCACGTCGGCCGTCGCGGGGACGTAGCGCGCGGCGAGCGCCATCGCGGGCACGTCGGGCAGGCGGTCGGGCAGGAGGCTGCGCTGGAGCGTCTCGGCGATCTGGTGCTCGCGCTGGGCCCGGGCCTCCTCGTGGCTCAGCAGCTCCTGCGCCTCGGCCCGCTCCTGGATCTCCTGGACGAGCCGGGTGTTGGCGGCCGACAGCTGCGCCGTGCGGCGCTCGACGCGACGCTCGAGCTCCGAGGTGGCGGCGCCGAGCTCGGCCGCGGTCTGCATGCGCTCGCTGACGAGCGCCGCCAGGAAGAACGACGTGAGGGCGACGCACGCGTTGAAGGACTGCAGCGTCACCATCTGCTCGAGCAGCGTCATCCCGCGGAAGGGCCCGATCATCTGGGCGGCCGACCACGTCGCGAGGACCGCGGCGATGAGGGCGGCGGGCGCGGCGCCTCGCAGCTGCAGCCGCCAGGCCGCCCAGCCGAGGACCGGCAGGGCGAGGAAGAGGACGGGCAGCTGGGTCAGCGAGGCGGCCGCGATCACCGCCGTCGCGGCGACGAGCACCATGGTCGCCTCGAGCCACTGGCGCAGGGGCCAGCGGCGCTGCTCCCAGAAGAGGGGGAGGCACAGGAGGAACGGGGCGACGGTCAGCACCCCCATGGCGTCGCCGGTCCACCACACGGCCCAGGCCGCGGGCAGCTGCGCCGACGTGATCGAGCCGGAGGCGAGGAGGGTGACCGCGCCGACGGTGGCGCTGACGAGCATGCTCGCCAGCGCGCCGAGGAAGACGATCGCCATGGCGTCGCGCTGCCGGTCGAGCTCGCGCCGGAAGCCGACCCGTTGCAGGAGGGTGACGGCCACGACGGGGGCGAGGGTGTTGCCGATCGCGGTGACTCCGGCGGCCAGCGGGGTGGCGCTGAGGGGGAGGTTGACGGCGAGGGCGGCGACGGCGATGGCCGGCCAGTAGGACCGGCCGACGACGACGAGCGCAGCGACCGCGACCCCGGTCGGCGGCCAGAGCGGCGTGACGTCGTTGCCAACGAGCGACAGCTTGAGGCCGAGGCGTGCACCGACGTAGTAGGCGACGGCGATGACGACGAGGCGGCCCAGTCTGCGAGCGATCGTGACGCGACCGGCGATGGTGGTTGGTGAGGAGGCTCTGTCGGGCCTGGGCGTTTCGCGGCCTTCGGGTGGTTCGGGCGCCGCGTGGGTGGTGCTGACGGGCAGGGCGGCACGGCCCGAGGTGTCCGCCGCCCCCACGCTGGCCGTCATCGTCGGGAGCAGCCCAGCCGCCCACGCCCCACCATGGCACCGACTCTAGGAGCACGGAGTGTGCCCTGACGAGCCTTTCGTCCATGGCGAATGGGTGACGTCGGCGCTTCGCGCGAGGTCGGCCGCACCCCTCGCGTCAGCAGCGCAGGTGGGCGGGCCTGGCGTCGAGCAGGAACCGCGAGCCGAGCAGGCCCTCGGCGCGCAGCGACATCAACGGCAGGGGAGCGGTCGCCCTCGTGCGTGACGGGGCGGCGCGGGTGACCTGCACGCAGACGCGAGCGTTGTCGAAGAGCCCCACCCAGAACGCGTGCCCGCGGTAGGGGGCGAAGTGGTTGAGGATCGCGGTCGGCTGGTGGTAGCCGAACCACTCGAGCCCGGCGTCGACGGTCTGGGGCTGGTGCCCGGCCCGGGTCAGGGCCTGTCCCATCTGCCACTTGGCCCCGTCGAAGGTCGCGGCCGCGTCGACCTGGAAGGCGCCGAGCACGGCGAGGCCCACGAGCCCGAGAGCACCGACGACGTGCGAGGACCGGGGCATCCTCGTCGGCATGGTCCGTCGGGCCAGCCAGACCACGGCAGCCGCGAGGTAGGGCACCACGGGGAACAGGTACCGGTCGCCGACCCACGGGACGAGCAGGCTGACGCCCAGCACGGTCACGAGCGTGGCCGCGCTGTAGGCCAGGGCAAGGACGAGCGCGGGCTCGCGCACCCAGAGGGCGTATGCCGGCTGCTTCGCCTCGGGGTCGACGCTCGCGGTAGGGGTGGTCGGGGTGGTGGTTGGAATGGCCGGGGCGGTCGGGGCTGGGCGGCCCGGTCGGTTCGTTCGGCCCTGGGTGCGGCGGACCACCCAGGCGAGCACCGCCTCGAGGATCCCGGCGACGACGGTGAGGGTGGCCGCGCTCGTCAGCACCAGGATCGCGACCCAGACGGGACGCGCGATGAGCGCGGGCTGGCCGCCGTAGAGCGTCTGGGGGTAGGCGCCGCTCGCGCTGACGTAGTTGCCGGTCAGGATCGGGTTGGGGCTGAAGACGGCGCGGGGCACGACGAGCACCAGCGCCACCGCCAGTGCCACCCACCGGCGCCACGTCCACGGCGTGTGGGGCCATCGCCAGAAGAGCATCACGGCCGGTGCGACCAGCAGGGCGCAGGTGAAGACGACGCGAACGGTGTTGTGGGCCGGGGCGGTCCAGTGCAGGTCGGGGGCGGCGCCGGGGCCGCTGAGCTGCGCCCGCCACACGTAGAGGGCGCCGGCGCACAAGAGCCAGACCAGACCCATCCCGACGGCGCCGATTCGCTCCCGACGCACCCGCACGGCCTCCGGCCCCGGGGTGGGGTTGCGCTGCAGGAGCCTGCGGGAGAGCAGGAAGCAGGCGAGCACGGCGATCGCCGATGCGACGGCATACTCCCTCACCGAGAAGGCGGCGAGCGCCAGGGTGAGCGACGCCGCGAGCCACGCCAACGGCCGTCGTCGTGCGGTCAGGGCTCTCAGCCCGGCCAGCAGGGTCAGGGCCTGCAGGGCGAAGCTCGGCCCGTCCGACATGAACGTCGGCCCGAGCGACCCGTAGATCGGGCCCAGAGCGAGGCACGCGACGCTGAAGACGGCCCAGCGGACCTCGAGGAAATGCCGGACCACGAGGTAGCAGGCCCAGAGGCCGATCGCGGAGAACACGGCCCCGAAGAGCTGCAGCGGGACGATCGAGGCGCCGAAGACCGCGATGACCGGCTGGGCCAGGAGGATCTGCCCCACCAGCATCGTCCGGGTGAACGGGTCGGGGGCGAACCAGCCCTGGTGGAGCGCGTCGAAGGCGGTCCGGTAGTAGCCCCAGTCGTCGTTGCGGGGGACTCCGAGCGCGCCGTCGAGTCCGGCGATCAGCACGTAGGTCGCCGCGATCGCGAACGAGCACGCCAACGCGACCCACCGCTCGCGAGCCGAGGCGCTCGCCACGACGAAGACCTCCCGGGCAGGGCGGCGCACAGCCAGACTCATGGGGCGGACGGTAGCCATGCAGCTTGGCCGTCCGATCACAGCCCGCTGGTCCTTTCATGACATCGGGGCATCGGCGATGGTTCACGGCGGGGCGGCGTGATGGCGGTGGACCCGAGCGCTGTTGGCTGGTGGCCGTGGGGACGGCCCAGGCACAGTCGGGCTCGTCATGCATCGGGCGGAGTCGTAGACGTCTGGTGCCCCCGGCAGGATTCGAACCTGCGACACCCGCTTTAGGAGCCGAATATGCCCTGTTTTCAGGGGGTTTGGGTTGGCTACTGGCGTGCGTGATCGCCTGTCGTTGTCGGGGCCTCGCGGGCGACCTGCTCGGACGCCATGTGCCACAAATGCGCCACGCGGGTCTGCGCAGTGACCGAGACGATCTGGGCTGGGCGGTGCCGCGCAGAAGGCGCTCTTGGATGCCAGCCGCGCGGGTCGTTGACACCGCCACGCGCTCGAGGTGGGCAGTGGTCCTTCTTGGAAGCCAGCCCCGCACACGCCGGCTGGGGCCTCCCTCGTCCCAAGCGCCTGCGCCTCAGCGAGAGACCAAGGTGGCAGCCGGTCCCGGTTTTGGCGGTAGCCAACTCAGGGTGCGTCACGCGTCGCTCCGAAGACGGAGTCAACGCGAGGGATCGGTGTGCGAGACTCCGCGCGTGACTTTCATTGTCGGGCGAAGAGCCTGGTCGTTCTGGGCCACCGTTCTCGTAACCATGGCGCTTGGCATGGTTCTCATCGGAGTTGTTACTTGGGACTTCCCAGGGCCGCCCATCGGCAAGGTGGTCTTGTTTGTTGGAGTCCCGGTCGCCCTGATCGTGGCGTCGCGTTTGTGGGTTGGATTCGGGCCTGACGGCTTGTCCATACCCGGCGTTCTTGGTCGCAAGCGCATCCCAGCCGAACAGGTTCAGAGCGTGAGCGTGGCGCAGCGGCAGGTCGGGACCCTTCCGCCGACACCGAGCCTTGTCCCGCAGCTGCACATGGCGGACGGGTCTGTGCGTGAACTGAAGGTCCTGACCGAGTACCTCTTTGTGCCCGGGGCGCGGAAGGGCTTTGAGCGGGGGATGCGTGAGGTTGCTGGCACGCTCGGGAAGCCGCTCGTCATGTAGTGGGCGCGGGGTGCGGTGGGGTGCGCGCAGGCGCGCCAGCGCCGGAGCGCGGGGTCCCCATCGCGGGGTCCCGCGCTTCTTCGCGCCGGAGGCGCGCTTGAGCCAGTACAGAAACTCTTCACGACCTCTAGCCCAAGTCACTGGCACGAGTCTCTGGCACATGTCACCCGCAACGTGAGACGGGACTCGATTCGGGACACGATCCCCTGAGGCGCCACCTCAGATGCATACGACGCGGGTGAAATCTCGGAACGCCTCCAGAGCACCCGTGGGAGAGTCACCCAACCGCACTGAGTTCAATTTCGCGAACGCCGATTCGGCGAAGACGTTGTCGAGCCCTGTGCGTTCCTCCAGGGTGGCCACCAATGTTCTGGCGTGGAACCACTGCGCGCAGGACAGGCTGGTTGGAAAAGCGCCCCCGTCCAAAGACACGGCACCAACTTGCAACACTTCACGGGCGAACGCCTTGGGATCCTGGTCTGCAATCTGCCGGATGACCCCCCAAACCTTCTCTACCTGCTCGGGATCGAGTCGAACTGACGCTGCCGCCAGCGCCACCAGCGCTCGCACCGCGGCAAGACGCACTCTGGCCTCATTGGTAAGTCTTTCGAGCTTGTCCAAAATGAGTTGAAAAGTCATGGCGTTTCGCTGTTCCAGCGCACAAATTCCGGCAAGCCGATACCAATCGCATAGCCTGTCGGCGGCGGCCGCGTCTCGATCGACCTCGGCGAGCACTCCCAGCAGAATGGTGGGCGCTTGATCTTCTGCAGCAGATGCATTGAGGGACAACTTGAGTAGAACGTCAGCCACTCCACTAGCGCCAGGAGCGGCGGTGTGAGTCGTTGAGAGAAGTGTGAAGAGATCGCGCAGAGCGGGGGCAACTGGGAAGACGTCGCCGCCTCTACTGGCACGGTCGGGGTTCGAACTTGAGAAGCGATGACGATATCGGTCCCGCTGGCCTTGAGCGCCAGCAAGGAAGATCGCCAAAACCCGTCCCGACTGCTCAGCGATGGCTTCTCCCAGTCGGGTATCGCCATCGGCTGCGCTGCGAAGAGCAAGGGCGGCGAGGGATATTGTCTGGGTGCTCACGTCTTCGTAGGGTTCCGCGGGCAATGGTGCCAGCAGCGCTCTTACCTTCTTCTGGATACCGCGAGGAAGCGCGCGGTTGCCTGCAGGGCGGAGGAACGCGAGCGGAACGCCGGAGGCGACGACTATTCCCATCGCACTTGTGATGTGCAGCCGCGAGCCCTCTGCGAATGTCGCATCCCGAAGGACGGCTTTCGTCAGTCTTCTACTCGGTAGAAGGACCCCTCGCGTCGGCGCAACGAAGCGCGCCACGTCATGTCCAATCAGTTCACTCGCGCCAGTCTCGACGAACGGCAGGGCGGCCAGGCCACGTTCCAGCTGGATAGCCCGCCATTGAATCGCCCCCCATTCCCTCCCCGCGCGTGCCCACTTGTGCAGATTTCGTTCCACGTAGACCTTGCATGCCTCTGCGGGGTCCGTTCGGCGGAAGATCCACACCAAAGCTACGGCCAGCCAGGCTAACGAAGCCCCTGTAAGAAGCAGTTCAGCCACGGTCCATATCGTCGGACGGGGCTTGGGCTGATAGGCGGTGACGCCGAGGAGAGTCAATGCGGAGGCGTACGAACCAAGAAGTGCGCGCGGTTGGCCCGCCACTCGCGCCACCGTGCTGGGGAGGCGGGTTGTCGAGAGCTGGACAGTGAACACGTTGATGGTGGCTATCAGCGCCGCCAGGGCGATAGCGCCGTCTAGAGGGACACCCGACACGTCGAGGTTCTCGAACAGTTTGGGTTGCGACCAAGAAAGCCATTGCGCAAGCGCAACAACAGCAATGGGTGAAAAGGCAATGATGGCTCCAGCCATTGCGCGTTGGACTCGCGCCCGTCGGCTAATCGAGATCGTGGGCGTGCGCCTGATTGGCTCCTGAAACGTTCTTTGATTTAGTTCCGCTACGTCACAGAATCTGAGCCATTCAGAGTTGGAGAGCTTGAACTCCTTGGCAGCGTTGATCATCCTCGCGGAAGGACTCGTAGACGTGGCTCGCACGGCTCTCGCAACGAAGTCGAGGCCTCCCCGTCGTGTCCCTTTTGAGTCATCACGTATGAAGCCGGCGAATGTCGGCTCGAGCTCCGGTCGCATCTCAAGAAGCCGAACCAGGGCGGTTCCTGCGTTAGTGCGCTTGGACTTCGAGTCGTAGGGGTCCACGGGCGCGGACGCCAGTTGCCATAGGACGCGAAGAACGTGACGTGCTTGCGCATCGCTGAGCCGTGAAGCGACTCTGGGAACCTGAAGTAGGGTCAGGTCGAGAAGCCGACTCCCGGTTGCCGCCGGACCGTCGAGCGCAATTGCGCTGTAAATGACATCGGGAAGTTCAGTGTCGAGATGGCTTTGTCGTGCGAACCAAATGGCTCCTTGGGCACGAAGTGCTTTAGGCAGCTTCGCGATGGCTGCAAGCGCCTCCCGTGATTCGCCTGCGCTTGCGGCTCGCCCCGTAATCACGCTATATGCAAATGGGTTTTCGGACAGCCAATCCGCAGCTTCCTTCTCATCTTCCTGATCGATAATGTCGGCTTGAACGGCCATTTTCGCTATGACCCGTGCGGCTGAATGATTTGTAAGCCAGGCATCAGGAGCACGACGTAGGAGCACGAGTAGGCGAGTAGCTAGCCAACCTACAGTTCGTGCTCGATTGCGCTTGAAGGTACGTAGATATCGAGCCCTGAGTGTCTCAGTTGGCAGCCGCAGGGCACTTTCTACAAGTTGATTGTGGCGATTCTCAGACAATCTATTCCCCTGTTTCTCTAGAGCCCACGAAAATGCTTCCGAATGCTGGCTCCATCCGCGCAAAGCCTTGGGAATAGATGTCTGTCTTCGCTGGCTCGGAGAGCCTCAATGCCGCAGGATTGAAGACCTCGGAGACGCGATTATCGATCAGCTCCAACTGGCGAGCAGCGAACGGCTCCATGGTCCGCGCCCAGTCGAGGGCCTCCTGGGGGACGTGTGTGGTTACGCCCTGGAAAACCTTCGAGGTAATCAATGTTTTGAGGAACGTATCTCTATTTGAAGAGTTCACGATCAACGGTTCCAAAAGACTCAGACCGTAATTGGACTGAGGCGCTTCAGCGCCCTTCATGCATAGTGCTGGTCTGACAGTCTCAGATCCGGACTCCGTTCTGATGACGGCACTATCTTTTCCGATTTCGAGTATGTTCTCGGGTCGGATCACCCACGGATTGCCTAGCGGTGCGGACTCAAGTGAGATCGCTCCCACGCCGCAGACAAAAGCATCACGCGCACAGTGGGCTGTCAGTGTGGATACACCGATTGCGTCCATCGCGTCTCGCGCGGCTTGCAACGCCTGGATGGGCGACGACCCCGCGATCCGCCATGGCTGCGTCATCATGCCAACGATGCCATCGATAGCGCCCCTTGCGGAGGGTAGGGTGTTATAGATGTGCCGCATTAGAGGCATTCGCGAGCGCACAGTTTCGTTTGACATGATCGTCGCTCGGTAACTGACGTGGAGCGAAAAACCTGACGCCCGAGCTCTCGCCTGAATGATCCTCGCCGCGTTTCGCCAGCCGTTCACCCGTATCTCTTCACCGACTATGTTGGTCGTTTCTTCGTCAACACGTGCTGCCTCTGACGAAAGTGTCTCTACGTCTTCCGCCGGGGTCTGAGCGACGAGTTCTTGGCGTGCGAGGAGCATGGCCAAAGAAGTTAGTGTCGACTCAATCTGAGTTTCTATAGATGTGTCCAGTACGCACGCCCACACTGTCGGGAATTCTTCAGAACTAGAATTGGGAGACTGCAGACTGCGACGCTCCCCATTCAGGATCGCGTCTACTTCGTCTGCAGAGGCCCACTCTGAGACTCGCTCGGCTACCCATTCGCTGCCGAGTTCTTGGAGTCCCGGGATTTGTGGTTCTGGAGGGACTGTATCTAGCAGAGATAAGACCCAGAAGCCATACAGGCTTGGGTTGAGGAAGCCGTTCTGTTCGTAGTGGCCGACTTCCACCCACAGAGGTTTTGAGGCAGGTGCAGGAGAACTCACCTCCTCGCACAGTTGGCTGAGCACGGCGGACGATGCGTCCCGATGCTCTGCAGTGACCTCAACGGGACCTGAGTCCCCGGACTGGTTCGGGATGCGCGCCACGAGGTGATTGTGCCATCGCTTCACTGATGGGACCTGGCGTGGCCGAGGGGCTAGGAGCCGTCATGAGCCCGTATAGCGACTTGCGCGTTGTGATGGGCGTCGCGGACGCGCTGAGCGAACGATTGGGACAGGAGGTTGTCGACGTCCTGAACTGGTTTCCATTGAACCGCGAGTGATTCGTCCGTTGCCAGCACTGGTGGGCTCATTGCGTCGCAACGAAAGACTAAGGCAACGATGCCTCGTTTCATGTTCTTGTAGACGCCAGTGAGAGGTCCCACCTCGACTTCCACGCCCGATTCTTCCCGGACCTCGCGCCGCAACCCCTCTTCGATCGTCTCGTCGAGCTCGAGGACTCCCCCTGGTGGTTCCCACTCCCCATTGTCGCGGCGCTTGATGAGTAGGACGTTCTCGCCGCTGTCGTCGAAGATCGCGGCGGCCACGCTGACCGAGTGCCGTGGAGTCTCGATGACGTCGTGGGTGCTCATCTGCCAAAGTGTAGGTACTACAGACGTCTGGAGGAGTGACCATGCTGGAGTTGGGCCAGGTGGACAAGGCCTCGGACACCCCTGCCTTCAAGCAGATCGCGACAGCACTGCGCGCGGCCATCCGATCGGGTCGGATTGCTCCCGGTGACAAGGTGCCCTCCGAGACGCAGTTGAGGGAGCACTTCGGCGTTGCGCGCATGACCGTGCGCCAGGCGCTGGGTGAGTTGAGTGCGGAGGGGCTGCTGGTCGCCGAGCATGGGCGCGGTGTGTTCGTCCGCGAGCGTCCGGTGGTGCGGCGCGTCGCCTCCGACCGATTCGCTCGGCGGCATCGCGAGGCTGGACAGGCTGCCTTCATCGCTGAGGCCGAGGGCGTCGGTGTCCCCTCCGTCGACGAGATCGAGGTCGGCAGCGAGGTGGCGTCTGGCGATGTGCGCGATTTCCTGTCCCTTCCGGCCCGGTCGAGGGTGGTCGCGCGTCGACGTCGCTACCTGATGGATGGCCAGCCCGTAGAGCTGGCTTCTTCCTATGTGCCGCTGTCGATCGCGAAGGGAACCGCGATCGAGAAGGCAGACACCGGCCCCGGCGGCATCTACGCGCGAATCGAGGAGGCTGGCCACGCGCTGGCTGAGTTCTCCGAGGAGGTTGCCGCTCGAATGCCCTCGCCGGAGGAACGACGCCGGCTGCGTCTACCGGCCGGGACACCGGTCCTCACTGTCCGACGAATCGCCTTTGACATCAACGGTTTACCCGTGGAACTCACGGACACTGTGAAGGCCGCCCCGAGCTACGTCCTCGAGTACCGGTTCCCGGCCAACTGACGCCATCTCTTGCTGCTTGTCTAGATGAGTGCTCTACTAGTGTCACGGAGCAACTGCTCTAGACGACTGGATGAGGAGCAAACATGGCAATGCAGAAGCGGTTCAAGGTTGGGTTCGGCGACGTCTTCCCGAACGGGGCGTTCCTCAAGGGCTCGGTTGAGCCCGTCCTGGACTTCAACGCGGAGAAGCGCGCAGACGGGTCGCGTCCTCAGCAGGTCGACCCGGAGACGGGCCTGCTTGTGTGGTCGGTCACGGTGCTTGACGCCGACGAGGAGGCGAGCAAGCGGGAGACCGCCGTGACGGTGAAGTTCTTCGCGAAGGTGCAGCCGGTGCCTCCGGAGAACAAGACGCCGTTCCCGTGGACGCCGGTCGAGTTCACCGGCCTCACGGCGCTGCCGTGGATCGAGGAGACGGCGATGGGTCGCGGTCGGATCTCGTGGTCCTTCCGGGCCGAGTCGATGATCGCTCCCGGCCAGTCGAGCCAGTCCGGCGCCTCGTCCGGCCAGGCCAAGGGGGCGGCGTAATGGGCGCCCCCGTTTCGGCCGGCCTGACACACTCGCGCGGCGTCCCGAGTGCGACGCGCGTTGCCGGGCACGTCGGTTCGACCCTGCGTATCGGAGGGGTCCTCGCCTGGGCAGTCGTGGGATGGACGTACCGGCACCTGCGCTGGGTCGTCTCTGTCGCGAGCCTCGCCTTCGCCGTGCGGCTTCTCCCGAATGGCCAGCCGTCCGGGATCCGGGTGCTCATCCTCGGCTGGGGCGTCCCGGCTGTGGTGGCGGTGGTGTGGGCTCGCTGGTGGCCGGCCTCGTACGAGCGGTGGGCAGCCGGTCCTCTTAAGCGGGCCTCGTGGCGCAGGTGGGCCCGTCGGCGCTGGCCGGTCCTGGCTCGGGAGTGCGGCTTGTCGGTGCAGCGTGACCAGCGCGCCAGCTGGTCCACCTCCGCCCTGCGTGCAGTCGCACCGGGCCGGCCTTCTGCTCGCTCGACGGTGTGGGTGCATCCGCGGCTCTGCTCGGTCACCGCCCGTGGCGTCACCCTGACGGTCACCGTTCGGGCCCGGACCGGCCAGACGGTCGAAGACCTGGAGAATGCTGCACCGGCACTGGCTGCTGCCGCGTCGGCGCGCTCGTTCCGTTGTCGCGCTCTCTCGCCATCGACCGTTGAGTACGTCCTGGTGATGGCCGACCGCCTCGGGCCCGTCCGTGCAGCTTCGGCCCCCGTCGATGTCCTCGTGGACGCGGTCCCGGTTGGTCGACGTCAGGACGGCACCCGGTGGCTGCTTCCGCTGACCGGGCGCCACACCCTCGTCGTCGGCTGCTCCGGCTCCGGGAAGGGGTCGATCTTCTGGGGCGTCTGTGGCGGCCTCGCCCCCGCCGTCCGCGCCGGGTTGGTCCGGCTGTGGGGTGTCGATCTCAAACGCGGCATCGAGGTCGGGATGGGCAGGCACCTGTTCTCCGACGTCGCCACCACTCCCGCTCAGGCCCTCGATGTCCTGAACCGGCTGCTGCGGGTCGTCGACGAGCGCGGGAACCGGATGGCCGGCGTCACCCGGCTGCACGAGCCCACGAGTTCGGATCCGCTGCACGTTCTCGCGATCGACGAGCTCGCCGTGCTGACCGCCTACGCCGACCCCGAGGTTCGCAAGGAGGCATCGCGGTTGCTGGCCGAGGTCCTGACCCAAGGCCGCGCCCTCGGCGTCATCGTCCTGGCGTGCGTGCAGGATCCCCGCAAGGAGGTCATCGGCCTGCGCGGCCTGTTTACCCAGACCCTCGCGCTGCGGCTTCGGTCGGCCGACGAGACTCGGATGGTCCTCGGCGACGGCGCCGCGGCCCTCGCACCCGCACACCGCATCTCGCCCTCGACGCCTGGCACCGCGTGGGTCATCGAGGAAGACGGGTCCGCCGACCGGGTTCGTGCCGACTTCTGGCCCGACGACCTCGTCCGCCACGTCGCCACACATAACCCAGCGCCCTACGTCCCCGACACCTCCAAACCCATCGAGCAGGTCGAGTCTGTTGAGGACGCGGAGGTCGACCGCGGATCGGCCGTGGACGTCGCGCCAGGCGGGGTCTCATCCGTGCGGTCGCGCAAGGCCCGGGCCCCGCGTCAGCCGCGGACTCCTCGACGGCCCCGGGTCACTGCTCCGCAGTCCCCATCAGAGGCGGGCTCGGTGTCGAGTTCGGACGTCGGACCGGAGGCGGCTTGATGAGCGCGCAGACTCCCCACCGCACCCTGCAGGCCGGGCACGGCCCGATGCTCCGTGCTCTCGCACGCGGTGGCTGGAAGGAACGCGGCACCTGCCGCCAGACCGACCCCGAGCTCTGGTTCGCCGACACCAGCCAGCGCACCAAGGCCCGCGCCGCATCCATCTGCGCCTCGTGCCCGGTTCGCCGCCCGTGCCTCGCCTGGGCGCTGGTCTTCGACGAGGAGTACGGGGTGTGGGGTGGCCTCGACGCGACCGAACGCCACACGCTCAAGCGACGGCTGACCACCGGGGAGACCCTTCTCGCCGTGCTTGCCGACGTACTGGGCTGGCCGATCGCCGCCCCGTCGAACCCGGAGGCTGCGTGACCCATGACGGTGCAGCAGTTCAGCCCGACGTCCCGCCACGCCGACACGGGATCGTTCCCCGGCTACAGCGCGGACGCCGGGCTGGACCTGCCCGACCTCTCACCCCGCCTCGAGCAAGAGATCACCGACCGGATCGTTTCCCGCGACTTCGACGCCTGGGCCACCACCGCCGCCCGGGTCGGCCACTGCACCAAGCCGATCCGCCTGCGCGGTCACGCCCAGACCATCGACGCGAGCACGGGCGAGGTCCTCGGGTCGTACTCCTCAGACGAGGAACCCCTCGGCGTCCTGCATGTCCGCTGCGGCAACCGCCGAGCCGCCGACTGCCCCTCCTGCTCGCGCGTCTACGCCGCGGACACGTTCCACCTGATCCGTGCAGGAGTCGTCGGCGGCAAGGGCGTCCCCGACACGGTGTCGGAGAACCCGCTCGTGTTCGCGACCCTCACCGCGCCCTCGTTCGGCTCGGTGCACGGCACCCGCAACGGACGACGCTGCCGCCCCTATCGAGCCAAGGACGAAGCAGACCGGTGCCCGCACGACCGGTCGACGGTCTGCCACGCCACCCACACCGACGGTGACCCGATGCTCGGGCAGCCGCTGTGCGGCGACTGCTACGACTACCCATCGCACATCGTGTGGCAGTGGTGGGCTCCCGAGCTGTGGCGCCGGTTCACCATCGCGCTGCGTCGCGTCCTCGCCCGCGTCCTGGGAATCAGCGCGAACCGGCTCGCGAAGATCGCCACCGTCCAGTTCGCCAAGGTCGCCGAGTACCAGCTGCGCGGCCTCGTCCACTTCCACGCCCTCGTCCGCGTCGACGGGAAGACAACCGACGGCGATTCGCACGCGCCGGCCCCGGTCGGGATCACCGCAGCCCTGCTCTCGACTGCGATCGAGTCCGCAGCAGCGTCGGTGTGGTTCGACGCCCCGCCCCTGCTCGGCGGTGACCTCGTCCGACGGCTCCGGTTCGGCCGCCAGGTCGACGCCCGACCGGTCCGCGACGCCCACCGGACCGACGACCCCGAGAAGCAACTCGAAGCCGAACAGGTCGCCGGTTACCTCGCCAAGTACGCGACGAAGTCCGCGACCGACTCGACCGACGCGACGAGCCCGCACCTGCACCGGCTTCGTTCGACCATCGCCCAGACCGTCGACCGGCAGCGCTTCGAAGCGGCCGCCACCGATGCACCGATGGCCCAGTACCCCTACGCGCTGCTGGGCAAGTGGGCCCACATGCTCGGCTTCCGCGGCCACTTCTCCTCCAAGTCACGCCGCTACAGCGTCACCCTCGGTCGGCTGCGCCGCGCCCGCGCCCGGTTCCAACGCCGCCTCGCCACCGCCAGCCGCGAGGGACGCACCCTCGACACCCGCGACCTCGACGAGCTCCTGGCTGACGACGACACCGAGACCACCCTCGTCGTCGGGCAGTGGACCTATGCCGGATCCGGCTGGGAGACCGACGGCGACGCCGAACTCGCTCGCGCCGCCGCAGCCCGCGCCCGCGAACACGCGCAATGGCGAGCCGCCCAGTCACGTACGCAAACCAACTGAGAGACAAGGAGATCGGAAATGAGAACGCCCCCCGTGCCGAGTGCACCCAAGAACCCTGCCCCGACGTGCGAGAAGCTATGGACCGTCGACGACGTGTCGGCCTTTCTCGGGGTGTCGAGGAACACGCTGTACCAGTGGCGCACCCGTGGTGAGGGTCCGCCGGCCGTTCGCCTGGGCAAGCACCTGCGCTTCGACCCGGACCGGGTCCGGGCGTGGTTCGGCGACCAGGTGGCCTGAGGTGGCCCACGTCGTCAAGGACAGTCGCAACGGGCGGTGGCTCGCTCGCTGGCGCGACCCGTCTGGGCGGCAGCGCAAGAAGTCCTTCGGTCGCAGGGTCGATGCCGACCGGTTCCTGGCGGCGCTGATGGCCGACCTTTATCGCGGCACGTACATCGACCCTGCGGCCGGCAAGCTGCTGTTCGCGGCGTACGCCGAGACGTGGGGCAGGGGACTGGCGCACCTCAAGCCCTCGACGGCCGACCGGTACCGCGACACGCTCCGGACGCACGTGCTGCCGCAGTGGGGTGGGTGGCCGATCGGGCGGATCGCCCACTCCGACGTCGCGGGGTGGGTCGGTGACCTGGCGTCGTCGGGCCTGTCGGCGGGGTCGGTCCGCAAGATCTACCTCGTGGCGTCGCTCGTGCTGGACGGGGCGGTGCAGGACGGGCGGATCGCAAGGAACCCGGCCAAGGGCGTCCGGCTACCGAGGCAGGTCCGGCGCGAGCCTCGGTTCCTGACCCCGGAGGAGCTCGCCCGGCTCGTCGACGCCGCTGGGGCGCATGGCCTGGCGATCGCCGTGCTCGGCCTGACCGGCCTGCGGTTCGGGGAGTTCGCCGCCCTGAAGGTGTCCCGGCTCGACGTCGAGCGGCGCCGCCTCACCGTCTCCGAGAGCGTGACCCGCGTCGGCTCGACCATGGTCTTCTCGACGCCGAAGACCCATCGCACCCGGTCGGTCCCGGTGCCGCCCGCCCTCATGCCTGCGCTGGTCGGCCTGTGCCAGGGCAAGGAGCGCGACGACCTGCTGTTCCCGGCCGCGATGGGTGGCCCGATCATCCTCAACAACTGGCGCCGTCGAGTGTTCGACCCGGCCTGCGCGGCTGCTGGCCTCGTCGGGGTGACGCCGCACGACCTGCGCCACACGGCTGCTTCGCTCGCAGTCCGCGGCGGCGCCAACGTCAAGGCGATCCAGCAGATGCTCGGCCACGCGTCGGCCGCGATGACGCTCGACATCTACGCGGGTCTGTTCCCCGACGACCTCGACGCTGTGGCCCTCTCGCTGGACATCCATGTGCCACAGATGTGCCGCAACGGGCCGGTCGGGCTGATCGAGGGGGGAGAGGTGGATGAGTGACACCGCCTCTGACCTGCGAAAACGTGTGGTGCCCCCGGCAGGATTCGAACCTGCGACACCCGCTTTAGGAGAGCGGTGCTCTATCCCCTGAGCTACGAGGGCGGGGCATGGCTGAACCCTCGATGGAAGCCGTGCTGCAACGAACGCTGTAACCCTCGCTGTAACCACGACCACGGGCCGGCCAACGTGGACAGGCTACTGGACCCTGGCGGCAAGCCCGCGCCTGGCTATGGCCGGGAGGAACGCGCTGCCGAGGAACTCGGCCTCGACCTGCTGGCGCAGCCTCACGAGCGGTCGCCGGCGATGAGCGTTCCCAGAGCCGACAGGGCCGTCGGGCTGGACCGGTAGTACACCCAGACGCCGCGCTTCTCCCGGTCGAGGAGGCCGGCTTCGTGCAGGACCTTGAGGTGGTGGCTGATGGTCGGCTGCGACAGCTCGAACGCGTCGTTGAGGTCGCACACGCATGCCTCACCGCCCTCATGCGAGGCCACGAGCGAGAGCAGGCGCAGGCGCACCGGGTCGGCCAGCGCCTTGAGCATCGGGGCGACGCGCTCCGCGGCCTCCTGGCTCAGCGGCTCACGGCTGAGCGGGGAGCAACAAGCGACGGCCTCGACCGGCGTGAGAGTCAACATCCGAGAGTTCGACACCCGCAAATATTGACAGATGTCGATTCCTGAGGGCAATTTCGAACCACAAGACATCGACAGTCGTCTATCTTCGAAGGAGTCGCCCACCATGAGCCGCGTCCAGCTCGCCATCAACGTCGAGGACCTTCAGTCCTCGATCGCCTTCTACTCGACCCTGTTCGACGCCGAGCCGGCCAAGGTCCGTCCCGGCTACGCCAACTTCGCCATCGCGCAGCCGCCGCTCAAGCTCGTACTCATCGAGAACCCCGGACAGGGCGGCAGCCTCAATCACCTCGGCGTCGAGGTCGCGGACGTCGATGCCGTCGACGCCGAGCAGGCCCGACTCGCCGGGCATGGGCTGGCCACCATCGACGAGCGGGGCACCACATGCTGCTACGCCAAGCAGGACAAGTTCTGGGTCGAGGGCGCCCCGAATGGTGAGCGCTGGGAGGTGTACACCGTGCTGGCGGACAGCCTCACCTTCAGCGGGCCTGGGCCCGCCACGGAGTCCTGCTGCGGCGTCAGCGAGGCCGCGGCGCAGGCGGCTCCCACGGCCAGCGCCTGCTGCTAGCCAGGCGCCCGCTCATCGCCATGACAGCAAGAGTGCTTCCGCGTTCCCTGAGCGCACTGGGGGCGACCCAGACGTCCGGCGACACCCCTACGGCATGGCGGCGTCAGACCAGGTCGAGCCGTTCCAGACATACGCCACGAGGCGGGGCATGGCCGGAACTCCCGCCGTAACCCGTGCTGCACCGAGCGCTGTAACTCTCGCTGCAAGCCCGGCCTTGGGGGCGGCCAACGTGGTGCGCACCATGCAGCCATGCGGCGGAACGCGACTTAAGACCCGTTCCCCCCCTCGCGCAGGGACCGGACCATGCTCCGCAGGATCCGGAGCGCGTCGGCCCTCTCGGTGTCGGTCAGGCCGCTCAGCATCCTGACCTCGACGGACCGGACGGCTGCAGTCGCTTTGGCAAGGCTCCGTCGGCCGCGAGGCGTGAGCCGCGTGGGGAGGGCCTTGCCGATGGGCGCCTCGGCGGGCCTGGTCACGTAACCGTCGCGCTCGAGGGTATGGAGCAGCACATTCATCGACTGACGAGTCACGAACGCGCCGCGGGCGAGCTCGGAGTTCGACAGGCCCGGTCGCTGCGCCAGCAGCTCGAGGCACGAGTAGTGCGTCACCGTCATCCCCAGTGGGCGCAGCACCTCCTCCATGGCTGCTCGGAGGGCGCTCGACGCCTCCTTGAGCAGGTAGCCCAGGGACGTCTCCAGGTCGACGCCTTCGTCGTCGCGCTCTTGACTCATGTCAGGAGTCTGACATACCTTCGTCTGTGTCAGATAACTGACACGACGAGAAAGAAACCATCATGCCTGTCACCGGTCCGGACTTCATCTCCTTCCAGGCGCGCGATCTCGCCGCCTCGCAGGCGTTCTACGAGCAGTACCTCGGTCTGGTCCGATCCCCGGCCGGACCTCCGCACGCCGTCGTCTTCGAGACGAAGCCGATCGCCTTCGCGCTGCGCGACGTCGTGCCGGGCACCGACCTGGCGTCTGTCGCCCAGCCGGGCATCGGAGCCGCGATCTGGCTGCACGCCACCGACGTCCAGGCCATCCACGACACCCTGGTCGCCGACGGCCACACCATCGTCACCGCGCCGGTCGACGGCCCCTTCGGCCGCACCTTCACCTTCGCCGACCCCGACGGCTACCAGGTGACCCTTCACGACCGCGCCTGACCCGCGCCGCCGAATCCCGCTCTGCCCCGCCCTTGAGGTCGCGCAGCTGCGGTTAGCCGGGGTGAGGAGGGCAGCGGCCTAGCGCGCCGTGGGAAGGGCGCCATCGGCCATAATGACGGCATGGGTGAACGTGCTCAGTCCCTGCAGGAGCCCGAGGTGCAGTCCGAGGTCAAGCCTGAAGTCCAGTCCGAGGTCTCGTCCGAGCTCCAGAGCGAGGTGGACGAGCTGCGGGCCCAGATCACCGTCAACAGATCGGACATCGACCAGCTCATCGACGGCTCGGTGGAGTCGTCGGAGCGCGTGGACGGGCTCGAGGGACGTGTCGACGAGGACCGCCGCAGGATCGACGGTCTCGAGGAGGCCGCTGTCGTCGACCACGAGCTGCTCCTCGAGCTCCAGGCCGCCGGTCTCGTCCGCGACGAGCTGACCACGCAGCTCCAGCTCGCCCTGCGCACGTCGCGCCGCATCGGGGCGGCCATCGGCATCGTCATGCTGGCGCGCAAGGTGGGCGAGGAGGCCGCCTTCGGCCTCCTGCGCACGGCGAGCCAGAACACGAACCGCAAGCTGCGCCTCGTGGCCGACGAGATCGTCGAGACCGGGGACGTGTCGCTGCTGCCCGCTGAGTCGCTGGGCCTGGCCGAGGACGCCGAGGCCGTCTAGCCCGTTCCGTGCGTGCCTGGAGAGGCCACCGCTGGATCCCGTATGCCGGGAAGCGCAGCCCACTCTCCCCGACCTGCCCGCGATTCCTCCGCTGCGTGGTCTGTCGCTGGCGGGACTACCGGGGTTCGTTGGTTAGCCTGCTGGAATGACCGACGCCCTCAGGACCGACCCTGCCCTCCCGGCGGAGTCGCCCTCGGGCGACCCGCGCGCCGACCGGGTCGCGGCGGCCGTCAAGACGTGGCAGCGCACGCTCGTCGACCTCGGCGGACGCAACACGCTGCTGTGGTACCGCGACCTCCCCTCGGGCACGCTCGACCTGACCACCGCGCATCCGGGCGGGGTCTCGATGCTGCTCGCCGGGCGTCGCACCCGCCTCTCCGACCTCGTGCGGGAGCCCGCCGCCTTCGAGGAGGCGAGGCGCCGCGCACGCGCCATCCGGTCGAAGGCCCTCGAGCTGCGCGAGGAGCGCGGCATCGCCGCCGGCTTCATCGCCATCGGGATGGCGACCTGGTCCGTCCCGCGTGCCGCGCGGCCGCCGGCCTCCCCGGTGCTGCTGCGCTCGTGCGTGCTGCGCCCGACCGGCGCCGCCCAGGAGGACTTCGAGCTCGACCTCGGGCCCGAGGCGGAGTTCAACCCCGTGCTGCGCGAGTACCTCCGCTCCGAGCAGGGCATCGAGATCGACGCCGACGCGCTCGCCGACCTCGCCAGCGCCGGCAACGGCTTCGACCCCTACCCCGTGTATGCCGCCCTCGGCCACCTCTGCGAGCGCGTCCCCGACTTCGAGATCACTCCACGGCTCGTGCTCGGCACCTTCTCCTACGCCAAGCTGCCGATGGTCGCCGACCTCGCCCTGCAGGGCGCGGCCCTCGCCGACCACGACGTCGTCGCGGCCCTCGCCGGCGACGAGTCGGCGCTCGCCGCCGTGCGGCTCCGCGTGCCAGACAGCGAGCCCGACCCCGACCCGGAGCACGAGTACCTCGTGCTCGACGCCGACTCCTCCCAGCACGCGGCCATCGACGCCGTACGCGCCGGCGCCCACCTCGTCGTCAAGGGACCTCCCGGCACGGGCAAGTCACAGACCATCGTCAACCTCATCGCCTCGCTCGCGGCGGAGGGCAAGTCCACCCTCTTCGTGGCCGAGAAGCGCGCCGCCATCGACGCCGTGCTGAGTCGCCTCGACCGCCTCGGCCTCGGCGACCTCGTGCTCGACGCCTACGACGGCCCCACCAACAAGCGCGCCACGGCCCAGCAGTTCGCGAGGAGCCTCGAGGCGGCCATCGAGAACGACGCGCCGGACAGCGACCGCACGACCTCGACCCTGCGGGAGCGTCGCTCCCGGCTGCAGCGACACGTCGAGGCCCTGCACGCCGTGCGCGACCCGTGGGGCGTCTCGGCGCACGAGGCGCAGGAGGCTCTCGTCGAGCTCGGCACGCGCACGCCCCCGCCGACCTGTCACGTGCGCCTCGCCAGCCGCGAGCTCGCCGGCCTCAGCCGCACCCGCGCGGTCGAGCTGGGCCGGCGCCTGCGTGACGCCGCCGGGCTCGGAGCCTGGACGCGCGACGGCGACGACCCGTGGTTCGGCGCCCGCATCCTCAGCGCCGACGACGCCTCGCGGGCCCTCGACATCACGACCAAGCACAGCACGAGCGGGCTCGACGACGCCGCTCGCCAGCTCAACCGCATCCTGTCGGAATCCCATGTGCCAGAAGCGAACTCGCTAGCGGACTGGAAGTCGGCGTTCGCGACGATGGCCAGCGTCCGAGAGACGCTCGAGGTGTTCCGTCCCGAGGTCTTCGACATCCCGCTCAAGGAGCACATCGCCGCCACGGCCACCCGCGACTGGCGCGAGGCTCGCGACGTCGAGATGGGCTGGCTCGACCGGGTGCGCATCCGGCAGCAGACCAAGCGCCTGCTCCGGCCCGGGCGCCCGCCGGCCAACCTGCACGAGGAGCTCGTGTCGGCGAGCGAGCAGCGTGAGCACTGGTTCGAGCTCGTCGGCGGAGGCGGCCGGCCCGAGATCTCGCCGCGCCTCGACGAGGGGCTCGCACTCTTCGCCGGGCTCACCGCCGACCTCGAGTGGCTCGACGAGCGGCTCCAGCCCGGTCCCGACGGGCAGACGCTGACCTCCCTTCCGCTGAGCGACCTGCGCGAGCGGCTGGCCGCCCTGGCCGGCCGACCCGACCGCATCGCCGTGCTGCCGCAGGTGACGGCCGCCCTCGACGAGCTGCGGGCCGCCGGGCTCGGCGTCGTCGTCGACGACCTCGCCGCCCGCGGGATCCCCACCGACCAGGTCACGGCCGAGGTCGAGCACGTGTGGTGGGCCTCGCTCGCCCAGGAGATCACGGTGCGCGACCCGGCATACGGCGCCCACGACGGTGCCGGGCTGCGTCGCGACGTCGCGGAGTTCGCCGACGCCGACCGTGCCCACCAGGCGGCCACCGTCGAGCGCGTGCGCGCCGCCGTCGCGCGCAACGTCCGCGAGATCCTGGCCGACCACCCGGCCCACGAGGCGCTCGTCCGGGCCGAGGCCGGCAAGGCTCGCCGCCACCGGCCCCTGCGCGACCTCATGAACGTGGCCTCCTCGACCCTCACCGCGATCAAGCCGTGCTGGGCGATGAGCCCCCTCGTCGTCGCCTCCACCCTGCCCCCGGGGCGCTGGTTCGACGTCGTCATCTTCGACGAGGCGTCGCAGGTGCAGCCGGCCCAGGCGATCTCGGCCATCTCGCGCGCCCGTCAGGTCGTCGTCGCCGGTGACGAGCGGCAGCTGCCGCCGACCAACTTCTTCACCGTCGTGTCCGACGACGAGTCCGAGGCGGCCCCGGCCGACGAGACCCTGACCGAGGGTTTCGAGTCGGTGCTCGACGTGCTGGCGGCCGCGCTGCCGACCCGCAACCTCACGTGGCACTACCGCAGCCGCGACGAGCGGCTCATCTCCTTCGCCAACGAGGCGATGTACGACGGTCGCCTCACGACCTTCCCCGGCACCTCCCTCGACTCTGCGGTCACCTTCGAGCCGGTCGACGGGCAGGCCGTCGTCCAGCCCGGCGTCGACACCATCGAGACGACCGACGGTGAGGTCGCCCGTGTCGTCGAGCTCGTCCTCGAGCACGCGCGCACCAGGCCCGGCGAGTCGCTGGGCGTCATCGCGCTCGGCATCAAGCACGCCGACCGGCTCGAGGAAGCGATCACCGAGGCCCTGCGCACCGCGCCCGACGTCGCCGCCTTCTTCGACGACGCGCGGGCCGAGCGCTTCTTCGTCAAGAACCTCGAGCGCGTCCAGGGCGACGAGCGCGACGCCATCATCCTGTCGATCGGCTACGGCAAGACCCCGCACGGGCGCGTGCTGCACCGCTTCGGCCCGCTCAACAACGAGGGCGGCGAGCGGCGCCTCAACGTCGCCATCACCCGCGCCCGGTCACGCATGACGGTCGTGTCGGCGCTGCGGGCGATCGACCTCGACCCGGGTCGCCTCAAGGCCCGCGGCGCCCTGATGCTGCGCGACTTCCTCGCCTACGCCGAGACCGGCGGGGGAGCCGGCGACGAGGACACGCTCTTCGCGACGGCGACCGTCAGCACCGACCCGTTGCGCCACGATCTCGCAGAGCGCCTGCGCCGCCACGGCCTCACCGTCCACGAGGACTACGGCACGGCGAGCCACCGCATCGACATCGCCGTCGAGGACCCCTACCACCGCGGGCGCGCGCTCATCGCCGTCGAGACCGACGGGGAGCGGTATGCCGCCCTGCGCAGCACGCGCGACCGTGACCGCCTGCGCCCGGAGCAGCTCGCACGTCTCGGCTGGGTGCACGAGCGGGTGTGGAGCACCGACGTGTTCCGCGACCCCGCCAGAGAGATCGCCCGCATCGTCAACCTGGCTCGCACGGCCTCGCCTCCGGTCGCGGACCAGTCCACCGAGTCGTCATCGGACGGTGCACCCGATGAGGTCGTCGTGGACGCCTCCGAGGGCGACCATGGCGCGCCGACCGACGGCGCGAACTCGGGCGAGACGGTCGCAGCCGAGGCTCCGGAGCCGGTCGAGACCCCGGCTCCGAAGCGCAAGCGTCGACGCGTCTTCCGGAAGGGCACGGCAGCCGAGACGACGCCCGAGAGCGATGCCAGCGAGCCGGGTGCGGCGCTCGGTCGCAGCAGCGACGAGCTCGACCTCGGGTGGGGCGAGCGGCCGTCCGGCTCCGGCCTCGGCGACCGCTGGCTGCAGGAGCAGCGACCACCGCACTACGAGTGACCGACGCCATCCGCCGGCGGGCTCGGGCTGCACGACTGCTCGGGATGCCGGCGGAATGCCGCGACGCCGCGCCGCGTTGAGTGGCTCATGAACACCACGACTCCGTTCTCGCTGCGCCTCTCCTGGGCCGAGGGTCTCTTCGAGCGAGGTGATCACGCGGCCGCGGCCACCGCACTGGCCGAGCTCGTCGACGAGGTCGAGTCGTCCCGCGAAGGCTCGACCGAGTCCGACGCCGTGCTGCACTCGGTCACCGACCTGCGCCTGATGCTGGCGCGCGCCTACTTCCAGTCCGCCCAGCTCGGGCGCGCCGAGGCGACGCTGAACCAGGTCATCGAGCAGTCGCCGACCGACTCCTATGCGCACCTGCTCCTCGGTCGGACGCTGCAGCGCGCTGGTCGTCACGCCGAGGCCGCCCGTCCGCTGGCGCTGGCCGAGGTGCTCGGCGACTACGAGCGCCCGCAGGCCTACGGCAGCGCCGCCACCCCGGCGACCGACCCAGCCTGACCCGCCCACCGCCACGCTCGAGTGGCCCCGTCGTCACAGCTGTGACGGTGGGGCCACTCGACGTTGGAGGCGTCTCCTGCGTGACGACGGGGGCCACTCGACGTTCTTGGTGGGGGAATGGGCAGTGCCCACTCGACCTGGGGTCGAGTGGGCACCGTCGTGCGTGGGGTGAGGTCAGCGGACTCGGAGGCTGTCGCGGATCTCGGTGAGCAGGATGATCTCCTCGGACGGCGCCTCCGGCTCAGGCTCGACGCCCCTCTTGCGCAGGGCCGCAAGGTGGTTCATCGGCACGACGACCATGAAGTAGACCGCGGCCGCGACGATGACGAAGCTGATCAACGCTGTCAGGAAGGCGCCGAACTTCACGCCGCCCGGCGTCCAGTTGGAGAAGTCGGGCGTGCCGCCGACCTTGCCGATGAGGTCCATGATGACGGCGACGAAGGCGTCGACGACCTTGGCGAACGCCGTGCCGATGACGACTGCGACAGCGAGGTCAACGACGTTGCCCCGCATCAGGAAATCCTTGAAACCCTTGATCATGAGCGTCCCTTTCTGTGCCCCTGGAAGGGGGCATCTCGGTGCCTCGAGGGGGATGCGGTGGGTGTCGACTCGTCCCCGAGGGTCCTGCCTGGCCGTGCTGAGCATGCGGCCCGCGTGCGGCGTTGCGACGAGAGTGGCTCGTGTGACGAGCGACCCGGGCGTTTCGAGCCTACTGCGGGGCTCGTGCTCAATGCCGGATGGCGATGACGAGACTTTGACCTGCCGCGAGCGCGCTGAGGCCCCGCGCAACCTCGGCGGCCTGGCTCGGGTCGAGTGACAAGGTGACGCGTGCTGGAGCTCCGATGCCCAGACCGGTCGACTCCTCGGCGTCGTGCACCGCGAGGACGACCACGTCACTGGCGGTCCTCGTGCCTGTGCCGGTGGCGTAGAGGTCGATGTGGTCGCCGGGGCGCGCGCCCACCGAGGCAGCGTCGAGGACGGGGACGCTGATGGCGACGCGGTCGGCGGGCTGACCCGCGAGCAGGTCGGGGCCGAGAAGGCGCTCCGGCGTCACGACGTCATGCACGGCGAGCGGCGCGGCGACGATGCGGCCCACCGCTGCGTCGGACCGGGTGAGCGCCGACTCGGGCCGCTGACCGCCTGGCCGCGTCGCGACCGCGACGTCGTCGGGGCCGATCCTCTGGCCGGCCGCGACGTCACGGAGCATGACCACGGTCGGCACGCCCGCCCCACCGGCCGGGACCGGGCGCAGCGCGCCCAGCGTGACGAGGACCGCGAGGGCCGCGAGACCGGCCGCGGCCCACCGGCGCCACCGGGTCCGTCGGGCCCGACGGCGCCGGGGCCCGTCCGGCCAGGCGCCCGGGCCGCGGGACCGGCGCCAGCGCGAACCCGCGTCCGCCGCGGCCATCAGGGGAGGGGGAAGGGCAGCTCGAGACCGTCGAGGCTGCGACGGCACGGGCAGGTGGCCGTCTCGTCCGGCTCGGCCGCCGGCATCTGCCCGATGGCATCGCGCAGGATGCCCGTGAGGTGCTCGACGTTCGTGGCGAAGACGCGCAGCACCTCGTCGTGGGTCACGGCGTCGCCGCCCTCGACGCCCGCGTCGTGGTCGGTGACCATGGCGATCGTCGTGAAGCACATGGCGAGCTCGCGGGCCAGTGCCGCCTCCGGCATGGTCGTCATGCCGACGATGCAGAAACCGGCGGCCTGGTGCATGAGCGACTCGGCGCGCGAGGAGAACCGCGGCCCGTTGATGACGACGAGCGTGCCGTCGGCCACGACCTGCAGCTCCGAGAGCCGGGCCGCGTCGACGGCGACCCGACGCCCGTTGGGGCAGTACGGGTCGGCGAAGCCGACGTGCACGACCGGACCCTCGGCCTCGTAGATGGTGTGGGCCCTGCCCCACGTGCGGTCGACGACCTGGTCGGGGACGACGATGGTGCCCGGCCCGTGCTCCGGCTTGAGCGAGCCCACGGCACAGGGGGAGAGGATCTGCCGGACGCCCACGGCCCGCAGCGCCCAGAGGTTGGCGCGGTAGTTGACGCGGTGCGGTGCGAAGCGGTGGCCCTTGCCGTGGCGGGCGACGAAGGCGACGGACCGGCCCTCCACCTCACCGATGACGAGCGGGTCGCTCGGACGGCCGAAGGGCGTGTCGACGTCGACGGTCTCGTAGTCGTCGAGGAACTCGTAGAGGCCAGACCCGCCGATGACGCCGATCTCGGCACGGGCGCCCGGAGCGGGCGCACCCGAGGCGGCGGGGGCGGGCACGGTCGTCTGCTCAGTCGTCATGGCAGGAGCCTAGGGTGGCCGCCCGGCCGGCCGGACGGCATACGCCATCGGTTGGGGACAACGTCCCCGTGGCTCAGGAGGCTGTGGACGACGTGCTGGAGCCCGAGCCCGACGATCCCGTCGACGACGCGCTCGACGAGCTGGAGGAGCCGGACGTCGTGGACGCGCTCGACGGGGTCGAGTCGGAGGAGGACGTCGCGGCGTCCTTCTTCTTCTCGTCCGAGCCGCCGGCCGCCGGCGTCGCGGCGCTCTTGGCACCCGCACGCGAGTCGGTCTTGTAGAAGCCCGAGCCCTTGAAGGCGATGCCGACCGGGTGGATCACCTTGCGCAGCCGCGGCTCGCCGCACTCCGGGCACACCGTCAGGGAGTCGTCGGTGAACGACTGGCGGATGTCGAAGGCGTGACCGCACTCTTGGCACGCGTAGGAGTAGGTGGGCACAGGTGAACCTCGGCGTCGGAAGGGAGAAATGGACCGAGGGTCAGTCTACGGCCAGCCGGCGAGACGCCCGCCGCGGCTGATCTCACGGATGCGCTGCTCGGTGCGCTGCTTGACCCTCGAGGTCGTGACGACGAGCAGCTGGTCGCCGTGGCGGATCGTCGTGAGCCGCTCGGGCACGAAGCCCTCCCCGCCACGCACGATGAGGGTCACGTTGGCGCCCTTGGGCAGGCGCAGCTCGAAGACGGCGACGCCGTGCAGCCGCGACTCGGGTCCCACGGTGACCTGGATGACGTCGGCGCTGATCTCCATCAGGGAGGTCGACTCGAGGTCGACGTCGACCGAGTGCACCTGCTCGGTGAGCCCGAGCCGCCGCGCCACCCACGGCAGGGACGGCGCCTGCACGATGGTGAAGACGACGACGAGCATGAAGACGAGGTCGAAGATCCACTCGGTGTCCGGCGTGCCGACGACGAGCGGCACGGTCGCGAGCACGACCGGGACGGCTCCGCGCAGACCGGCCCACGAGAGGAATAGCTGGTCGCGCCAGGGCACCTTGAACCACGACACCGACGCGACCACCGACAGCGGTCGGGCCACGAGCAGCAGGACGAGACCGATGACGATGGCCGGCACGAGCTGTTCGCCGAGGCGCGTCGGGTCGGCGAGCAGGCCGAGGAGGACGAAGAGGCCGATCTGGGCGATCCAGCCCAGCGCGTTGGCGAAGCTCTGGAACGCGACGCGGTTGGGCAGGCCCATGTTGCCGAGGACGAGCGCCGAGAGGTACGTGGCGAGGAAGCCGGAGACGTGCACGGCCGACCCCACGGCATACGCGAGCACGGTGAGGGCGACGACGCCGATCGAGAAGAGGGCGGACGACGCCCCCGCGACCCGGTGCAGGATCTGGCCGCCCAGCCAGCCCACGGCGCCCCCGACGAGCACCCCGCCGGCGAGCTCGGCGGCGGCGTGCAGCACGAGCACCCACCACGGGTCGGCCGTCCCGCCGGGCACGCCCTGGGCAGCGAACGCCACGACGAGGATGACGACCGGCGCGTCGTTGAAGCCCGACTCGGCCTCGAGCATCCCCGACAGGCGCTTGGGCAGCGGCACGTTGCGCAGCACCGCGAAGACGGCCGCGGCGTCGGTCGAGGTCACGATGGCGCCCATGAGCAGCGAGATCGTCCACGACAGCGGCAGCAGCGTGTGCGCCGCGACGGCCACGACGAGCACGGAGACGACGACGCCGACGGTCGAGAGCACGGCCGCGGGGGCGACGGAGTCCTTGATGTTGGACCACGACGTCGTCAGGCCGCCCTCGGCCAGGATGAGCACGAGCGCGGCGTAGCCGAGCACCCGCGTGATCGACGCGTCGTCGAACTGGATGCCTGCGCCGGCGTTGCCGAGGAGGAGCCCGATCCCGAGGTAGATGAGCAGCGACGGCAGGCCCGAGCGGACCGAGAGGCGCACGGCCGCGACCGCCACGAGGAGCACGAGCGAACCCACGAGGAGCACACGCGTCAGGTCGTCGAGGTCCATGGTCGACGACGTGATGGCGGCGAGTGCGGTCAAGGGCAGCTCCTGAAGGTGTGGTGGCAATCCAACCATCCCGGGCCGCGTCGCCGCGGAGCGGTCCGCGCGACATCCGTGCGACATCCGCGCGACATCCGCGCGACGTCCGTGCGACGTCCCGCCGGACGGCAGACCGGGCCGCCGATGGGCCGCCGGCGAGGTCCGCAGGCGGGGCCGTCGGAGGTTTGTCGTCGGTTCGGCAACGATGTGGGCGGGCGGCCGCCGGGCTGCGAGCCGGGCTCTCGGCCGTGGCCTAGGCTCGTCGCGTGTCACGGTTGAAGCGCGCCCGTCGGATCGTCCTGCTCGTCGCCGTCCTCGTCGTCATGGCGGTGGTCGCCGTCGGCATCCTGGCGATCGGCGTCGTGCGCCAGTCCTTCCCCGACACCACGGGACAGCTCTCGATCGAGGGCCTCACGAGCTCGGTCTCGGTCCACCGGGACGCCCAGGGCATCCCGACGATCTACGCCGACAACGCCAGCGACCTCTTCCGGGCCCAGGGCTTCGTCAGCGCCCAGGACCGCTTCTTCGAGATGGACCTGCGCCGGCACGTGACCGCCGGGCGCCTCTCCGAGCTCGTCGGCAGCGCGGGCCTCGAGAGCGACAAGGTGATCCGCACGATGGGGTGGCGGCGCGTCGCCGAGCAGGAGCTGCCCAAGCTCGCGCCCGAGACGCGGCAGTACCTCCAGGCGTACGCCGACGGCGTCAACGCCTACATCAAGAAGACCGAGTCGCCCGAGAAGATGTCGCTCGAGTACACCGTGCTCGCGCGCCGCAACCCCGGCTACCGCGTCGAGCCGTGGACGCCGGTCGACTCGCTCGCGTGGCTCAAGGCGATGGCGTGGGACCTCCGCGGCGACTACAAGGACGAGCTCGCGCGGGCCCGCATGTCCCGCACGACGCGCTCCATCAAGCAGATCAACCTGCTCTACCCGCCCTACCCCGTCGACCGGAACCAGCCGATCCTCTCGGAGCAGGACTGGCAGCCGTCCTCGGCCAGCAGCGACCAGGCGGCCAGCCCGGCGCCCGCCGCCCTGCAGGCGATGCGCTCCGCCGAGGGCGGGTCCGCCGTCGAGTCGGCCATCGCCTCCGTCGATGCCGTGCCGGTCAGCCTCGGTCGTGGCGACGGCATCGGGTCGAACTCGTGGGTCGTCTCCGGCTCGCGCACGACCACGGGCAAGCCGCTGCTCGCCAACGACCCGCACCTGTCGCTGGCGATCCCCGGGATCTGGGGCCAGGTCAACCTCCAGTGCCGCACGCTGAGCGCCGCCTGCCCCTTCCGGGTGTCGGGGTTCACCTTCTCGGGCCTGCCGGGCGTCGTCATCGGCCACAACGACAAGGTCGCCTGGGGCATGACGAACCTCGGCCCCGACGTCACCGACTTCTACCTCGAGCAGGTCTCGGGCACGAAGTACCTCCGCGACGGCCGCAACATCCCCCTCGAGACGCGCCAGGAGACCATCAAGGTCGCGGGCGGCGCCGACGTGCCCCTGACGGTGCGCTCGACCCTGCACGGCCCGATCCTCTCCGACGTGGTCCCGGCGATCGACGCGGCCGGTGACCGCAGCGTCGTGCGCGGTGCACCGCAGACCAACCGGTATGCCGTGTCGCTCGCCTGGACTGCCCTGACCCCGGGCACGACGGCCGACGCGATCTTCGCCCTCAACCGCGCGACCAACTGGTCCGACTTCCGCAAGGCCGCCTCGCTCTTCTCGGTGCCGTCGCAGAACCTCGTCTACGCCGACACCGCCGGTCACATCGGCTACCAGGCGCCGGGGCAGATCCCGATCCGCCGCTCCGCGACGCCGGGGGCGCCTCCCGGCTTCTGGCCGTCGCCGGGCTGGGACTCGCAGTGGGACTGGAAGGGCTACGTCCCGTTCAACCAGCTGCCGAACTCCTTCGACCCCGCCGAGGGCTTCATCGTCACGGCCAACCAAGCGGTGACGGCGAGCCCGACGCCGTTCCTGACCTCGGAGTGGGACTACGGCTTCCGCGCCCAGCGCATCCGGACGCTGCTTGCGGCGACGCCGAAGGTCTCGCGCGAGACGATGTCGCAGATCCAGGGCGACACCCGCAACACGTACGCGCCGGCCCTCGTCGAGCGGCTGTTGTCGGTGCAGGTCGACGACTTCACCGCCCAGGCCCAGCGCCTGCTGCGTGACTGGGACGGCAGCCAGCCCAACGACAAGTCGCGTGACGCAGCCTCGGCCGCCTACTACAACGCCGTGTGGAAGTACCTCCTGCAGTACACCTTCGACGAGCTGCCCCCGGACATCGCGCCCGACGGCGGCAGCCGCTGGATGGTCGTCATGGAGCAGCTCATGAAGGACCCGAAGAACGACTGGTGGGACGACAAGACGACCCCCGGCCTGACCGAGGGCCGCGACGAGATCCTCAAGCGCGCGCTCGTCGAGGCGCGTCTCGACCTCGCGCGCGAGCTCGGCAAGGTGCCGGCGACGTGGCGCTGGGGACGCCTGCACCAGGTCGACCTCAAGCACCCGGTCATGGGCGCGGACGGCGTGCCGGGGATCATCCAGAACCTCTTCGACCGCAACGACATCGAGCTCGGCGGCGGCAACGCCATCGTCAACGCGTACTCGTGGAACGCCTCGGCCCCCGGCTACGACGTGACGAGCGGCCCGTCCATGCGGATGATCGTCGACCTGGGCAACCTCGACGCCTCCCGCTGGGTCAACTCGACGGGCCAGTCGGGGCACGCCTACGACGACCACTACTCCGACCAGGTCGATGCGTGGGCGGCCAACGAGACGTTCGCGTGGCCGTTCACCCAGACCGCCGTCCGGGACGCGACGGACGACGAGCTGACGCTCGTGCCGCCTGCCTCCGCCCCCTGAGCCGTCCTCTAGACGTCCCTGAGGTGGGCCGGACGGCCATCACGACGAGGGCGTATGCCGGGTGCTGCCCTCGTCAGCGCAGCCGCACGACGCGGCCGGTGGTCGTCACGTAGCCGTCGACCGGCACGTCGTGCGGGTCCGCCGGCAGGTCGACCTCGCTCTGCTCGCCCTCGTGCAGGAGGGCGATGACCGGGGCGGACGGGTCACGGTGCACGAGGGCGCGGTCGTAGCAGCCGCCGCCCTGCCCCAGCCGCGTGCCGTGAGAATCGACCGACAGGCCCGGGGTCACGACGAGGTCGCACGTCGCGAGGGTGTCGGTGCCGAGCCAGCCCCGACGCTCCTCCGGGTCGGGGGTGTGCCCTCCGTGGCTCGGGCGGCGCACGGTGGCGTCGTCGCCCGAGGTGCCGCGGACGGCATACCTCCACTCGAGCGAGAAGTCGTCGAGCACGACGGGCACGACTACCTCGTGACCGGCGGCGAGGAGCGCCTCGACGAGCGGGCCGGTCGGCGGCTCGTCGGGGAGCGACTCGTAGACGGCGACGCGGCACGGCTCCGGCACGAACCGCAGGACCGCCTCGGCGATCGCGGCGCCCGCAGCCTCGCGGGCCAGGGCGTCTGTGCGACCCGCGATCTCGCGGCGCCGGGAGCGGGCGGCGTGACGCAGGTCACGCTTGGTGGAGGCGGTCATCGCGTCGGGGTTCGCGAGACGGTCCGGGCGCGCATGGCCCCATCGTAAGGTGATGCCCATGAGTGACCAGGGCTTGCGCGCTTCCGTCGACCTGATGCGTCACCGAGGCCTGGGACCGGAGGCCATCAGCGTCTTCGAGCACTACTTCGAACAGCTGCAGGCGGGCGCGCAGGGCACCATCCCCGAGGACTCCATCGAACCCCTCGGCGACATCCAGACGCTCCGTGAGGTCCGGGTCTCCGACGAGGAGGCCCGGGAGGCGCTGTCCAAGACCGCCGTCATCAAGCTCAACGGTGGCCTCGGCACCGGGATGGGCATGACGGGGGCAAAGTCGGCGCTCGAGGTCAAGGACGGCCTGACCTTCCTCGACATCATCGCCCTGCAGGTGCTGGCGCTCCGCGAGCGCTGGGACGTCGAGCTGCCGCTCGTGCTGATGAACTCCTTCCGCACGTCGGAGGAGTCGCTCAAGATCCTGGCGAAGTACCCCGACCTGCCGGTCGAGGGCCTCCCGCTCGACTTCATCCAGAACGCCGAGCCCAAGCTGCGGCCCGACGACCTCATGCCGGTGAAGTGGCCCGACGACCCCGAGCTCGAGTGGTGCCCGCCCGGGCACGGCGACATCTACGTCTCGCTCGTCACCTCCGGGGTGCTCGACGCGCTGCTGGAGAAGGGGATCCGCTACGCGTTCCTCTCCAACTCCGACAACCTCGGCGCGACCTGCGACCCCGACGTCGCGGCCTGGATGGTCGAGCAGGGCCTGCCCTACGTCGCGGAGGTGTGCCAGCGCACCAAGAGCGACCGCAAGGGCGGCCACCTCGCGGTGCGCAAGTCGGACGGCCGCATCGTGCTGCGCGACACGGCCATGGTCGCCGAGGGGGAGGAGCGCTTCTTCCGCGACATCAAGCGACACAACACCTTCAACGCCAACAACGTGTGGATCGACCTCGAGGTCCTGCGCGAGCGGATGACCGCCAAGCACGGGGTCCTCGGCCTGCCGATCATCGTCAACCGCAAGAACGTCGACCCCGCCGACCCGAGCTCGCCCGAGGTCATCCAGATGGAGTCGGCGATGGGCACCGCGATCGAGGTGTTCGAGGGGTCCGAGGCCATCCTCGTGCCGCGCACGCGCTTCCGGCCGGTCAAGACGACGAACGACCTGCTCGTCATCCGCTCCGACTTCTTCTCGCTCGACGACGGCTACCACGTCGTCGCCGCCGTCGACGGGCCCGAGCCCTACGTCGACCTCGACTCGGCCTACCGCTTCGTGTCCGGCTTCGAGAAGCGCTTCCCCAAGGGCGTGCCCTCGATGCGCGACTGCACGAGCCTGCGCGTCATCGGCGACCCCGTCTTCGGCCGCAACGTCCGGTGCGTCGGCGACGTGCTCATCGACGGCTACCGCCGGGTCCTGGACGACGCGGTGCTGGGCGAGCTCCCCGTGCCCGCAACCGCGCCCGCCGCCAGGGCCGGCGACCTGCGCACGGTCGACGAGCACCTCAAGGCCATCCTCTCGACGCTCGAGCCCTCGCCGACCGAGTGGACGCCGCTCACCGAGGCCCTCGGGCTCGTCGTGGCGCGTGACGTCCGCTCCAAGGTCGACCTTCCGAGCTTCGACAACTCCTCGATGGATGGGTATGCCGTCCGCTCCGAGTCGCTGTCGGCCGCCCGGGACGGGTCGGTTCGGTTGCGCATCGTCGGTGAGGTCGCCGCGGGCGACGACCCCTCGTTCACGGTGGGACCGGGCGAGGCGGCCAGGATCATGACGGGCGCCCCCATGCCCGACGGCGCCGACGCGGTCATCGCCGTCGAGGACACCGACGCGGCTGCGACGGGAGAGGTCGAGTGCCGCGCGTCGGTGCCCCGGGGCCGCTACGTCAGGCCGCGCGGCGAGGACGTCGCCTCCGGCGCGGTCATCGTGCCCGCGGGTGAGGTCGTCGGTTCTCGCACGATCGCGCTGCTCGCTGCCTGCGGTCACGCCGTCGTCGAGGTGCACCGCCGCCCGCACGTCGTCGTGCTCTCCACCGGCACCGAGCTCGTCGAGCCGGGAAAGCCACTGGGGCCCGGGCAGATCCACGACTCCAACTCCTCGATGCTCTGGGCGGCGGCCGTCGGAGCCGGAGCGTCCGCCGAGGTGCGGGGTGCGGTCGGGGACTCCGAGGCGGAGCTGCTGGCCGCCCTCGACGACATCGTCACCCACGCCGACGTCGTCATCACCAGCGGCGGCGTGTCCATGGGCGCCTACGACATCGTCAAGAGCTCCCTGCGTGACAAGGGCATCGACTTCGTCAAGGTGGCCATGCAGCCCGGCAAGCCGCAGGGCTTCGGGCTGCTGAACGGTCCCGGCGGCAAGCAGGTCCCGCTCTTCGCGCTGCCCGGCAACCCGGTGTCGTCCTTCGTGTCGTTCGAGATCTTCGTCCGGCCGGCGCTGCGCCGGCTCATGCGGCTGACGCCGGAGAAGCGCCGTCTGCGCCCGGCCACCCTCATCTCGGGCGTCGAGTCCTTCGGCGGCCGAAGGCAGTTCGGCCGTGCCGTGGTCTCACGTTCCGCAGAGGGCACGCTCGTCGCCGTCCCGGTGGCGGGCCAGGGATCGCACTTCGTCGCCGACCTGTCGCGGGCCAACGCGCTTTTCGTCGTGCCCGAGGACGTCACCGAGCTCGTCGCTGGCGAGGTCGTCGACGTGCTTCTGCTCGACAAGGAGGCATGATGACCGACCACGAGCCTGCTCCGTCGTCGGGCGCCTCGTCGCCGGCTGCCTCGTCGCCGGTTGCGCCGGCGCTGACCCACGTGCGCGCCGACGGCAGCGCGCACATGGTGGACGTGTCGGCCAAGGCCGTGACCGCCCGCGAGGCGAGCGCTGCCGGCAGGGTGCTGCTCAGCGCCGACGCGGTGGCCGCGCTGCGGTCGGGCCGCGTCCCCAAGGGCGACGCCCTCGCGGTGGCGCGGATCGCCGGCATCCAGGCGGTCAAGCGCACACCCGAGCTCATCCCGCTCGCCCACCCCATCGCGGTGCACGGCGTCGAGGTCGACGTCACGGTCGCCGACGACGGCGCCGACATCACGGCGACGGTGCGCACCGCCGACCGCACCGGCATCGAGATGGAGGCGCTCACCGCGGTGTCGGTCGCCGCACTCGCGCTCATCGACATGGTCAAGGCGGTCGACAAGCACGGCCGGATCACCGACGTGCGCGTCACCGCCAAGTCCGGTGGCCGCTCGGGGGACTGGCATGAGTGAGGGACTGGGCGCCGGCCGCCGCGCCGTCGTGGTCACGGTCTCGACCCGGGCCGCGGCTGGCGTCTACGCCGACCGTTCGGGACCCGTCATCGTCGAGCGCCTGCGCGGCTGGGACTTCGAGGTGGGGGAGCCCGTCGTCGTGGCCGATGGCGACGACTACGGCATGGCCCTGCGCGAGGTCCTCGCCAGCGAGCCCGACCTCGTGCTCACCACCGGCGGCACGGGCCTGACGCCCACCGACGCGACGCCCGAGCAGACCGCGCCGCTCCTCGACCGCCTCGTCCCCGGCGTGGCCGAGGCCATCCGTGCGGCGGGGGTGTCCAAGGGGGTGCCGACCGCCATGCTCTCGCGCGGGCTCGTCGGCCTCGCGGGGCGCACGTTCGTGGCCAACCTGCCCGGCTCGCGCGGCGGGGTGAGCGATGCGCTCGACGTGCTCGAGCCGGTGCTCGGGCATGCCCTCGACCAGATCCCCGGCAGTGACCACTGAGGTGAGGGCCGCCCTGCCGCCGCTCCCGGCCACCCCAGATGCGACTGACCGTCTCGGTGCCGCATGAGGATGCCGTGGCGGCCGCACCGTGACGGTCGCGCCCGGTGGCCCGTCGTCCTGCGCGACGCCTCGGTCGAGCCGGCCATCGTGCTGCGTCCGCTGCGGGTCGGCGACGAGCGGGACTGGCAGCGCGTGCGACGTGACAACGCGGCATACGTCCAGCCGTGGGAACCGACTCTCCCGCCGGGCTCGCCCGCGCGCACCCCGGTGTCGTTCCGCCAGTTCGTCCGCGACCTCGACGCGGAGGCGAGCGCCGACCGGGCGATGCCGTGGTGCATCGAGGTCGGCGGCCGCATCGTCGGCCAGGTCCACCTCTTCGGCATCGTGCGCGCCGCCCAGCAGTCGGCCGCGGCGGGCTACTGGCTCGACGAGGCGGTCACCGGACGCGGCATCGCGACGCGCGCGCTCGCGCTGGCCTTCGACCACGCCCTCGGTGAGGGCGGCCTGCACCGCGTGGAGGTCAACATCCGGCTCGACAACGTGCCCTCGTTGCGGGTCGTCGAGCGACTCGGCCTGCGCGACGAGGGAGTCCGCCGGCGGTTCCTGCACATCGACGGCGCCTGGCGTGACCACCGGTCCTTCGCCGTGACGACCGAAGACCTCACCGGTTCGACCCTCATGACCCGTCTGTCACAGGTGTAACACCAGCCTCTTGCGCGACACGCCTCGAATGTGCGGGGTCGTTACCGAACCGCGTCCTACCGTGGGTCACGTGCCCGTCAGCAGCCTGATCTTCGTCGTCATCGTGGCGATCTGGGCTGCCTATCTCGTGCAGCACTGGGCCCGTCGCCGCGAGGACGCCGCCGCCACGCGGTCCGTCGACGGCTTCACCCAGGCCATGCGTGTGCTCGAGAAGCGCCCTGCCCTGCCGGCCACCGAGCTGAGCACGCCGCGGCCCCACTCGTATGCCGTCAAGCCCGCGAGCTCCGGCCGTCCCACCGTGGACGTCAAGCGAGCCGTCCCCGCCGGCACCTCCCGCCGCCACTCGCCGCTCGTCGCCCGACGCGGCGACGAGCGCGTCCTCACCGCCACCCTCCCCTCGGGTGCCTCGAACCTGCCCCACACCGACCACGACATCGCCCCCTACGCCGCCGAGGTGGACCGCATGCCCGATTCAGCGCGCCAGTCGAGCCACGGAGCCCAGGGCCGGCCACGTCGTGCCGAAGCGCCGGCGCCGGCGCGGGTGTCGTTGGCGCAGCGTCGGATTCGTGCCGTGCTCCTGCTCGCTGCGCTCCTCTGGCTGCCGGTCTCGATCGTGCTCACGGTCACCGGTGTGCTGATGTGGATCTCGATCCCGTTCGCCGTCCTGACCGTCGGCGCCGTGCTCGTCTGGCTGCGGGCCGAGGCGCAGGCCGACCGGCTCCGCACGGCGTCAAGCGCCGACGACGTCGTCGACGGTGGGCGCCAGGAGTCGCGCGGCCGAGGCCGCTCACGGTCGTTCGTGCACCCCGTGCCGATGCTCTCCAGCGACGACACCCAGGTCATCCGCAGCGCTCCGGCTCCGGTCGTCGCCGAGACGCCGGTCGTGCCGGTTGCTCCGGAGGTCGCCCAGCGCGTCGAGGGCGGCGTCTTCGACGTCCAGGCCCCGGTCACCGGCGAGGTGCCCGTCGCCGCCGTCGAGGCCGCTCCGGCCGCCGAGGGCAGCTGGAGTCCGGTGCCGGTGCCGCGGCCGACGTACTCGCTCAAGGCCAAGGCCGAGCCGCGCTACACCGACTCGGGCATCCCGGCGGACGTCTTCGACACGCCGGAGTTCGCCGAGGAGGCGGAGGAGCTCGACGACCGAGCCCTCTTCGCCCGCCGCGCCGTCTCCCAGTGACGCCCTAGCCCGCAAGCCTCGCCGCGGCTGAGTTCGCGCGCAGCCTGGTGCTGGTCTGGCTCGCCAGTCTCGCCCGGGCTGAGTTGGCGGGTGGTCTGGTCCGGTTACCAGATCGCGAGTCACGGCCCGGCTGAGTTGGCGCGCGGTCTGGTCCGGTCCCAGACCGCGAACTTCGCCCGGGCTGAGTTCGCGCGCCCGGTCCGGTCCGGTCCCAGACCGCGAACTTCGCCCCGGCTGAGTTGGCGCGGCCCGTGGTGCGGTTGCGGGCCGCCAGTCTCGCCCTGGCTGAGTTCGCGCGTGGTCTGGTGCGGTTGCGGGCCGCCAGTCCCGCCCTGGCTGAGTTCGCGCGTGGTCTGGTGCGGTTGCGGGCCGCCAGTCCCGCCCTGGCTGAATTCGCGCGTGGTCGGCTCCGGTTCCTGATCGCGAGTCTCGCCCTGGCTGAGTTGGCGCGTGGTCGGCTCCGGCGGCTCAGGCGTTAGCTGGGGCGCTTCCCTCGTCGGCGGAGGCTTCGAGCTCGCGGTCGAGCTCACCCTCGGACTCGTCGCTGAAGAGGTGCTTGCCGACCGCGTTGAGAACGGCTGCGAACGGCACTGCCACCAGGGCCCCGACGATGCCGGCGATGATCGAGCCGGTCGCGATGGCGAGGATGACCGCGAGCGGGTGCACGCTGACCGCCTTGCCCAGCAGGAACGGCTGGAGCACGTGCGACTCGAGCTGCTGCACGCCGATGACGACCGCGAGCATGATGAGGGCGACGCCGGGGCCATGAGCGACGAGGGCGAGCAGGACCGCGACGGCGCCGGAGAGCAGCGCACCCACGATCGGGATGAACGCCAGGATGAAGACGAGGATGCCGATCGCAAAGGCGAAGGGGACCTTGAGGATCGCGGCGCCGACCGAGATGCCGACGGCGTCGACGAAGGCCACGATCATCGTCGCGCGCACGAACGCCGAGAGCTGCTGCCAGGCGATGAGCCCGGAGGAGTCGACGTGGCCGCGCGTGGCGCGCGGGAAGAGCCGCACGACCCAGCCCCAGATGCGCGGGCCCTCGTAGAGGAAGAAGAAGAGCGAGAAGAGTGCGATGAACAGGCCCGCGATGAAGTGGGTCGCAGTGAGCCCGACCGACGCGGCCGTGTCGCCGAGGTTGCCCGACTGGCTGACCTTGTCCCGAACGGTGTTGAAGTACTGGTCGAACTGGGCATCGGTGATGTGGAACGAGGTGCGCACCCAGTCCCGGATGCGTTCGAGACCCGTGGCGACCTGGTTCGTCAGGTCGGAGAAGCCGCTGCTGAACTGGGTGCCGACGAGCGTGAAGAGGGCGCTGACGATCACGATGGTGCCGAGAACGGTCAGGCCCGCGGCGGCGCCCGGCTTCATCACCTTGTGCAGCCAGGTCGCGACCGGACGCAGCAGCGCCGTCAGCAGGATGGCGATCGCGACGGGGACGATGATCTCCGAGACGGTGCGCACCGCCATGGACAGCAGGTAGATGGCAGCGCCGATGAGCAGCAGCCGCCAGGCCCACTCGCTCGTCACGCGGATGCTCTGCGGCACCGCGGCGGCCTGCACCCCGGTCATCTCGCGGGTCGTCTCGCGGTTCGTGCCCGGCGCGCGGTCAGAGAGCGGCTGTGCGTCGTCGCGGGCATGAGGGGGGACGGCCAGGGTCGCGTCGTGGGGCGCGCCGGAGGGGGCGGCGTGGTTGTCGGTCACGAGCACACCGTATGCCGCGTGGGGGCCTTCCGGTGGATCACCCGCCGCGGGGTCTCCAGCACGACGGGCCCGAGGCGTCACGATCGGGCATCGGCGTGGTGGATCAAAGTCCCGGGCGGGATGCAGGAGACGACACTCTCGGCATGACGACGTTCTGGGAGAAGGCGCCTCCTCCGGCGCCCGTCCGTCGTCGCGCTCGCTGGTCGCGCCCGGTCGCCGGCGTAGTGCTGGACGAGGAAGGCGGGCTTCACGTGCGTCGACCTCGGACGCATGGTCCGTCGCACCTGACCTGCGCCGTGCGTACGCTCGGGAGATGAGCGCAGCCGAGACTGGGTCCCCGTCCCTCGCCGTCACCGGGTCGACCGGCTGGCTCGGCGGTCTCGTCGCCCGGGACCTCGCCGCTCGGGGAGTGGCGCAGCGGATGCTCGTGCGTGACGTGTCGCGAGCCCCCGACCTGCCGGGCTCCGTTGCCGCGCAGTGCAGCTACCGGGACGTCGACGCGGCCCGCGCGGCGCTGGAAGGTGTCGAGACGCTCTTCATGGTGTCGGCGGCCGAGAACGAGGACCGGTTGGCGGAGCACCGCGCCTTCGTCGACGCAGCGGCGGCCGCCGGCGTGGACCACGTGGTCTACGTGTCCTTCTTCGGGGCCTCGCCCGACGCCACGTTCACCCTCGCCCGCGACCACGCCGCCACCGAGGAGCACCTCCGCGCGTCCGGCATGGCGTGGACCTTCCTGCGCGACAACCTCTACCTCGAGTTCATGGACCACATGGTGGGTGACGACGGGGTCATCCGGGGTCCCGCCGGTGATGGCCGGGCTGCCGTCGTCTCGCACGAGGACATCGCGCGCGTCGCGGTGACCGTGCTGCTCGACCCGTCCGCGCATGCCGGGGCGACCTACGACCTGACCGGGCCGGAGGCGCTGACCTTCGCGGAGATGGCCCGCACCATCACGGACGTCACCGGGCGAAAGGTGCGCTTCCACGACGAGACCCTCGAGGAGGCGTATGCGTCTCGCGCGGTCTACGGGGCACCCGACTGGCAGGTGGATGCCTGGGTGTCGACCTACACCGCCGTTGCGGCCGGAGAGCTCGACGGGGTCAGCGACGACGTGGAGCGACTGACGGGTCGCCGTCCGATGTCCTTGCGGGAGTACCTCGAGTCGGCCGGGTCGAGGTGATCGCGCCACCCGCGTGAGGGCCGGGAGTACCTCGACCGGGGCGGTGGGCGTTCAGCGAGCGGCGTCGGACGTCACGTCGTGGGGGCGCGTGCTCACTCGACGAGGGCGGCGGTCTGCCGGGCGATGGCGAGCTCCTCGTCGGTCGGCACCACGGCGACGACGACCCGCGACCCCTGGGCCGAGATGACCCGCGCCTCGGTCGAGGCGCCCTCGTTGAGGGCCGCATCGACGACGATGCCCAGCTCACCGAGACCGTCGGCGACGGCTGCCCGCACCGGGGCCGAGTGCTGGCCGATGCCGGCCGTGAAGACGAGCACGTCGGCGCCGCCGAGGATCGCGAGGTAGGCGCCGACGTAGTGCTTGAGCCGGTGGACGAAGACGTCGAAGGCGAGGCGCGCGTCCTCGTCACCGCCCTCGACCCGCTGCACGAGCTCCCGGAAGTCGTTGACGCCGCTGAGCCCGAGGACTCCGGACTTCTTGTTGAGCAGCGTGTCGATCTCGTCGAGCGACATCCCCGCCTCGCGGGCGAGGTAGGCGTGCAGTCCGGGGTCGACGTCACCGGAGCGCGTGCCCATGACCAGTCCCTGCAGTGGTGTCAGGCCCATCGACGTCTCGACGGCCCGGCCGCCGCGCACCGCGGACGCGGAGCACCCGTTGCCGAGGTGGAGGATCACCTGACGGAGGTCCTCGACGGGCCGGCCGAGCAGCTCTGCCGTCGCCCCGGCCACGAACTGGTGCGACGTGCCGTGGAAGCCGTAGCGGCGGATCGAGTGCTTCGCGGCGAGGTCGCGAGGCACGGCGTACGTCGACGCCTCGGCGGGCAGGGAGGCGAAGAAGGCCGTGTCGAAGACCGCGACGTGTGGCACGTCGTAGCGCGCCCGGGCCGCCTTGATGCCGATGACCGCAGCCGGGTTGTGCAGGGGCGCAAGGGCGCTCAGCGACGTGATGCGGTCGAGCACGCTGTCGTCGATGACGACAGGCTCGGAGAAGTCGGGACCGCCGTGGACGACCCGGTGACCGACGGCACGCAGCGGCACCTCGTCGAGGTGGACGCCGGCGTCCTTCAGCTGTGCCCGCATGGCCTCCAGGGCCGCGGAGTGGTCGGCGACGTCGCTGCCGGACTCGCCGATGCGCTCGACGATCCCGGAGGCGCGCACCTCGCCGGACTCGGGCACGACGAGCTGGTACTTGAGCGACGACGACCCGGCGTTGAGCACGAGGACGGGGCGGTCGGTGGGGGACTGCGTCACGGGGTGCTTCCCTGCTGCTCGGCCGAGACGCCCTGCGCCTGAACGGCGGTGATGGCCACGGTGTTGACGATGTCGTCGACGAGCGCACCGCGGGACAGGTCGTTGACCGGCTTGCGCAGGCCCTGGAGCACCGGCCCCACCGCGACGGCGTGCGCGCTTCGCTGGACGGCCTTGTAGGTGTTGTTGCCGGTGTTGAGATCGGGGAAGACGAAGACGGTCGCGTGACCCGCGACGTCCGAGTCCGGCATCTTGGCCCGGCCGACGGTCGGGTCGATGGCCGCGTCGTACTGGATCGGGCCGGCGAGCGCGAGCTCCGGGGCGCGCTCGGCGACGAGCGCCGTTGCGGCGCGGACCTTCTCGACCTCGGCGCCCGACCCGCTCGACCCGGTCGAGTAGGACAGCATCGCGACCCGCGGCTCGATGCCGAACTGCTGGGCGGTCTGCGCCGAGGAGACGGCGATGTCGGCGAGCTGCTCTGCGGTGGGGTCGGGGATGACGGCGCAGTCGCCGTAGACGAGCACCCGGTCCGCCAGGCACATGAGGAAGACGCTCGAGACCGTCTTGACGCCCTCGGCCGTCTTGACGAACTCGAGCGCCGGCCGGATGGTGTGCGCCGTCGTGTTGACGGCGCCGGAGACCATCCCGTCGGCGAGACCGAGGTGGACCATCATCGTGCCGAAGTAGGAGATGTCCGTGACGACCTCACGGGCGCGCTCGACCGTCATGCCCTTGTGACCGCGCACGACGGCATACTCCTGCGCGAAGCGCTCGACGAGGTCCGGGTCGGTCGGGGAGACGACCGCGGCGGCGTCGAGGTCGAGGCCGAGCGCCGAGCCACGCGCGCGCACCTTCGTCTCGTCGCCGAGCAGCGTCAGGTCGGCGACGCCCCGGCGCAGCAGGATGTCGGCCGCCTCGAGGATGCGGTCGTCCTGGCTCTCGGGGAGCACGATGTGCTTGCGGTCCGAGCGGGCCCGCTCCATGAGCTGGAACTCGAACATCAGCGGCGTGCGCACCTCGGACGCCGACACGTCGACGGCCGCGAGCAGGGCCGCCTGGTCGACGCTCTCGGAGAAGAGGCGGCGGGCCGTCTCGATCTTGTTGCGCGAGCCCTTCGTCATCGGGCCGCGCACCTGCATGAGGCGCTCGGCCGTGCGGAAGGTGCCGTCGTCGGTGAGCGCGATGGGCAGGTCCTGCTGCACACCCGCCGACAGGCGCGAGATCGTCTCGGGTATCGGGTAGCCGCCGGTGAGGATGATCCCGGCGAGCGTCGGGAAGGTGCCCGACTGGTGGGCGAGCAGCAGCCCCGGGATGAGGTCGGTGCGGTCGCTCGGCGCGATGACCGTGACGTCCGGGCCGAGACGGGCGAGCACGTTGGGCAGGCTCATCGCCGCGACGAGCCCGAGGCTGTCGCGGTCCATCCACGACTCGCTGCCGAGCACGAGCTGCGCCCCGATGGCGTCGGCGAGGGCCCGGAAGCTCGGCGCCGAGAGCAGCGCGTTCTCCGGCATCGCGGCCGTGACGGGGAAGGGCAGCGACTCCAGAGAAGCCCGCACCTCCTCGAGGTCGTCCGGCTCGACCCGGTTGGCGACGACCGCGACGGTCTGGGCGTGGTTGGCGCGCAGCTCGGCGATGGCGCTGTCGGCGGCGACACGGATCTGCTCGGGCGTGCGGTCACGGCCGTGGACGACGAGCACGACGGCCGAGCCGAGGTTGGCGGCGACGCGCGCGTTGAAGGACAGCTCGGTGCCGGTCGAGACGTCGGTGTAGTCCGAGCCGAGCACGAGGACGACCTCGAACCGCGCGCTCAGGGCGCCGAAGCGCTCGACGATGAGGTGCAGCGCCTCGTCCGGGTCGTCGTGGGCCTGGGCGTAGGTGACCCCGAGGGCCTCGTCGTAGGTCTGGTCCACGCCGGGCTGGCTGACGAGCATCTCGACGATGTGGTCGACCTCGTCGTCGGGGCCGGTGCCGCCCAACGTCGTCAGGGGGCGGTAGACCCCGACCGACCCGACCTCGCGCAGCAGGGCGTCGAGCAGGCCGAGGGCCACGGCTGACTTGCCCGTCAGCCCCTCCGGCGAGGCGACGTAGACGCTTCGGCTCACGGCACGAACCTACCGGTCGCCAGAGTCGCCGCGTCGGCGCACCTCGATGGTCGGCGGGTGCCGCAGGGACTGGCCGACGACGCAGTAGCGCTCGGTCGCCGTCGCGAGCCGTGCCAGCGTCGCGTCGTCGGCCTCGGTCGAGACCTCGGCGACGACCCGCGGCAGCAGGACGCCGACCGGTGCGTTGCGGTCGACACCGAGGGTGCCGCGGGCGTCGAACTGTGCGTCGGCGCGCAGCTGCACGTCGTGGAGCTCGACGCCGAACGCGACCGAGACGGCGTGCAGCGTCACGCCTGCGCAGGCCACCAGGGCCTCCATCAGCATGTCGCCGGAGCATGCGTCCGAGCCGTCGCCGCCCGCCGCCGGATGGAGTCCGGCCCGCACGACACCCGCCGTCGTGGGGACCTCGACGGTGACCGGCTCACCGAAGACCGCGCTCGCCGAGACCGGGTGCATCGCCGCCTCCGGGTCCTCGCGGTAGCGCGCCTTGAGGGGGTCCTGCGCCGCGCGCAGCTCGTCCCGGTTCATCCCGCGTCGCTCAGGTGCTGGTGGGGCATGGCTGGCTCCCGTCGTCAGGGTCCTGTCACCGACACCGTATGCCGGGTGCCCGCGTCGTGTGGGCCCGTGCCGGACCCCGGGCCCTCCGGCTCACGAGGTCGTGTGCAGCCCGAGCCTGCGGACGAGGCGCACCGCGTCGTGCGGGGCGTGGCCCAACGTGTCGTTGTCGAAGTAGACGTGCACGTCGTGGCCCCGCTCCAGCCAGGCCTCGCACGTGCGCGCCCACCGGTCGAGAGAGGCGTCGGTGTAGCCGCTGGCGTAGAGCTCGGTCTCGCCGTGCAGCCGCACGTAGCGGAAGTCGCTCGTCGCGTCGTCCATGACCGGCCAGCGGCCCGCGCTGTCGGCGATGACCATGGCGACACCGTGCTCGTGGCACAGGGCCCGAGCCTCCTCGGAGTCGAAGCTCTCGTGCCGGGGCTCGAGGGCGTGGCGCACCGGCACGTCGACCTCGCAGGTCGTGAGGACGCGTTCCTCGCCGAGCTTGTCGTCGTGCTTCCCCGCCAGCCGGGCCGCCTCGGCCGTCGAGCGCGGGAGCAGCTCGAAGAAGAGTCGGAGTCGCTCGGCGTCGAAGGTGACCCGCTCCGGCAGCTGCCACAGCACCGGCCCGAGCTGCGGCCCCAGCGCGAGCACGCCGCTGGCGAAGAAGTTGGCCAGCGGCGTCTCCACGTCGCGCAGCGCCTTCATGTGGGTGATGAAGCGGCCGCCCTTGACCGCGAGCACGACGTCGGTGGGGACGGCGGCTCGCCACGCGGCATACGAGCTCGGCCGCTGGAGGGAGTAGAACGAGCCGTTGACCTCGACGGAGGTCATCCGCTCGGCGGCGTAGGTCAGCTCGAGGCGTTGGGGCAGACCCTTGGGGTAGAAGTCGCCGCGCCACGAGGGGTAGCGCCAGCCGGAGACGCCGATCCGTGCGTGAGGCATGCCCCACCCTTACCCAGGGGCTCGGGAGGGGGCGTATGCCGTCTGCCTGAACGGACCGGTCCCGCCGGCTCTCAGTGGTGGCCGGCTTCCTGGGTGGGGAGGTGGGCGGCGGCGTGCGTCGACGCGGCGGCGAGCACGTCTCGCGCGCTGGTGGCGGCACGGTCGAGCGCCTCGCCGACGGGCAAGGCGCGGTGCTCCTCGGAGAGGATCTCGACACCCCAGGGTCCCGTCCACCCGGCTGCGCGCAGGGCCGTGATCATGCCGGTCAGGTCGAAGCTGCCCTCGCCGCAGTACCGGCGGCGGTGGACGGTGTCCTCGAACAGCGTCCCGACCACGTCGGCGTCGGCGTCGTTCAGCTCGACCCCGATGATCCGGTCCAGCGGCACGGCTGCGAGGTCGGACACCGGCGTGTGGGCACGGGCGACGTGCCACGTGTCGATGATGACCCCGCCTGCCTCGTGCCCCGCGTCGGCGACGAGCTGCAGGCCGTCGTGCAGGGTCTTGACGTTGGACCACGGGAAGAACTCGATGCCCAGGCGTGCACCCACGGCCGCGCACTGGTCGGCGAGCCCGGCGAAGCGCGACGCCCAGACCTCGCGGTCCCACGGCCCGTCGTCACCGTCGGGGGTCACCTTGAGGTGGCGGGGCTCGAGCACCTCGGCCGCGTCGAGGAGGAGGTGGCGGACGCGGTCCGACTCCGCTCGATGAGGCCCCTCGTCCCACCACCAGGGGATCCCCTCGAGCTCGAGGTGGACGATCCCGTTGTCTGCCAGCAGGGCACGGATCCCCTTGAGCCCGTAGGTGTCAACGGCTGCGGGGAGGTCGTCGGAGAGAAGCCCGAAGCCCCGGTAGCCGGCTGCTGACGCTGCTTCGACGCGCTCGCGCAGGCTGAGCGGGCTGCGCAGGTCCGGGCGGTCGGAGGCGGCATCGCCCGCGCTCGTCCAGCACGTGGCCATCAGGTCGTCGGTGGGCATCGTCATCGGGGGTCGCTCCAGGATCGTGTGTCGGAGTGGGTGTGGGGATCGGACGGGCTGGAGCGGGACGGGCGGGGCGCCAGGCCCACCGCCTCGTAGCACTGGTCGATGAGGCGCATCGTCAGGACGGCGTCGTCCGCGTCCGTGCGGGCGGGCACGCCGGTGCGGACCGCCGAGGTGAACGCCTCGAGCTGGTAGGTGTAGGACGATCGGCGCCCGAGGTGCTCGGTGCGGCGGCCGGCGGCCGTCGTGACGACGAGTCGGTCGTCGTCGTGGGGGTTGACGAAGTCGACGATCGTGGCCTCGCCCTTGGTGCCGATCAGTCGGTGGCTCATCTGGTGGTGGTCGCTGGCCATGTTGCAGCCGGCCGTCCCGGTGACGCCGTTCGGGAACTCGAGCTCGGCCGTGAGCCACTCGTCGATGCCGGGGTGACCGGGCCGTTCGCCGCCCGTCGCGCTGACGAGAGTGGGCTCGCCGCCGAGCGTCGGAGCGAGCAGGCGCAGGGAGTGGAGGCTGTAGCAGCCGAGGTCCATGAGAGCGCCCCCGCTGAGGTCGAGCGACCACCGCGGGTCCGTGGCAGCGGGTGCGGGCATGTCCATGACCGTCTCGATGTGGCGCAGCTCGCCGAGCTCTCCGCCGGCGAGGATCTCGTGCAGCCGAGCGACCAACGGGTGCCAGAGGTAGTGGAAGCCCTCGAAGAACTGTCGGTCGGTCGTGCGCGCCAGGGCGGCGACGTCCTCGGCTTCGGCCGCGTTGCTCGCCGAGGGCTTCTCCGTGAAGACGTGCTTGCCGGCGTCGAGGGCGGCCTTGTTCCACGGCGCGTGGATGCTGTTGGCCAACGGGTTGTAGACCGCCTCCACATCCGGGTCGTTGATGACGTCGAGGTAGGACTCGTGGACCTTCTCGACGCCGTGGGCGTCGGCGAACGCCGCGGCCCGGGAGGGGTCCCGGGCCGCGACGGCGACGAGGCGGGTCCCCGTGACCCGGGCCGGCTTGATGACGGCCAGGTCGGTGATGCGGGCCGCTCCGAGCAGACCGAGCCGCAGCGGCTCCTGGCCGGTCACGCGGACGTCTGCGACGACGGGACGGAGAGCAGGTCGCGCACGTGGTCGGCGCTGATCCGCACGTCGTGCACCGGGCCCTCGCCGCGGGGCTCCTCCGTGAGGATGGTGTCCTGCTCGAGGGTGTACCAGCCGGTGTAGCCGGCGCCCTGGAGCGTGCGCACGATCGCTGCGATGTCGACGTCCCCGGTGCCGAGGGGGCGGTACATCCCCTCGACGACGGCCTCGGTGTAGGTGAGACGTCCGGCGCGCACCTTGTCCGCGACGGTGCTGTCCACGTCCTTGAGGTGGGTGTGCGCGATGCGATCGGGCGACTGGCGGGTCAGCTCGGCGGGGTCGGTGCCGCCGATGAGCAGGTGTCCGGTGTCGAGGCACAGGGCGATGGAGGACCCCTCGAGGACCCGCTCGACGTCCGGACCGGACTCGACCATCGTGCCGACGTGTGGGTGGAGCACGGCCTGCACCCCGTGCTCGGAGGCCAGGTGCGCGATCCGGTCGAGGTTGTCGAGCAGTCTCTTCCAGCCGTCCTCGTCGAGCGTCGGCCTCGTGTCGTAGCCGTCGAGCCCGGAGACGGCCGAGAGCACGAGCACCTCCGCGTGGGTGGCGTCGTAGCCCATGAGGATCCGGCTGATCTCCGGGAGGGGGTCGTGCGCCGCCTGGTGCATGAGCACGGGGGTGAAACCGCCGACCGCCGTCAGGTGGTGGCGCTGGAGCACCGCAGCCATCTCACCGGGGTCAGCCGGGAGGAAGCCGTCCGGACCGAGCTCGGTCGCAGAGAGACCGACGTCCTGCATCTCGGCGAGCACCCGCTCGGGGGTGAGCTGGTAGCCCCAGTTCGGGACCTCGCAGACTCCCCAGGAGATGGGTGCGCCGGCGATCCGGTGCTGCGCAGACGTCGCGGACGTCGCGGAGGCAGCATGGCTGTGAAGGGCGTTGTGGGTCATGACTGTCGAACCTCGTCGATCCGCACCGGACGGTGCTCTTGCAGGGACAGGGTGGCGGCCTCCGCCATGAAGGCGACGGCCAGGGCGTCGTCGACGGTGCACGGCGAGGTGCGTTGTCCGGCAACGACTTCCGTGAATGCCTGGAGCTCGGCCTGGAAGGCGTCGGTGAGCCGGTCCATGAAGAAGGTGGCCGGCGGACCCGACGGCCAGCTGATGCCGGGCTCGAGGTTGCGCAGGGGAGTGGTGTCGCTCCAGCCGGCCGCGACGCTGTCGCCGGTGCCGTGCAGCTCGAGGCGGACGTCGTAGCCGCGCGGGTTGTAGCGCGTGTTGGAGACGACCGCGGTGGCGCCGTCGTCGAAGGTCAGCAGGGTCGTGGCGGTGGCGACGTCGCCGAACTCCGCGAAGAAGTCGGCGCCCTTGTCGCTGCCGGTGGCGTAGACCTCGACGACCTCGCGTCCGGTGACCCACCGGACCGTGTCGAAGTCGTGGACGCTGCAGTCCCGGAAGATCCCTCCGGACGTCTCGATGTACCCGCGAGGGGCCGGAGCCGGGTCCATCGTGGTCGAACGGACCGTGTGGACCCAGCCGAGCTCGCCGGACTCGACGGCGGCCCGGGCAGCGCTGAAGGCCGGGTCGAAGCGCCGCGGGTAGCCGACCTGGACCGCGATGCCGCTGTCGTTGACGTCACGGGCGATGGCGGTCGCCTCCGCGAGGTCGGCGGAGAGCGGCTTCTCGCAGAACACCGGGATGCCGGCGTCGATGCCGGCCCTGATGAGCTGGGTGTGGGCGTTCGTGGCGGCCGCGATGACGATGGCGTCGACCCCGGCGGCGATGAGCGACTCCGGGGAGTCGGCCGGCTCCGCGCCGACCCGCTCGGCGACGGAGGTGGTGACCGCGGGGACCGCGTCCGTCACGACCAGGGATTCGACGACGGGAAGCCGGGACAGGGTGTCGGCGTGGAACGAGCCGATTCTGCCGAGACCGATCAGGCCAAGGCGCATGGTTCTCTCCTCGATACGAGTTGGGTTGGTTGGTGGGCGGCCGCGGCGCTCAGCCGAGGCCGCCGATGACGTTCTGGTCCCAGTCGATGACCGAGCCGGTGACCACACCGCTGCGTTCGGAGAGCAGGAAGACCACGAAGTCGGCGATCTCGTCGACCTGTCCGAGCTTGCCCATGGGCAGCCGGGCTCCGGCCTCCTGCTGCCAGTCCGCACCGGCGTCGTTCGTATGCCGTTGGGTGACGTCCTCGCCGTCCGTGGCGGACCAGCCCATGTTGAGACCGTTGATCCGGATGCGGTCCCAGCGGTGGGCGTGGGCGGCGTTCTTCGTCAGCCCGGCGAGTCCGGCCTTCGCAGCGACGTAGGGCGCGAGGAAGGACTGGCCCCCGTGGGAGTCGATGGAGATGACGTTGACGATGGTGCCGGGCGCGCCGCGCTGCACCATGTCGGCGATCGCCGCCTGCATGAGGAAGAACGGCGCTCGCAGGTTGACGGCGATGTGCTGGTCGAAGAGCTCTGGCGTGGTGTCGAGCACCGTGCCCCGGGTGGTCAGGCCGGCCGCGTTGACGAGGCAGTCGATGCGGCCGTGCCGCTCGAGGGTCGCGGCGACGGCGGACTGCGCCTGCGCGACGTCGCTCAGGTCCGCGCGGACGAAGACGGCGTCGGTGCCGAGGTCCCGGAGCTCGGCGGCGACGACCTCGCCGCGGTCGGTGGCGCGGCCGGTCAGCACCACGGTGGCCCCTTCTCGGGCGGCGGCGCGGGCGATGCCGGCGCCCAGGCCCTGCGTGCCGCCGCTGACCAGCACGACCTTGCCGGTGAGCAGGTCCTTCATGTCGCCTCCAGGGTTCGGGTCGTGCGGGTTGTCGCCTGCTCCCAGCCCGGGTTGGCCACCGCGGCAGGTGGGCGGCCGTCGAGCACGTCGATCACTCCCTGCGCGGCGTCGACGAACGTCGCAGCGGTCGCCTGCCGGCTGAGCCCCATGAGGTGCGGGGTGAGCACCACGTCGGGATGGTCGAAGAGCGGGTGGTGCGCGGGCGGCTCGGGATCGAAGACGTCGAGGCCCACGCCCCCGAGCCGCCCCTCCTGCAGAGCCGTGCCCACCGCGTCGAGGTCGACGAGCGCGCCGCGACCGCAGTTGACGAGGATGGTCCCCGGCTTCACGTGCCGCAGCAGCGCCTCGTCGACCAGGTGCCGGGTGGACGCGAGCAGCGGCAGGTGCAGGGTGATGACGTCGCTGCGGGCGACGAGGTCGCGCAGATCCGTGCAGCGGATGTCGGCGGGGGGCTCGCTGACCGGGTCGTGGGCCAGGACGGTCATTCCGAGCGCAGCGCCGAGCACGGCGGCCCGCTGTCCGATGCGGCCGTAGCCCACGACTCCGAGCACCGACCCACGGAGGTCGCCGACCGGGATGTCTCCGCGATCGGCCCAGGCTCCCGTCCGGACGAGGGTGGTGAGCCGGCCGAAGCGCTTGACGAGGTGCAGGGCCATGGCGATGGCACCCTCGGCGACGGCGGCGGTGCCGGCTCCCGGCGTGACGACCACGGCGATGCCCCTCGCGGTGGCCGCGTCGAGGTCGACCCGCTCGACGCCCACGCCGGTGCGCGCGACGACGCGCAGCAGCGGGGTGCGTTCGAGGAAGTCCCGGTCGACCTCGGCGTCCGCCCGGGCGATGGCTCCCTGCGCGCGGGAGAGGTCGGCATCGGTGGGCTCGGCGACGAACCGGCAGCGCCCGTCGAGGACCGGTCCGACGAGCGCGGGGTCGACGGGGCCCAGCCCCACGACCACAGGCAGCCCGGCGACCTCAGGCATTGCTCACCGCCGACTGCCGGTCGTGTCCGAAGGTGGCGCCCGGGACGTGCGGCACGGTGTGCCACTGCCCGTCGGCGGCCGAGGCCGCGACCGCGGCGATGACCTCGGCGTCGGCGAGGGCTTCCTGGATGGTGGAGTTGCGCTGCTCACCGCCGGTGGCGGCGACGAGGAACTTCTTGGCCTCGACGACCTTGAGGTCGTCGTAGCCCAGGCTGTTGCCCGGTCCGGGCTGGAACGCTGCGTACTCGCCCTGTGACGCGTTGCCCAGAATGGTCGTGTAGCCTTGGTTGGGACCGGTGCGACCCAGTGCCAGCCGCAGCTCGTTCATCTGCTCGAAGTTCCAGGAGGCGGAACCCTCGGTGCCGTAGACCTCGAACGCCAGCCCGCACTGGGGCCCGACGATGACGCGGGAGGCCTCCAGGGTGCCGAGCGCCCCGGCCCCTGGAGAGTCGGCGGCGAACCTGACGAGCGCTGCTGCGTAGTCGTCGTTCTCGACGTCGCCGAGCTCACCGTCCTCGATCACCGCGAAGTGGGTGGCCTGTCCCATCGGCAGGACCGGCCGTTGCCGGTGCACCGTCGAGAGCATCCCGCTCACGTCGTTGATCGGACCGACGACGTACTGCACGAGGTCGACGACGTGGCTGAGCAGGTCACCGAGCGCGCCGCTGCCGGCCAGGTCCCGCTTGAACCGCCAGGACAGCGCGCCGTTGGGCTCGGACGCGTACCCGTTGAAGAAGACCGCCCTGACGTTCGTGATGCGACCGAGGTCGCCGTTCGCGATGAGCTCGCGGATCCGCTCGACCGCGGGGGCGTGCCGGTAGTTGTAGCCGATCGAGGTGGTGACGCCGGCCGCCTGGGCGGCCGCGGCGACGGCGGCCGTGTCGACGGCGTCACGCCCGACGGGCTTCTCGATCCAGAACGGCTTCCCGGCCTTCGCGGCGGCGACGCCGATCTCGCGGTGGAGCAGGTTCGGGGCGCAGATCGAGACGACGTCGACGTCGGGGTCGGCGAGCACGTCGCGGTAGTCGGTGCTGCCACGGGAGTAGCCGAGCACCTCACGGGCGTAGTCGACCCGGTCCTGGGCCGTGTCGGCGGCGTGCACCAGGCGGGGCCGGATGCCGAGCTCGGGATAGACGAGCGGGATGGCCTGGTAGGCCCGGCTGTGGAGCTTGCCCATCCAGCCGACGCTGATCAGGCCGACTCCCAGCTCGGTGACGCCCGTGTCGTTGATGTGTCCAACCATGTCGATGTCGCTTTCCGAAGAGGTCATGAGGGAGGTGAGGGGCGCCGAGGGACCTCGGGCGCCTCGGGTCGCGTCAGGCGGCGCCGTCCTGGCGCGCGCGGCCCAACGCCGAGCGGGACGCCGCCGCGAGCAGGGTGGCGTCGGAGCCGATCGCCACGAAGGTCCAGCCCTGGGCGAGGCGTTCCGCAGCGGCCGCCCCGTCGTTGACGAGCAGCCCGCAGGCCCGACCGTGCCTCTTGCCGGCCGCGAGCACGGTCTCGAGCGCCTCGACGAAGGCGGGCGCCGTGGTGTCGCCCGGCACCCCCAGATCGTGGCTGAGGTCCCTCGGCCCGATGAAGAGCACGTCGACGCCGTCGAGGGCCGCGATCTCGTCGGCCGCTGCGACCGCTGCCGCCGACTCGATCTGGACGACGACGAGGATCTCCTCGTCGGCGCGGTCGAGGGCTCCGGGGTCGAGCCCGAACCTGCAGGCCCGGTTGTAGGTCGCCACGCCGCGGTCGCCGTGTGGAGGGAACCGGAGGTGTCGCAACGCCTCTCGCACCTGGCTGGCACTGTCCATCCGGGGCAGCATGATCCCGGCGGCGCCGTTGTCGAGCACCCGGCCCATCCGGATCCTCGCATCGGTCTCGACGCGCACCACGGTCGGTACGCCGTAGGCGCCGGCGACCGGCACGACGTCGCGCACCTGCTCCTCGCCGCCCGAGCCGTGCTCGAGGTCGAGCAGCAACCAGTCGAAGCCGGAGGCGGCGCACACCTCGGCTGTGACTGCGGAGGCGGTCCCGAGGAAGGTGCCGATCGACGTGGCACCGCGGCGAACGGCCCGCGACAGGGCGCCGTGGTCGAGCGGGCCGGGGCGTGTGGCGGTCACCCGAACCACCGCTGGCTCGCGCGGTCGTGCTCGTACTCGGCGCGCAGGGCCGGCACCGTGGTGACCTCCGAGACCTCGGCCGGTGCCACGTCCCACCACACGCCCGCCGGCGGCAGGTCGGCGTGGGGGATGACCGGCACCACGATGACGACGGTGCCCTCGTGTCCCCGGGTGTCGTCCAGCGCGGCGCGCAGCTCGTCGGCGGTGCCGGCGCGGACTGCCATGGCCCCGAGGCCGGCTGCCACCTTCACCAGGTCGACGGAGAGGTAGTCCCCGCTGAGGCGTGCCGCACTGTCCACCTCCGTAGCGTCGGCGAGCGCGAGCGGCTCTGTGCGGTAACGGAACTCGTTGCCGAACTCCCGACCGCTGCGGAACATCTGAAGGCGGTGGATGACTTGGTAGCCGTGGTTCTCGGGGATCACCACGGTGATGGGCAGGCCCTCCTGCGCGGCCGTGACAAGCTCGGTGGGTGCCATGAGGAAGGTCCCGTCACCGAGGAACGCCGTGATCCTGGCACTCGCGTCGGGGTGCGCCATCCGGATGCCCATCGCCGCCGGGATCTCGAATCCCATGCAGGAGAAGCCGAACTCGAGGTGGCAGGTCCGTCCGTCAGTGGCGTCCCACACCTTCTGCAGGTCGCCCGGAGGGCCTCCGGCCGCGGCGACGACGACGTCGCCGGCCCGGGCGTGCTCCTGCAGCACGCCGATGACCTGGCCCTGGGTCAGGACCGCGTCGGTGGTGGTGACGACATCGGAGTCAGCCGCCACTGCGGACTTGTCGAACAGCTGGTCGGGGTCCAGGGCCTCCGCGCGCTCGATCGCCCAGGCGTCGGCGAGCTCCTCGACGCGGTTCCTCCACGACGGGTTCGCGTGCACGTCACGCGCCATGAGCGCCTGCGTCAGGGCCGCGAGGCTGCGCCTGGCGTCGCCGATGACTCCGACGGCGCCGAGCCGGTCTGCATCGTGCACGTTGACGTTGATGCTGGCGAACCGCACGTCCGGGTTGGCGAAGATCGAGTGCGAGCCGGTCGCGAAGTCGGTCAGCCGGGAGCCCACCGTCAGGACGACGTCGGCCTCGTTGGCCAGGGTGTTGGTAGCCGGGGTTCCTTCGAGCCCGATGCCGCCCACCTGCCACCAGGCGCGGGTCTGCACGGCTCCCTTGCCGCCGAAGGTCTCCGCCACCGGCGCTCCCACGACAGCGGACAGGGCGTGGAGCTCTTCGCTGGCGTCCGAGTAGACGACGCCACCGCCGGCGATGATCATCGGCTTCTTCGCGTCGGCGAGAAGTGCTGCGACAGCGTCGATCTCGTCGGCGTCCGGGGCCGGGCGACGGATCACCCAGTCGCGCTCGGCGAAGAGCTCGGCGGGGAAGTCGTAGGCGTGCGACTGCACGTCCTGGGGGAGGGACAGTACGACGGCACCGGTCTCGACAGGGTCGACGAGGGTGCGCATGGCGGCAGGAAGGGCGGTCAGCAGCTGCTCGGGCCGGGTGATCCGGTCGAAGAACCGGCTGACCGGACGGAAGGCGTCGTTGACGGTCAGGTCGGCATCGGTGGGGTGCTGCAGCTGCTGCAGCACGGGTCCCTGGTGGCGCGTGGCGTAGGTGTCACCCGGCAGGAGCAGCACGGGCAGCCGGTTGATGGTCGCCAGCGCCGCGCCCGTGACCATGTTCATCGCGCCCGGGCCGATCGAGGCAGTGACGGCCAGGGTGGCGCGCCGCCGGGAGTGCTTGGCGAAGCCGACGGCCGCGTGCACCAGGGCCTGCTCGTTGCGACCCTGGACGAAAGGCATCGTCTCGCTCAGCTGGTCGAGCGCCTGGCCCAGGCCCGCCACGTTGCCGTGGCCGAAGATCCCGAGGGTGGCGGGGACCAGCCGGCGGCGTTCCCCGTCGGCGACGGAGTACTGCCGTGACAGGTAGGTCACCACGGCTTGCGCCGCGGTCAGTCGGATGGTGGCAGTACGAGGCATCGTCCGGGCTCTTTCTCGTCGGTGCTGCGGGTGTGGGGGAGAGGTGCTGGGCAGATGGGATGGGTCACCAGGGACGACCGTGCAGGATGACGGTCTTGACGTCCGTCATCTCGGCGACCGCGGAGCGCGGTCCTTCCTTGCCGATGCCGCTGCCCTTGAGGCCGCCGTACGGCATGAGGTCCGCGCGCCACAACGGCGTCCAGTTGATGTGGATCGTGCCGGTGTCGAGCTCCCGGACGGCGCGGACGGCCCCTGAGACGTCCGAGGTGAAGATCCCCGCGCCGAGGCCGTATGCCGTGCCGTTGGCCTGGGCGATCGCGGACTGCCAGTCCGCCGCGGTCGAGACGGCGACCGCCGGACCGAACAGCTCGTCCTGGCTGAACGGGGAGGCGGGGTCGACCCCGCTGACCACGGCCGGCGAGATGACCGCGCCGTCGCGCTCGCCGCCCGTCAGCACCGTCGCGCCGTCCCGGACGGCGGCCCGGATCGATCGCTCCACGCGCTCGGCCTCCTGCTCGGTGATGAGAGTGCCCATGGCGGTGTCCGTCGACCTGGGGTCGCCGGTGGTGATGCGCTCGACCCGAGGCACCAGGGCGTCGAGGAAGTCCCCGGCGATCGTGGGGTGGGTGATGACGCGCTGCACCGAGATGCAGACCTGCCCGGCGTTGACGAAACCACCGAGGGCGACGGCCGCCGCGGCGGCGTCGATGTCTGCATCGGGCAGGACGATGACGGGGCAGGAGGCGCCGAGCTCGAGGGAGAGCTTCTTCACGCCGGCGAGCTGGGTGATGCGGGTGCCGACGGGGGTCGATCCGGTGAACGAGATCTTGTTGACCCGTGGGTCACTGACGAGAGCGTCCCCGAGCTCACCGCCGGCGCCGGTCAGCACCGACAGCACCCCCTCAGGGAGACCCGCGTCCACGAAACACGCGGCGAGGGCGAGGGCGGTCAACGGCGTCGTCCGGGCAGGTTTGAGCACCACGGCATTTCCAGCAGCCAGCGCGGGTGCGACTTTGTGCAGCACGAGCAGGGACGGGTAGTTGAAGGGCGTGATCGCCACGACGACCCCGACCGGCTGACGGACGGTGAATCCCACCTTGTCGAAGCCGGTGCCCGGGTTGGCGTCCAGGGGGAGGGAGTCGCCGTAGAGCTGCGTGCCCTCGAACGCCGCGAGGCGGATGAGCTCGCCGGATCGTGATGCCTCGCCGCGGGCCTCACCGATGGCCTTGCCGGCCTCGGCGCTGATCGTCTGCGCGATGGCCTCGGCACGCTCGTCGGCGAGGGCGGCTGCGCGGAGGAGCACCTGCATGCGCTGGTGGGCGGGAGTCCGCCGCCAGGCCCTGGCACCCTCGGTCGCGGCGTCGAGCGCGCGGTCGACGTCCTCGCGGCCTGCGAGGGCGACCGACCCGACGACGGACCCGTCGAACGGCGAGGTCACGTCCTCCTCACGTCCTGATGCGGCATCGGCCCAGAGGCCACCGATCAACAGCTTCACGCTGGACTCCGTCCGTCGTCATCGAGGGGCAGACCAGCGCGGGGATCTCACATGGGTGGCGCCGGTCGAGTGGGTCCAGCGTGACCCCGGCAGGGGGGAGGGTCAAGCGATTCCAAACCATCAAAAACCCCTCAGGGATCGAGGGCATGCAGGCAGGACGAGACACGTGTGCCGTCAGGAGCCTGCTTCTCAACCCATCAGCCATCCATCATGATGGGCCCATGCCGCATCCCTATCCGATCCGCGAGATCGCCCGGCAGTCCGGCCTCAGCGAGGCGACGGTCGACCGGGTGCTGAACCACCGGCCGGGAGTGCGCCCCAGCACGGCTGCCACCGTCGCCCAGGCGATCGCGGACCTCGACCGCCAGAGCAGCCAGCTGCGCCTCACGGGCCGCACCTTCATCGTCGACCTCGTCATGCAGACGCCGGACCGGTTCTCCACCGCCGTCCAGGCCGCCCTCGAGCTCGAGCTGCCCATGCTGCGGCCGGCGGTCGTCCGGTCGCGGTTCGACTTCAGGGAGCGGGCGCGTCCGGGAGAGCTCGTCCAGGCCCTCGACGACATCCGCCGCCGCGGGTCCAAGGGAGTGATCCTCAAGGCACCGGACGACCCCGAGATCGTCGAGGCGGTCGCGCGACTCCACGACGCCGGCATCCCCGTGGTCACCCTCGTCACCGACCTCCCCCTGAGCCAGCGCGTCGCCTATGTGGGGATCGACAACCGAGCCGCCGGGGCGACGGCAGCGTTCCTCATCGACCGGTGGCTCACCGATGACGCCGATGCGATCTTGATGGCATTGAGCCGCAGTGCCTTTCGCGGCGAGGAAGAGCGCGAGATGGGCTTTCGGACGACGATGCGGGAGCGGGGCGGACGAAGGATGCTCGTCGAGGCCACCGACACCGACGGGCTCGACGAGGCGGTCCGCGACCAGACGATCTCCCTGCTCAGGGCGCACCCGACGGTCACCGCCGTCTACTCCATCGGTGGAGGCAACCGGGCCATCCTCGAGGCCTTCGACGTCGTCGGCCGGGAGTGTCGGGCGTTCGTGGCCCACGACCTCGACCGCGACAACCTCGCCCTCATCCAGGACCGCAGGATCACCGCCGTCCTGCACCATGACCTGCGTCACGACATGCGTCGTGCCTGCCAGGTGATCATGCAGGCGAACGGCGCCATCGACGGGCCCATCGAGTCCGTCGCGTCCCAGATCAACGTCGTGACGGCATACAACATCCCCGCGCAGCCGGTGGCCTGAGCCCGGCCGACGAGCGTCGCCCTGCTGGCACGATCAGTGCGCCTGGATGCGGGGCGGGATGTTGTATGCCGTGACGATCTCGACGTTGGCCGCGACCGAGGTGGGGGCGCCGCGCAGCAGGCGGTGCGCTCGCATCACCTGCCGCACGCCGTTGCGCATGTCGGCGTGGAGGTCGTGGTGCAGGACCACCGTGAGCACCCCTGAGCGCAGCAGCTCGACGTTGTCCTCGTCGAGGTCGTGAGCGACGAAGACCGTCGAGGTGCGACCGGCCGACCGGAAGGCGTCCGCGATGGCGCGGTTGCCGCCCCCGATGGAGTAGACGGCGTGCAGGTTCGGTTGTGCCGCAAGCAGATCCGACACGAGGGCGCCCATGGTGTCATCGAGCCCGTCGCTGTCGGTGATGGTGTGCACGCGCCGACCGGGAGAGAGGCGGGCGAGGGCTGCCCCGAAGGCGTCGGCCCGCTCCCGCTCGCCGAAGAACGACGACCGGCTCAGGGTGAGGAGGACGTCACCGGGTCGGTCCCCGAGCACCTGCGTCACGAGGTAGGCCGCCGTGGCGCCGGCTGCTGCGTTGTCGAGCCCGACGTAGGCCACCCTCGTGCTGTCGCGGACGTCGGTGACGAGCGTGACGACGGGAATGCCGCGGTCGGTGAGCCGTCCGACGGCTGCCGCCACCGAGGGGTCGTCGGGTGCCTTGAGGACCACCCCGTGGCAGACCCGGCCCTGACGACCCAGACCGTCGAGGATCTCGACCGCGGCGCCCACGTCGGCGTTCTCCTGCAGGTGGAACCGGGCCCGCACCGCGGCCGGGCGCAGCGCCGGCAGCTCGTCCTCGAGGGCAGACCGCACGGCGGAGCTGAAGCGGGAGGGTGCCTGTACGACGACGTCGAGCAGGATGGTGCGGGCGGCGAGGCGCAGCTGGGTCTGCTGGCGGTCGAGGTCGAGCACGGCGCGCTCGACGGCCTGGACCGCTCGGGCGCTCGCGCCCGGGCGTCCGTGGAGCACCCGGTCGATCGTCGCCTCCGACAGGCCCGACTGCTCGGCGATGTCGCGCACGCGGTGCGACGTCGGTCGCCGGAGGGTCATGGCCGGGAGCCTACTGCCGGGGGCCGCTCCTGAGGTCTTTCTGAGGTCTCCACGGGCCCGGTCGCGGCGATCGCGACCGCATGCTTGAAGGATCACGCCACCACCCGCCGCTGTGCGCGCTGTCAGCCGGTGAGCGCCCGTTCCGCCCGAGGAGGGCACCATGACCGTCACGTCGACCAGCTCGCAGACGCGCTGGATCCGTCCCGAGGACGCCCGCCTGTCCGACCTGCTCGAGGTGCTCGGCGAGCAGACCGACCTCGCCGACTACCCCCATGCGACCCGCGTCGAGCAGCAGGTGCTCGTCTACGACTGGGCCACGCTGCGGCACACGGCGGCAGACGCCCCCTCCCGTCGAGACGTGCAGGCGGAGCTCGCCCGGGCGCTCTCGGACGGTCCCGGGATCGTCGTGCTGGCGGGTGCGTTCGACGCCGAGCCCCTCGATCGGGCGACGGCGGCCTTCGAGCGGATGATCACCGAGCAGCGTGCCAGCGGTGCCGCTGCGGGCGACCACTTCGCCAAGCCCGGCGCCAACGACCGGATCTGGAACGCCCTCGAGAAGCTGGCCGTCGCCGACCCCGGCGCCTTCGTCGACTACTACGCCAACGACGCCGTCGCGCTCGCGGCGCAGGCCTGGCTCGGACCCGGCTACCAGGTCACCTCGCAACTCAACGTCGTCAACCCCGGGGGCGCCGGCCAGACGGTGCACCGCGACTACCACCTCGGCTTCCAGTCAGCCGAGACGTGCGCCGCCTACCCCGGGCACGTCCACGCCCTCTCTCAGGTGCTGACGCTGCAGGGCGCTGTGGCGCACGTGGACATGCCGGTGGAGTCCGGGCCGACGCTCTACCTGCCGCACAGCCAGAAGTACTCGCACGGCTACGTCGCCTACCAGCAGCCCGAGTTCCAGGACTACTTCGTCGCCCATCACGTGCAGCTCCCGCTGTCCGCCGGGGACGCGGTCTTCTTCAACCCGGCCCTCCTGCACGCGGCCGGCACCAACCACACGAGCGACGTGCGACGGATGGCCAACCTCCTGCAGGTCAGCTCGGCGTTCGGTCGGGCCATGGAGACCGTCGACCGCGCCCGCGTCGTGGAGGCGGTCTACCCGGCACTGCTCTCGGCACGGGCCGCCGGCATGCCGGATCGTGAGGTCGCCAACGTCGTCGCGGCGAGCGCCGAGGGCTACGCCTTCCCGACGAACCTCGACAGAGACCAGCCCGTCGACGGCATGTCCCCGCGCACGCAGGCCGATCTCGTCACGGACGCGCTCGCGGCGGATGCGCCCACCGAGCTCGTGGCTACGCGGCTGCGTGAGCAGCTTCAGCGGCGCGACAGCCACTGACCGCACCCGCAGGGGAGGTGGGTGTACGCGAAGGCCCCCGAGCACTGCTCGGGGGCCTTCGTGCCGACCGACGGCGTATGCCGTGTGGCCGGGTGGTGTGGCGTGGCTCAGCTCACGGTGACGTGGCTCAGGTCGCAGCGGTTCGTGTCGTTCGACCACGTCGACTGCATCGGGTAGCTCCCGTTGCCCATGGCCACGTTGCCCGCGCCGCCCGAGCTGCTGGGCGAGATCCAGGCGCACTCGTCGCCGTTCTCCTGGCCCGAGTTGGTGTGGGAGGTCAGGTTGGTCCAGCCACCGGCCGGGTTCTGGTCGGTGATCGTCTCGGCGTACTCGTGGCCCTCGACGATCGTGTAGCCGTCGTCGGTGCCGGCGGAGCCGGCGTTGACGAAGTTCTGGCCGCAGCTCGTGCCCATGTCCATGACGTAGGGCATGTTCGTGAACGCGATGTCGCCGTAGGTGCTGGTCGACCCGACGTAGGGGTCACCGTTGTAGTCGTGCCAGGCGCAGAAGTTGCCGCTCGCGGTGTTGAAGCCGTCGGGGTGGGTGCCGGTGGGCGAGAGGATGACGTACTGCGCGGCGCGGTTGCTCGCCGGGGTGATGTTGCCGAAGTGGCCGGCAGCCTTGACGGCCTCGTCGCCGAGCTGCTTGGCGGTGGCGTTGGAGGGGGAGGCCAGCGAGCTGTCGTACCAGACTCCGGCGTATGCGCCGCCGCTCGGGTAGCCGACGTGCGTGGCACCGATCGCGCACTTCGTCGCGCCGCGTGCCATGCCGGTGCCGTCGCAGTACTGCGTCATGACACCGGACCACGCCTCGCTGCCGGTGCCGAGGCCCTTCATCAGGTTCTGGACGACCGGCGCCCCGGACTTGGGGTCGCCGCTGAAGGTGAGGTTGCTCCTCGCGTCGGTGCCCGGCGTACCCCACTGGCTGCCGTAGAAGACGAGGTAGACCTTCGGTGCGCCGTCGGTCACGCCGATGCCGTCGACGCCGCCGCCGTAGGAGAGCGTCTTGGCCGAGGTGGCCCCGTTCCTCTGCTGAGCGGCCCAGCGGTGCATCTGCGTGTTGAGCTCGCGCGTCGGCACGGCCCCGTGGCGGTACGGGTGGCCGAAGGCGGGGGAGTACGGGTTCGTCACGCCGCCGCCCGTCGTGGACGGAGCGGCCGCGGCCGTCGTCGGGGAGGCTGCGGAGGCGGCGAACGCGGTCGCCACGGTCAGGAGCGCGGCGGCTGAGGCGGTGGCGGTGGCCATGCGCCGTGAACGTCGAGTGCCCATGGAGTTCCTCTCTGGTGGGCCGGGGTGACTCCTTGGTTGAGGGGACCGGGTGGGCACATCGTCTCGACGGGAGTCTGTGAAGTGGATGAGTTCTTCCTGCCAGTTGCCTGCCATTTCCGAGTTGCGGGAACGCCACACCTGTGGCGCTCGCCACCCGGCTCCGGAGTCACGTCTCGGACACGGCCGCACCGTGGGTAATGAAATGTTCAAGGGCAGCAGGTGAACGGGGTCGAAGACGGGACCAAAGTCGTGGGCAGGAGGCCCCGGTTGCCCCTAGTGTTCGAAACAGCCCGTCCAGGGCACACGAACACCAGGAGGACTCGCATGCACTCTGGCCTGTTGCGCCGATCCACGGGGCTGCTCGCGCTCGTCGCCACCTCTGCGCTCGTCGTGAGCGCGTGCTCGGCGCCGACGAAGAGCACCGACACCAGCACGGGCGCCGGTGGCAAGAGCGCCGCCACCGCCACGTCGGCCGCGGATCTCGGCGGGATGGACGCGCTCGTCACCGCGGCCAAGAAGGAGGGCGCCCTCAACGTCATCGCGCTCCCGCCGGACTGGGCCAACTACGGCGCCATCATCAAGGCGTTCGGCGACAAGTACGGCATCAAGGTCTCGAGTGCGCAGCCCGACGCGAGCAGCGCCGACGAGATCACGGCGGCGGACCGTCTCAAGGGCCAGTCGAGCGCCCCGGACGTCTTCGACCTCGGGGCCGCAGTGGCCCTGGCCAACACGGCCAAGTACGCGCCGTACAAGGTCGCGACCTTCGCCGACGTGCCCGACTCGTTCAAGGACGCCAACGGCGCCTGGGTCAACGACTACGGCGGCTACATGTCGATCGGCTACGACTCCTCCAAGGTCCCCGCCATCACGAGCGTCGCCGACCTGCTCAAGCCCGCCTACAAGGGCAAGGTCGCCCTGAACGGTGACCCGACGAAGGCCGGAGCCGCCTTCGCCGGCGTCCAGATGGTCTCCGTCGCCCAGGGCGGCACCGCCGGCGACCTCACCAAGGGCGTCGACTTCTTCAAGCAGCTCAAGGCCGCCGGCAACTTCATCCCGGTCGACCCGACGCCGGCCACGATCCAGTCGGGGCAGACCCCGATCGTCATCGACTGGGACTACCTCAACGCCGCTGCGACCGCGAAGCTGCCGACCTGGAAGGTCGTCGTGCCCGACGGCGCAGTCATCGCCGGCTACTACTACCAGGCGATCAACAAGGACGCTCCGCACCCCGCGGCCGCACGCCTCTGGCAGGAGTTCCTCTACTCCGACGAGGGGCAGAACCTCTGGCTCAAGGGCGGTGCGCGTCCGGTCCGCTTCGACGCCATGCAGAAGGCCGGCTCGCTCGATGCCGCCGCGGCAGCCGCGCTGCCGAAGGTGAGCGGGACCCCGGTCGTGCCCTCGCAGGCCGACGCGACGTCCGGCAAGGCCTACCTCGCCACGGCGTGGGCGAACGCGGTTGGCTGACACTGTTCGTCGAGGGGCGCTCGCCGGCCGCCGGCCGTCGAGCGCCCTCCTCGGCGTCGTGCCCTTCTTCGTCTACGTCACGGTCTTCCTCCTCGTGCCGACCCTGGTCGTGGTCGTCGGCGCGTTCATCGCGACGGGGCCTGGCGGTCAGGGCGGCCTGAGCCTCGCGAACGTGCGGGCGCTGGCGGAGCCGGCCGTGACCTCGGCCCTCTGGCACTCGCTGATCCTCTCGGCCGTCACCGCCGTGGCCGGCGCCGTCATCGGCGCCTTCCTCGCGTATGCCGTGTCGACGGCGAGGGCGGACGGCGTGCTCCGCCGTTTCACGACCTCCCTGTGCGGGGTGCTGGCCCAGTTCGGCGGCGTGGCCCTGGCCTTCGCGTTCCTCGCGACGTTCGGCGCGACGGGCTACCTCACGAAGCTGCTGGCCTCGACGGGGCTCGACGACACGGGCGGCCTGTGGCTGTACGAGTGGAACAAGGGCCTCATGCTGGTCTACCTCTACTTCCAGATCCCGCTCATGCTCATCGTCTTCCTCCCCGCGGTCGAGGGCCTTCGCCCCCAGTGGCGCGAGGCCGCCGAGACCCTGGGCGGCAGCACGTGGCTCTACTGGCGCAAGGTCGCGGCGCCCATCCTGTTCCCGTCGTTCGTCGGCGCGCTGCTGCTGCTGTTCACCAATGCGTTCAGCGCCTACGCCACGGCGGCCGCCCTTGTCTCGCAAGGGTCCCCGCTGCTGCCGCTCGCCATCGGTGGCACCCTGAACTCCGAGGTGATCCTCGGTCAGGAGAACGTCGGCAAGGCCATGGCGCTGCTCATGGTCGTCGTCGTCGCCGCCGTCATGACGTTGTATGCCGCCATCGACCGCCGCGCCTCACGGTGGCTCGCGCGATGAGCGGGATCAGGGCGACCCGTCGTCGTCGCCAGTCGGTGCTGCGCTGGGTCGTGGTGACGCTGTGCATGGTGTTCTTCGCGGCGCCGCTCGCGGGCATGCTCGACTTCACGACCAAGGACGCCCAGGGCAACCGGACCGGTGCGACGTGGGCCAAGCTCGTCGACGTGCAGGGGATCTCCCGGGACTACCCCGACCTCGCGGCGGGATTCACCGCGTCGGTGGGGCTGGCGGTGGTGACTGTCGTCGTCATGCTCGTCCTGCTCGTCCCGACGATGACGTGGGTTCGGCTGCGGCTGCCCGGCCTGTCGCGCACCGTCGAGTTCCTCTGCCTGCTGCCGCTCACGGTGCCGGCGATCGTCCTCGTCGTGGGGCTCACCCCCGTCTACTCGTGGGTGACCTACTTCCTCGGCGAGTCGACGATCTGGCTGGGCTTCGCCTACGTCATCCTCGTGCTGCCCTACGCCTACCGCTCTCTCGACGTCGGCCTGCGGGCCATCGACGTCAAGACCCTGTCGGAGGCCGCGCGCTCGCTCGGCGCCGGCTGGGGCACGGTGATGGCGCGCGTCGTGCTGCCCAACCTGCGCACCGCGGTGCTCTCGGCGGCGTTCCTCGCCGTGGCCCTCACCCTCGGCGAGTTCACCATCGCCAACCTGTTCAGCCGCACCAACCTGCAGGTCGCGATGTTCCTCCTCGGCAAGTCCGACGCGCAGATCAGCGTCGCGGTCGGCCTGGCGTCGCTCGTCTTCGCCTTCCTCGTCCTCTTCGCCCTGTCGTTCGTCGGCGGTCGGAGTCCCTCCCGCAAGGAGCCCTCATGAGCCGTGGCGTCGCCGTCCAGCTGACCGACCTGCGCCGCACCTACTCGGGGGTGAACGCCCTCGACGGCCTCACCCTGCACCTCGAGCCCGGAGAGCTGGTGGCCCTGCTCGGGCCCTCCGGCTGCGGCAAGACGACGGCGCTGCGTTGCCTCGCCGGTCTCGAGGACCCGGACTCGGGTCGGGTCGAGGTGGGCGGCAAGGACCTGACGAGGGTCCCGACCAACAAGCGCGACATGGGGATGGTCTTCCAGGCCTACAGCCTCTTCCCGCACCTGACCGCGCGGCAGAACGTCGAGTTCGGCCTCCAGCTGCGCAAGCAGGGCAGCGAGCAGCGGCGCCGGCGCTCGACCGAGATGCTCGAGCTCGTCGGGCTGTCGGCCCACGTCGACAAGTACGCCCACCAGATGTCGGGCGGCCAGCAGCAGCGCGTCGCGCTGGCGCGGGCGCTCGCGATCGAGCCGAAGGTGCTCCTCCTCGACGAGCCGCTGTCCGCGCTCGATGCCAAGGTGCGCACCCAGCTGCGAGACGAGATCCGCCGCATCCAGCTCGAGGTCGGGACGACGACCCTCTTCGTCACCCACGACCAGGAGGAGGCGCTGGCGATCGCCGACCGGGTCGGGGTCATGCGCAGCGGCCGGCTCCTGCAGCTGGCGGCGCCGCAGGAGCTCTACTCGCGACCGGCGGACGACTTCGTCGCGGACTTCGTGGGACTGACGAACCGGGTCGGCGGCACGTCGCACGGGACGACAGCCCAGGTGCTCGGCGCCGACGTCCCGCTCCTGCCCGGCTCGGCGAGCGAGGGGCCCGTGACGGTGCTCATCCGACCGGAGCACCTGACCGTGGCCCAGGACGCCGCCGGGGCGGCCGTCGTCATCAGCTCGAGCTTCCTCGGGGCGCAGGGGCGCGTCGTCGTCAGCCCCGGCGAGGAATTGCACCAGGTGCTCGTCCAGGTGCCGAGCGCCGCCGTGGCCGACTTCTCGCCCGGTGACCGGGTCACCGTGCGACCGGTGGGTGCGCCCGCCCTCGCCGTCTCCGCGGGCTGACGCGCCGGGCCGTCCTCGGTGCGGCCGCGGGCAACCGTCCGCGACGCCACCCGGCCGCCGGCGGAGCGGGTCCCGGCTAGCGGTCCAGGCGCGACCAGGCCGACCGGATGTGCTGCTCCATCAGCCGTTCGGCCTCCTCGATGTCGTGCCGTGCGACGGCCGCGTAGATCGCCTCGTGGTCGGCGCGGAGGCGGTGCACCACCTCGTCCCACTCCTCGAGGCTGCGGAAGCGGTCGAGGATGGGCAGGCGCAGCGACTCCCGGATGGCCGTCGTCAGGTCGGCCGCGAGGCGGTTGCCGCCCGCCGTGGCGAGCGCGACGTGGAAGGCCGTGTCGGCGTCGTTGAAGCCCTGGCGGTCGAGGGTGGGCTCGGCCATGACGTCCAGAGCCGCTCTGACGTCGGACAGGTGCTCGTCGGGGTCGAGACCGGCGACGAGCCGGACACTGAGGCGCTCCAAGGCGATTCGCACCTCAATGACGTCCGGCAGCGGGAAGTTCGCGAGGGCGACGTGCAGCTGCAGCAGCTCGGTCAGGGCCCGAGAGGGCACTGCCGTGATCGTCGTGCCTCCGGCCCCGCCCGCGCCCACGGCCGACCGCACCACGCCCATCGCCTGCAGGGCGCGCACCGCCTCGCGCACGGCGGCACGGCTGACCTCGAGCGTCTGGGCCAGCTCGCGCTCGGCCGGCAGAACGTCGCCGACCGAGAGGTCGCCGGCGAGGATGCGCGACTCGACCCAGTCGAGGACGACCTCGAAGGCTCTCCTGCCCGGGCCGGGCGGAGGGGGAGGGGTGGTGGACACGACTGAAGCATGCCATCGGGCCCGACCGAACCATGTCGCCGACGCGCGGCCGGGAGGCCGTCGGCGGGCGAATGGTCAGACCTCTTGACCGGACGGGGCGTCGCGGCCTAGCGTCACGGCATACGAAATGGTCTGACCATTGATGCGCACGGCCGGACCGCGGCCGTCCCCGTCCCGACCGGCCCGGGAGGCCACGATGACCGCTGTGCCCACGCACCTGCTCCACCCGGTTCTTGGTTGGATGGGGCCATGACGACGCCGTCACGCCCAGTGGCCGACCTCCGCGTGGCACTCTTCGCCACCTGCTTCAACGACACGATGTGGCCGGGCACACCCAAGGCGACCGTGCGCCTGCTCGAGCGGCTCGGCGTGCGCGTCGAGTTCCCGCTGGCCCAGACGTGCTGCGGGCAGATGCTCACCAACACGGGGTATGCCGGTGAGGCGGTCCCGCTCGTGCGCCGCTTCGTCGACGTCTTCGAGGACTACGACGCCGTCGTCGCCCCCTCGGGGTCGTGCGTCGGGTCGGTCCGCGAGCAGCACCCGATGATCGCCGCACCGACGGGCGACGAGCAGCTCGTCGGCCGCGTCGACGCGCTGCGGCCACGGGTGCACGAGCTGTCCGAGTTCCTCGTCGACGTGCTCGGCGTCACCGACGTCGGCGCCTACTTCCCGCACCGGGTCACCTACCACCCGACGTGCCACTCCCTGCGGATGCTCCGGGTGGGCGACCGCCCGCTGCAGCTGCTCCGGGCCGTGCGCGGCATCGACCTCGTCGAGCTCCCCGACGCCGACGAGTGCTGCGGCTTCGGCGGCACCTTCGCCGTCAAGAACGCCGACGTCTCCATCGCGATGGGCTCCGACAAGGCCCGTCACGTCGTCGAGACCGGCGCCGAGGTGCTCGTCGCCGGCGACAACTCGTGCCTGGCCCACATCGGCGGGATCCTCGGCCGGCAGCGCTCCGGCGTGCGCCAGCTGCACCTCGCCGAGATCCTCTCCTCGACCGAGAAGGACCCGGCATGAGCGCGACGACCCCGAGGGCCCGCACCGGCGTGACCCCACCCCTCCAGCGGACCTCCGCCACGTTCGTCGGCATGCCGAAGTTCCCCACCGCGGCCAGGGCCGCGCTCGGCAACACCCAGCAGCGCCGCAACCTGCACCACGCCACCCACACGATCCGCGCCAAGCGCGCCGGCGTCGTCGCCGAGGTGCCCGAGTGGGAGGCGCTGCGGGTCGCCGGTGCCGACGCCAAGGACGAGGCCCTGACCCACCTCGACCACTACCTCGAGCAGCTCGAGGAGAGCCTCACGCGGGCCGGCGCGACCGTGCACTGGGCGCGTGACGCCGAGGAGGCCAACCGGATCGTCGTCGACCTCGTCCGGGCCAAGGAGGTCGACGAGGTCGTCAAGGTCAAGTCGATGATGACCCAGGAGATCGAGCTCAACGAGGCCCTCGAGGCAGCCGGCATCCACGCCTGGGAGACCGACCTCGCCGAGCTCATCGTCCAGCTCGGCCACGACCGCCCGAGCCACATCCTCGTGCCGGCGATCCATCGCAACCGCAGCGAGATCCGCGAGATCTTCGCCCGCGAGATGGGTGCGGTGGGCAGACCCGCCCCCGACGACCTCACCGACGAGCCCGCCCGGCTCGCCGAGGCGGCGCGCCTGCACCTGCGCGAGAAGTTCCTCCGCGCCAAGGTCGGCATCTCGGGCGCCAACTTCGCCGTCGCCGAGACCGGCACGCTCGTCGTCGTCGAGTCCGAGGGCAACGGCCGGATGTGCCTGACCCTGCCCGAGACGCTCATCTCGGTCGTCGGGATCGAGAAGGTGCTGCCCACGTGGGCCGACCTCGGCCCGATGCTGCAGCTGCTGCCCCGCTCGAGCACGGGGGAGCGGATGAACCCCTACACGACGATGTGGTCGGGAGTGCACCCCGGCGACGGGCCCCAGGAGGTGCACGTCGTGCTCGTCGACAACGGGCGCAGCCACGTGCTCGCCGACCGGGTCGGGCGCCAGGCGCTGCGGTGCATCCGCTGCTCGGCCTGCCTCAACGTGTGCCCCGTCTACGAGCGCACGGGCGGGCACGCCTACGGCTCGGTCTATCCCGGCCCGATCGGCGCGGTGCTCAACCCGCAGCTGCGGGGCACCGCGAGCGAGGTCGACAAGTCGCTGCCCTACGCCTCGAGCCTCTGCGGGGCGTGCTTCGACGCGTGCCCGGTGCGCATCAACATCCCCGAGCTGCTCGTCGAGCTGCGCGGCAAGGTGGTCGAGGAGGCCGGGACCACCCCCGAGTCGGCCGCGATGAAGGCGGCGGCGTGGGTGCTGTCGGACCCCAGGCGGCTCGCCGGCGCCCAACGGGCTGCGACCACGGCCGGGCGCCTGCTCGGCGGCCGCACGGTGCGCTCCGTGCCGGGGCTCGGAGCGTGGACCAACGCCCGCGACCTGCCGAACCTGCCGACCGAGGCCTTCCGCCAGTGGTGGGTCCGCGAGCGTGGCGCCGACCCGATCGGCTCGAGACGTCGGCCCGAGCACGACGACGCCACCGCCCGGAACGCCCGAACAGACTCGACCGACCCGACCGAGGGGGAGCGGCCATGAGTGCCCGCGAGGAGATCCTGGCCCGGGTCCGGGCCGCCGTCGCCGACGTCACGAGCGCGCCGGCTCACGTCGACGACGGGGCGGGCCCGTCGTCCGCGTCGCCGACCGGCCCGGCGTCCGACACTTCGGGGTGCCCCGCTCCGGAGTCTGCGGCCGACCGGGCGAAGTGGCTCGCGCTCTTCGCCGAGAACGTCGCCGACTACCGGGCCACCGTCGTGCAGGCCGTGCCCGGCACGGTCGGCGCCGTCGTCGTCGATGCGCTGCGGACCGTCGGGAGTCGCAGCGTCGTGCTGCCGACGGGGCTCGAATCCGACTGGCAGCAAACGCTATCGGGCGCCGTCACGGTCGTGGCCGAGGCGGACGCCGCGACCCACGTCGAGCTCGACGGCATCGACGCGGTCGTCACGTCGGCAGCGGTCGGGATCGCGACGACCGGCACCATCGTGCTCGACCACACGGCCGGACAGGGTCGCCGTGAGCTCACCCTCGTGCCCGACACCCACGTCTGCGTCGTGCGCGCGAGCCAGGTCGTGCCCGACGTGCCGGATGCCGTCGCCAGGCTGCGCCCCGAACTCGGTGCGGGTCCGCTCCCGCTCACCTGGATCAGCGGACCCAGCGCGACGAGCGACATCGAGCTGCAGCGGGTCGAGGGCGTCCACGGCCCCCGCACCCTCGTCGTCGTCCTCGTCGCCGACGAGGAGGCCCCGCATGAGTCCTGACGAGCGTGCCGACGGCGAGGCCCGCGAGCCGCGCAGCGTGACTCCGGTCTTCTTCCTCGCCGGAGGCACGGGCATCTCGGCCGAGACCCTCGGCAACCTCATGCTCGCGCAGTTCCCGAGCGTGCAGTTCCGCCGACGCAAGATCCCCTTCATCACCACGGTCGAGCAGGCCCGCGACGTCGTCAGCCAGCTCGACGCGGCGATGACCGACTCGGTGACGGCCCTCGTCTTCTCGACCGTCTCCGACGAGACGATCCGCCAGGAGCTGCAGCGCACCCGGTGTGCGTTCATCGACCTCTTCGGCTCCCACCTCGACACCGTCGAGCGGGTGCTGCACGTCAACGCGACGCACAACGCGGCGGCCCTGCACGGCGTCGGCGACGCCGGACGCTACGACGCCCGCATGAAGGCCATCGAGTTCGCGATGGAGCACGACGACGGGGCGAGCCTGCGCAACCTCGAGCAGGCCGACCTCGTGCTCGTCGCGCCGTCGCGCTGCGGCAAGACGCCGACCTCGATGTACCTCGCCCTCCAGCACGGACTCAAGGTCGCCAACTACCCCCTCGTCGAGGAGGACTTCGACACCGGCGACCTCCCCCGGCCGCTGCGCAACCTGGGCGACAAGTGCTTCGGCCTGCTCTCGACCGCGGCCCGTCTCAGCCAGGTGAGGGGTGAGCGCAGGCCCGGGTCGAGATATGCCAGCCTTGCCCAGTGCAGCTTCGAGCTGCGGCGCGCCGAAGCGCTCTACCGGGCGCACCGCATCCCCTCGATCAACTCGGCGTCCATGTCCGTCGAGGAGATGGCCGCCGTCATCATGCAGAGCAGCCGCCTGCCCAACCTCGGCTGAGCGCCGAGACGACGAAAGGACCGCCGTGAACGGCACCCAGACCGGCAACGACGCCGGCGACCAGCACGCCAACATCGTCTGGTTCGCCGACCTCGGCCTGCACGACGTCGAGCGCGTGGGCGGCAAGAACGCCTCGCTCGGCGAGATGGTGCAGCACCTGTCCCAGGCGGGCGTGCGCGTGCCGGACGGCTTCGCGACCACCGCCGACGCCTACCGGCGCTTCCTCGCCCACCAGGGCCTCGCCGACCGGATCAACGCCACCCTGGGTGCGCTCGACGTCGAGGACACGCGGGCCCTCGCGGCCGCCGGCGCCGAGATCCGGGCCGCCGTCGAGGAGCAGCCGTTCCCGGCCGACCTCGAGAACGACATCCACACGGCATACGACCAGCTCGTCCGCGACAGCGGCGACGACGTCAGCTGGGCCGTGCGCTCGAGCGCCACCGCCGAGGACCTGCCCGACGCGAGCTTCGCCGGGCAGCAGGAGACCTTCCTCAACGTCCGCGGCATCGACAACATCCTGCTCGCCATCAAGCGCGTCTACGCCTCGCTCTACAACGACCGGGCCATCGCCTACCGCGTGCACAGCAACTTCGACCACGAGGTCGTCGCCCTGTCCGCGGGCGTGCAGCGCATGGTGCGCTCCGACGTCGGGGCCTCCGGCGTGATGTTCACCATCGACACCGAGTCGGGCTTCTCCGACGCGGTGTTCGTCACGAGCAGCTACGGGCTCGGCGAGGCCGTCGTGCAGGGGGCCGTCAATCCCGACGAGTTCTACGTCTACAAGCCTGCGCTGCGCGAGGGACGCCCCGCGATCCTCAAGCGCGGCGTCGGCGGCAAGGCGACGAAGATGGTCTACACCGACGACGTCGAGGTGGGCCGGTCGATCGACTTCGTCGACGTCGACCCCGCCGACCGGGCGCGCCTCAGCCTCACCGACGACGAGGTGACCGAGCTCGCCCAGCACGCGCTGCGCATCGAGGCGCACTACGGCCGCCCCATGGACATCGAGTGGGGCAAGGACGGCGTCGACGGGCTCCTCTACGTGCTGCAGGCCCGCCCCGAGACCGTCAAGTCACGCCAGGCCGGCAACACGCTGCGCCGGTACCGCATGGACGAGCGCGGACCCGTCGTCGTCGAGGGCCGCGCCATCGGCCAGAAGATCGGCGCCGGAGCCGTGCGCGTGCTCACGACGGCGGAGTCGATGCACGAGTTCCGGGCCGGCGAGGTGCTCGTCGCCGACATGACCGACCCCGACTGGGAGCCGGTCATGAAGCGCGCCAGCGCCATCGTCACCAACCGGGGCGGGCGCACCTGCCACGCCGCCATCATCGCCCGCGAGCTCGGCATCCCCGCCGTCGTCGGCACCGGCAGCGCCACCCGCGACCTCGCCGAGGGCCAGCAGGTCACCGTGTCGTGCGCAGAGGGAGACACCGGCTTCGTCTACGACGGCGAGCGGGACTTCTCCGTCACCGAGACCGAGCTCGACGACATGCCCGAGCTGCCCGTCAAGCTGATGATGAACGTCGGCACGCCCGAGCAGGCGTTCGAGTTCTCGCGCCTGCCCAACAAGGGCGTCGGCCTCGCGCGGCTCGAGTTCGTCATCAACCGGCAGATCGGCATCCACCCCAGGGCGCTGCTCGAGCTCGACGACCAGGAGCCCGCGCTCAAGGAGGAGATCCAGGCGCTCATCGCCGCCTACGACAGCCCCCGCGACTTCTTCGTCAAGCGCGTGGCCGAGGGCATCTCGATGCTGGCCGCCGCCTTCGCCCCCGAGCCGGTCATCGTGCGCATGTCGGACTTCAAGAGCAACGAGTATGCCGGCCTGCTGGGTGGGGAGCGCTACGAGCCCCACGAGGAGAACCCGATGCTCGGCTACCGCGGCGCCGCCCGCTACCTGTCGGCCGACTTCGCCGAGTGCTTCGCGATGGAGTGCGAGGCGCTCAAGCACGTCCGCGACGACATGGGCCTGACCAACGTCAAGGTGATGATCCCGTTCGTGCGCACCGTCGCCGAGGCCGAGGGCGTCATCGACCTGCTCGCGCAGCACGGCCTCGTCCGCGGCGAGAACGACCTGCAGGTCGTCATGATGTGCGAGATCCCCAGCAACGCACTCAACGCCGACGCGTTCCTCGACCACTTCGACGGCTTCTCCATCGGCTCCAACGACCTGACCCAGCTGACCCTGGGCGTCGACCGTGACTCCTCGCTCGTGGCCGGCTCGTTCGACGAGCGCGACCCCGCGGTGAAGAAGCTGCTCGCCATGGCGATCACGGCGTGCCGTGACCGCGGCAAGTACGTCGGCATCTGCGGTCAGGGCCCGTCGGACCACCCGGACCTCGCCGAGTGGCTGCTCGACCAGGGCATCGAGTCGATGTCGCTCAACCCGGACACCGTCGTGGAGACGTGGATGCGTCTGGCGAAGCGCCGCGGGTAGCCACGTCCGTCGGCTCCGAGGGGAGCACGTGCCTCCCCTCGGAGCCCTCGCCGGGCGATCGCTCGTCGAGCTGCGCAGCGGTTCCTCGTCGGCCGCGACCGAGGAGCAGGGCCCCACCAGACTCGCTTCCGGAGCGTCCACACGACGGCGCCGACGTCGTGGAACTCCATCCGGCACAGCCTCTCGACGTGCAGCCGCGGGGTGGCGCGCCGTCACCAGCTCGAGCGAGTCGCCCGCGAGGGGTAGCGCTCTACCGTCGGTGTCGACGACCCTGCACGCCGCGCGGACCGAGCAGCTGATGTGCACGCTCGGCATTGGGTGCCGGCTTGTCACTTCGACTGCGAGTCGTCACTGGATGGGCGTTCTCGTTGATCTCGAAGGGCTCCCCATCGCCGATCGCCGTCGGAGGGTCCACTATGGGAAGGTCGTCGGGTTTCCGGCGGCGTGAGCTGTACCGGCGAAGGAGTTGTGCCATGAGCATGTTCGATGACGCCAAGAATCAGGCCCAGAAGGCGATGGAAGAGCACGGTGACCAGGTCGAGGAGATCAGTGACTCCGGGCTCGACCGCGCTTCCGAGGCTGCAGGCTCGGCGACTGGAGGTCGCTTCGACGAGCAGATCCAACAGGGTCGAGCCATGGCGGACGAGCGGTTCGGGAACAACGGCGACACCTCGAGTCAGGAGTCGGCGAGCGGTGAGGGCGTCGACGCAGGCAGCCAAGAGGACCAGCAAGGCTAGTTCGGCCCTGACAGACCAGCTCGGGCGCTGACGTCCGAGCTGGTCTGGGATGACGTCCGAGCTGGTCTGGGAGCCGAGTCGGCGGACTGCTGCTCGGACTCGTCGACGAGACGTACGTAGAAATCCGACGCCGAGTGACTCTCGGACGCGCTTGTGAAAGAAACATTCCGACTCACTGGATTTCGGCTTGAGCAGGTCCGGGTCAGATCCAACAGGAACGTCGGGGCGGCACGCCCAGTGGGCGTCCTCGACGCAGTTTTTGACTGGGCGGAGCGCGCAATGTCGCTATGGGTTCACTGACCGCTGGGGTGTTGGGCGTGCGGGGACGGGCTGACGGTGGTAGGTCTGCACCATTGCCCGCCATCTCGGCGAGCACCAACTCTCAGGAGTGATCATGGGCGACATCGCCAGCAAGGTCGACAAGGCGTTCGAGGCTTCTTCGGTGAGTGAGCTGGCCGATGCGCCGGTGGACGCCCTGCAGGGGGTCAGCGCCGCCGACGCCGAGCACCTCAAGGCCGCGTTCAACATCAAGACGGTGCGTGACCTCGGCACGAACAAGTACTTCCTGTGGGCCCAGGCCATCGCCAAGCTGGCCGAGTAGCCCCCAGCTTCGGCTGATGTACCAGGGGACCCACCGGCCGTCCGGCTCACCGTCACGGTGGAGCCGGCGGTCGGACACCCCGGCCGAGGCACGCCTCGACCCGAACACCCCGAAGACCACGTCGAATACGTCGACCACGTCGACCACTGACAAGGGAGATCCGATGCTCAAAGGTTTCAAGGACTTCATCATGCGGGGCAATGTCGTCGACCTCGCGGTCGCGGTCATCATCGCTGGTGCGTTCGGCAAGGTCATCGAGGCGTTCGTCACCGTCATCATGGACGTGATCGGCAAGCTCGGCGGGACCCCGAACTTCTCGGCCTGGGCCCCGGGTGGGGTCCATCTCGGTACGTTCATCACGGTGACGATCAGCTTCCTCATCGTGGCTGCGGCCGTGTACTTCATGGTGGTGGCGCCGATGAACCACCTGGCTGCTCGCCGGGCTGCCGGCGTCGAGCCGGAGCCTGAGGCCCCGTCCGAGGAGGTCCTGCTGCTCACCGAGATCCGCGATTCTCTGCGGTCCCGCTGACCATGGCTCGCGACTCTTGAGTTTTGCGGTGATGAAGAGGCGACGGAACGTGTGACTGCCTCCCGTGCGGGAGCCCTGTGGAGGGGGCCGACGCGCGGGAGGCTCACCTCCGTCCGCCGACATCCCGGAGGTATGGCGGGACAGACGCGCACCTTCACCCCCGACTGCCGACGCAACTGAGTCGGCGGCCCTGGATCGGCAACCCAGGTACATCCGGAGCGAGGGTTCGCCGGCTAGTCCTGGATGAGCCTTGCGGTGAATAACCCGGCGTCACCCGGTTACCTTGAACGGGGATTCTCTGACTGTCTGGCCGCATTGGACGAAGAACTGACCCTGGCCGCCCGTCCGGTCCCCAGGCGCAATCTTGTACGACAACGTCATGCTGATCCCGCGGTGGACACCTAAGTTCCGCACCGCGTTCGGGTCGTTCCTCGCCGACATATTCAAGGCGTCATTGTTGAAGGTCACTGTTGCCTCGTCCGGCGTCCCAGCGTGGCCACAGCCGGTGATCAACAATCGGACCTCAGTGCCGGGCCGGCCTGATGACGGGTGCACGTCAATCTTGAGGCTTGGCTCCGGTGGTGGCACGCGGCGCCGCTCCGTGGACCTTGGCGCGTGCGGGCGAAGGTCTGCTGGCGTTGGCGGTGCCGACCGGACCTTCCAGCAAGGGAGATTTGGTCCGGTGGGAGTTCGAGCAGCGACGCCCGCTGATGGGTGGAGACTTCGTGCCTCCATCGGCAAGCCGCATCACGGTGGCCGAACAGTCGGGTCCTGACAGACCAGCTCGGGCCTCGACGCCCGAACTGGCCTACGGCCGATGCGGCCGGTCTGCAGCTCCTCGGGCGGCACGACGCGGCAGCGCAGATCGAACGCCACCGACCAGTGCAGCATGAAGGGCCGGCCGGTCGAGGTGTGCGTCCGCGGGAGTGACCTCGGATCGGCACGTGTCCTGCTCCCCTCCGACGAGAAGCTGTTTCGCTTGGGCGAGTACTTCGCGTGGCTCTGGGTCGCGCTCGGCGTCTGGGTGTTGCTGGGCCGGCTCGCCGCCGTCGTCGTCGGAGCCGTCCTGCTCCAGCAGGGCCGACGCTTCGTCGCCACGCATCCGGCGGTTCCCACGGACGAGCTGATGACGGACCTGCAGGACGCCTGGGCCCGGGGCAAGCCCGGACCACTGCGTACGATGCGCCGTGAGCCCTCGGCGAACTCGTTCGCAAACCCCGGCATCGCCCGTCGGCCGGGGATGGATACCCGCAGAAGTCGCTTCTCGGTCGGCACGGGGCATGCGCCCTGATCAAGGTTTCGGGCGCGCCAGCTCTGGTTGGGAGCGCACGATGCCAGCGGGCGCGGTGCAGGGGTGACACGCAGCACCAACGAGGGCAGCATGGCTGCATGTTCGACAGTCAGCACGTCACGGAAGATCTTCAGGCGGCCGTGCGGTGTGGTGACATGCAGCGCCTCGACGCGATGGTCAGTGACCGCATGATCTGGACGATGGCGCGGCTCGACAACCCTGGGGGCAAGCGAGAGTGGATCGACGCCAGCTGCGCTGTTACCTGGCACTGGTTCCACGTCACCGTTTGCCGCGAGCTCGACCTCGGGGGCGTCATGGTGGTGGAGTCCATCATCCGACAGGCACGGGAACCGTCTGCCGGTGAGGGAGCAACCGGACCGGTCACGGCCGAGGGCGTGGTGGTTGACGTATGGACTCTTGAGTCCGAGTCGTGGCGGCTAGTCGCCCGACATCCACAACGGATCGCCTGATCGACTGCCGAGGGGCGGTAAGCACCGTTCGCTGGTGACGTCGTACTAGACACCGACAGGATCAGACGAGGTCGACCGACGCTGATGACGTGGGAGCTGCCACCACGCCGTTGCTGCCGTGTGGCAGGCGTGGCTCGAGCACGCGGACGGCCACGATGACGGCAGCAGCACACAGAACGATGAGGCTGATGAGCAGCCAAGGGATCAGGCCGGCCCCGATGAGCAACCCCGCGGCCAGGGATCCGACGACGAAGCTACTTGTCTCGGCACCATTCGTGAGGGCGTTGAAGCGGCCACGGTCACTGTCGTCGGCGACATCGTTGGTGATGGCCGGCAGGGTTGGCTGTAGGAGCGTCTCTCCGACGGCGAACACGCTGGTACACAGAGCAAGGACCAGCGTCACCATCACCGCACCGTGTACGACACCCAATAGACCGGCCAAGGCCCAGACACTGCCCCACAGGAGCGCCGTGGTCGCGAGTGCGCGCGTGCGGCGAACGACCTGCAGCCGCACCACGACGTAGAGCTGCCCGGCAACGATGACCAGCCCATTCACAGCGAAGGCGACCCCGATCGAGGTCGACGAAGCACCCTCGTACCGAGCCAGCGCGGGCAGGGCCACGTTCAGTTGCGGATAGCCGACGAGACCAAGCAGGAAGGCGAGGGTCACCAGTGGCAACGTCGATGACACGCGCAGGAGCTGCAGGTATCCCCGAGAGGGAGCAGCAGCCCCCAGTTCCGAACCGCGCGCCCGGACGGTCCCAAGGAGTGTCGGGGGCTGGGTGAGTGAGTGCAGCACGATCATGAAGAGCGTCAACGCAAGAAGCCACGAAACGGCGTCGGCGAGGAATGCCTGGCGAAATCGTCCGGGGTGGTCCAACGTCACGTAGAACGCCACTAGTGCCCCGCTCGCAGCGAAACACATGTTCATGGCCATGAACCGGATGCCGAAGAAGGGCTGGCGAAGCGGTCGTGGAATGGTCCGTCCGATGAGCGTGGCCGTTGCGACGTTGACCCCGACCATGCCCAGCCCCAGCAGCGCCAGGCCGATGCCAAAGCCGATCTCGCTGTTTGCCGAGGCGGTCACGAGTTGGGCGCTCGAGGCCAGCACGGAGCCGAGAGCGAGCACAGGCCCGACCCCAACACGGTCGGTGGCGTAGCCGGCAGGTGCGGCAGTCAACGCCCCGAGAACAAGGGGAAGCGCGATGAGGACGCCGATATGAGGTACGGGGACGTGCGCGACATCGCGGTAGTAGACGACGTAGAAGGGAAGAACGGCCCCGGTGCCCAGCGAGTCAACCACGACTGCCACAAGCAGAAGGCGGGCATGCCAGTCCAGCCGGCGCCAGAGCGATCGGAGCCCTCGGCCGCTGCCGTTCTGGGAGTCAAGCGGGCCCACGACTCATGGTGGCACTGCCCGCATTTCTGGGTCGACGTTTCGCGGAACGTCACTTACGTACGGCCGACCCCTGTTGACTGCACCGGACCTCCCTGAGCGCGCCGTCATCGACAAGCGTTGAGGGTCTGGTGGAAATCAGCACGTGGGCAAGGCTGCCCGGCCACGGCACTCAGACGCACCGCAGCAGTCGGTCTCGCAGCTGAGAGTGGTTGAAGGATCGGGGCTCTCACTCGGGTTCCGCAAGCCCGGTTCAAGACTCCATCGGCACCACGAACCGCTACCTGCACCACCTCGGAACCGGGGCCGATCTGGCCGGTCTGGCGAGGCTCAATGTGACCCCGGGGGACACCGGGGGACACATCGACGGGAGACGGGCGGATGACAAAGAGAGAACCCCGCCCCCGCCTGCGTGTTACCGCAGGTGGGACGGGGTTTCTCATCGGTGGAGCTGAGGGGATTCGAACCCCTGACCTTCTCATTGCGAACGAGACGCGCTACCAACTGCGCCACAGCCCCTGGGTGCGAAGGAACGATAACACCACGCCGACCGGCATACCCAATCGGCCCGGAGGGCGGATCCGGCCGTCAGACCCAGCTCGGGAACCACATCCGCGCCTGCCACTCCGACAGGGGGATGACGTCCGCGACGTAGATCGGCAGGAAGAACGCGAACAGCCCCATCGTGAGCAGGACGAAGGCCCCCATCACGCCGTAGCCGACCCTGCGACGCGTCCGCGACGCGCTGCGGCCGCCGATGACGAGACCGAGCACGTAGACGCAGGCGAGCACGACGTAGGGCACGAACGCCACCTCGTAGAACGAGTAGATCGTGCGGTCACCGAGGAAGAACCACGGCACGTAGCCGGCGAACAGGGCGCAGAGGATCGCCCCGGCGCGCCAGTCACGGCGCAGCGCCCACATGAAGAGCAGCACGAAGATCGCGAGGGTGCCGCCCCACCAGATCGACAGGGTGCCGAGCGAGGTGATCGCCTTGCTGCACTGGTCGACGAGGCAGCCGTCGGCGCCCTTCTTCGGGCCCTCGTAGAAGAACGACGTCGGGCGTCCCTGGATGAGCCAGGACCACGGGTTCGTCTGGTACGGGTGCGAGCTCGTGATCGCCTGCGTCGAGGCGTACATCTGCTGGTGGTAGGCCCAGAGCGAGCGCCACCAGTCCGGCAGCCACGTGTGGTCGGTGGCGGGGTTGTTCTGCGCCCACGTGCGGAACGACCCGCCCTTGGTGAGGATCCAGCCCGTCCACGTCGCCACGTACGTCACGAGCGCTGTGAGCACGAGCTGCACGAAGGCATACGGCCCGTCCTTGACGACGCCGCCGACCGACCAGCCGCGCACCCCGGCGGCTCGACGCGCCCCGAGGTCCCAGAGGACGGTGAGCACGCCGAAGAAGACGACGAAGTAGAGGCCCGACCACTTCACCCCGGCGCAGAGCCCGAGCATGATGCCCGCGACCCACCGCCACGGCCGCCAGCCGAGCCACGGCCCGAGCCATGACGTGGCCGAGCGGGCGCGGTCGCCGACCTTGCGCGCGAGGACCTCTCGCGCCTTGTCGCGGTCGATGAGCAGCGACCCGAACGCCGCGAGACCGAAGAACATGACGAAGATGTCGAGCAGGCCGGTGCGCGAGTGGACGAAGTGGTGGCCTTCGAAGGCGAGGAGGGCGGCCGCGACGGTGCCGAGCAGGTCGGAGCGGAACAGGCGCCGCGCGATGCGCCCGAGCATGAAGATCGAGATCGTGCCGGCGAGGGCGACGGCGAAACGCCAGCCGAAGGAGTTGAGGATGCCGAAGGGCGCCTCACCCCACCCGATGAGCCACTTGCCGACGGGCGGGTGGACGACGAAGTCGCCCTCCGTGCCGTAGACCATCGGGTCGTTCGCGGTGAAGTGCTGGTCGACCTGGTTGGCCTGCTGCAGCACCGGGTCGTTCTTCATCTCGAACCAGTACAGGACCATCGACCAGCCCTGCTTGACGTAGTACGTCTCGTCGAAGACCAGCTGGTGTGGCGCCCCGACGTGCCAGAAGCGCATGAAGCCGCCGACGAGCGTGAAGAAGAGCGGGCCGGCCCATCCGAGCCAGGCGATGCGACCGGCGGTGCGCCGGCTCAGGCGGAAGTCGTCGGCCGGGTCCCCGAGCAGGCGGGTGCGCACCTGCGTGGCCGAGTTCATGGGCGCCATCGTATGCAGTGTGGCTGGGTGGGTCGCGCAGGCGCCGGGAGCGCCCGCGGCGTGGGTCAGAGCGAGATGCCCCGGGACTGCAGGATGGAGTAGCCGACGAACGCCACCGTGTCGAGGATGGCGTGGCAGACGACGAGGGGCATGACGCGGCGGGTGCGCACGAAGACGAGCCCGAGCACGAGCCCCATGACGATGTTGCCGGCGAAGCCGCCGAAGCCCTGGTAGAGGTGGTAGCTGCCCCGGATGAGGGCGGACAGGCCGATGACGAGCGGCCACGACCAGCCGGTCTGGCGCCACCGCGTGAAGAGGTAGCCCACCATGATGACCTCCTCGAGCACGGCGTTCTCGATGGCGGCCAGCACGAGCACGGGCGCCGACCACCACACGGCCTGGAGGTTGGCGGCGGACACCTGCGTGTTGATGCCGATGGCCTTGGCGACGAAGTAGAAGCCGAGGCCCGGGATCCCGATGATCGCGGCGAGGCCGAGCCCGCGGAGGAGGTCGCGCGCCGGCTCGCGCCGGTCGAAGCCCACGAAGTGGCCGGCCCGGACGTCGCCGGCCGGCCGGTGGATGTGGTTGAGCAGGTAGAGCGCGAGGGCCACCGCGACGAGCGGCAGGACGACGCCGGCGAGCTGGTAGGCGAGGTCGAGCCAGGGCCGTCCCGGGGTCGCGGACTGGTTCATCGCCGTCGTCTGCTGCGACAGCGGGACGGGGCGCGTCAGCTTCTCGATGATGCTGAGCACGGCGTAGACGGCGGACGAGCCCAGGCTCACCCCGAGGACGAGCACCGTCTCGCGGCGGAGCCCGCGCTGCACGGCCGGCTCGGTGACCGGAGCAGGGTCGCGGTCGGAGGGTGCGAGGAGTCCGGCAAACCGTCCGCGCTCCGCGGTCGCTGGGGTCGACATGGTGTGAGCGTAACTTCGCGTGCATCCCGGCACACCGGATCGTCCAGGGGGCCGGACGGCATCGACCGCACAGGGCGCGGGCGTAGCGTCGCGGTCATGTCGCTGCTCTCCGGCTGGCGCCGTGGGTCGCACGCGGCCGACGGCTTCGAGTTCCCGACCTACCGCGACGGCGCCGGTCCGGGCGTCGTCGTCATGCACGAGAGCCCGGGCCTGACCCCCGAGGTGGTGCGGTTCGGGCGGGAGCTCGTCGACGAGGGCTTCACCGTCGTCATGCCGCACTTCTTCGGCAGCGCGCACGAGGCGCCGCGACGGATGGAGGCCGCGAGGGTCATCCCGAGGATCTGCGTGAGCCGCGACTTCACCATGGTCGCGACCGGCCGCACGACCCCGGTGGCGGGTTGGCTCCGCAGCCTCTCCCGGCACCTCCATGCCGAGGCCGGAGGTGTCGGCGTCGGGGCCGTCGGGATGTGCCTCACCGGCGGCTTCGCGCTCGCGATGATGGTCGACCCCTCCGTCGTGGCACCGGTCGTGGCCCAGCCTGCCGTGCCCGTGCCGCTCGGGCCGCGCCGGGCGGCCGATGTGGGCCTCGACGCGGGCGACCTTGCGACAGTGCGGGATCGGGTGCGTCAAGGCTGTCACGTCCTCGGCGTCCGCTATCGGGACGACTGGGCGACCGGCACGCGTTTCGAGACCCTCACCGAGGCTCTGGGAGAGGGCTTCCTCCGGGTCGAGCTCGAAGGCTCGGGGCACGCGACCCTGACCGCGGAGCGGCACCCCGACGCGGTGGACGCCGTCGTGGCCTTCCTGCGGGCACGCCTGCTGCCGGCTGCCTGAGGGTCACGCGCGAAACCCCTTGGCACCCGGGGCAGCCCACGGCATACGGTCTCGGGATGACCTCGATGCTCCGCTCGGCCCTGCGATCCCGCCTGACGACGGCGATGCGTGAGCGCGACCGCGCGGCCGTCAGCGCGCTGCGCAACGCGGTGGCCGCCATCGAGAATGCCGAGGCCGTCCCGACCGAGGGCCGTTCAGTGACGACGTCTGCGGAGGTGGCGGGCGCCGCGGTCGGGCTCGGGGTCACCGAGGCCGAGCGACGCCGCCTCGACCACGGCACCGAGCGCTCCGTGGTCGCCGCCGAGGTGTCCTCGCTCGTCGAGGCGGAGACGGCGTATGCCGCAGCCGGGGACGGCGAGCGGGCTCGGTCCGCGGCCGCCGGGGCCGCGTTCCTGCGGTCCGTGCTCGCCGAGGTCGACGGCGCCGAGGGCTGATCCGCGTCGTCCACAGGACCGGTGCACAAGCTGTGCACCGACGCTCCCGGCGTGTGGAGAAGAGCCTGCTGGCTGTGGACGACACGCCGTGGTCCTGTGGACCGTCGACGAGTTTTGCCGAAGCCCTTGCGGACCGTCGGCGGCAGGGATAGAAATCTCTCACGCCCTTCCTTCGGGGAGAGCGGGACGACTCGGAGACGAGGGTCCGCACGGTGGGGCAACCCACCGCGGCAGCCGGGTGACGCGGCAGCCGGGACCGGAGACGACGAGACGTGGATCGGGAGCGTCACATCGACCGATCACACCAGAAGGGCCCTTGAGACTCATACTCCCAAGGGCCCTTCGTCTTGCTGCAACGGTTTTGGCGATTGCCGGCAGACTGCTGGTTCGGTCAGGCGGTCGAGGCTTCGGCCCGACGCCACGGCTTGAGCCAGGGGGTCTCCGGCCAGCCCTCACGCGCTGCGACGAGCTCGTACATCGTCGCGCCGTCGATCGACTCGCGGACGATGTCGGCGTGGCCCGCGTGCCGCGCGAGCTCCTCGACGAGGTGCATGGCGACCCAGCGCACCGACCACGCGTCGACGTCGTGGGGGAACCACGGTGCGTCGCGCGGCACCGGCACCGGTGCGCCCAGGTCGGCCGTGCGCAGGACCTCGCGGGTCACGTCTCCCTGCGCAGCGAGGCCGGCCAGCAGGGTCTCCAGGGTGTCGCCGTCGGTGACGCGGAAGTCGTCGCCCCAGGCCGTGGCCTGCTCCTCGAGCGACCGGTCGGGTGGCCCCGGTGCGTCGGGAGCGGCCGCCATCCGCTCTGTCCAGCCCCGCTCGCACGTCGTGACGTGCTTGACGAGACCGCCGATGCTGAGGGTGCCGGCGGTCGGCGTGAGCCGGATCTGCTCCTCGGTCAGTCCGTGCGCCACGGAGACGAACGCGTCGCGCTGCTGGTCGAGGTAGGCGATGAGGCTCTCGCGCTCGTCGGCGACGGGTGGGACGTGGGCTGCCATGGTGTCTCGCTCTCTCAGTCGTTGCGGTGGGCGTACAGGTCACGGAGCAGGGCGATCTCGGCCCCGTGGTGGATGACCTCGCGGTTGATGTGCAGGACGAGCTCGACCCGCGGGTGCTCCGCCCGCGGGCCCTCGCTGGGCCCGCACGGCTCGGCGAGAGCCGCGGCGTCCCAACCGCGCGCCCCCGCGGTCCACGCGGCGAAGGCTGCGTCGAGCTGCTGGAGCGCCCCGTCGGCGGTGCCGGCGTAGTCGAACGAGAGGTAGTCGGCCTCAGGACCGTCGAAGTGGCTGTGCACGCGGGTGCCCAGCACCCCGACGATGACGTGTGCGAGCCGCCAGGCGATCGTCGTCACCGGCGCGGGCACGGGCTCGGGGTAGGCCCAGTCGATCGTCAGCTCGCCGCTGCCACCCTGGATGTCCGTGGCTCCCTGTCCACGGGGGTGGACGTTCCAGGCGCCCGGTGTCGGCTCCCAGAGGTACTCCTCATCGGTCAGGCCCTCGAGGCGGGGGCGCAGCTGGTTGGTCCAGTGCCGGGCGGCCTGGTCGACGAGGACGGCGGTCCAGTCGATGGAGGTGCGTGTCGATGTCATGGACCGAGCGTCCCAGCCATATAGGACAGGTCCTGTCCGCAGTGCATGTCATGCTCGGGTCATGTCCACGAGCAGCGACGGCACCGGCACGACGGCCCGCGTGCTCCGCCTGCTCGACCTGCTCCAGAGCCGTCCGGTGTGGAGCGGCACCGAGCTCGCCGAGCGGCTCGGCGTCACGACGCGCAGCGTGCGGCGCGACGTCGACCGGCTGCGTGACCTCGGCTACCCCGTCAACGCCGCCCACGGGGCCGGCGGCGGCTACCAGCTCGGAGCGGGGCGGCGACTGCCGCCGCTCCTGCTCGACGACGACGAGGCCGTCGCGATCGCGGTGTGCCTGCGCCTCGCCGCAGGCGGGACCGTCGAGGGGCTCGGCGAGGCCGCCGTGCGCACGCTCGCCAAGCTCGACCAGGTGCTCCCCGCCCGCCTGCGGTCCCAGGTCGAGGCGATCCACGAGGCCACCGTGACCCTCGACAGCGACACCGCGCGCGTCGACGCCGCCGTCCTGCTCCTGCTGGCCCGCGCGTGCCGCGAGACCGAGCGCGTCACCTTCTCGTATGCCGGCCCGCGCGGTTCCGGCGAACGCCGGGTCGAGCCGTACCGCCTCGTCGCGACCGGACGCCGGTGGTACCTGCTCGCCTACGACCTCGACCGGGAGGACTGGCGCACCTTCCGGCTCGACCGCATCACCGGCGCGGAGGCCCGCGGCTGGCGGTTCCGGCCGCGCGCCGACGCCCCCGACGCGGCCGAGCACGTGCGCCGCTCGATCTCGCACGGTGCCTACGACCACGTGTGCCGGGTCCGCATCGAGGCCCCGAAGGCCTTGGTGGACAAGAGGATCCCCGTGTCCGTCGGCACGGTCACCGCGGACGGGCCCTCGCACTGCATCTTCGAGGCCGGCGGCAACCACCTCGGCTGGATGGCCATGCACCTGGGCGTGCTGCCGTGGGAGATGAAGGTGCTCGACCCGCCGGAGCTGCGCGAGGTCATGCGCGAGCAGGCCGCCCGCATGCTCCGCACCGCTCAGCGAGTCCTGGACCACGCCGTCGAGTGAGCGCGCCGCGCCCCACCGCGCCTGAGCCGAGTGGCCCCCTCGTCACACGGGCGGTCGGGGCTGAGTGGCCACTCGAGAGTCGAGTGGCCACGTCGTCACGCGTCGGACGGGGTCAGCCGGTGTTGCGCAGGCCGGCGGCGATGCCGTTGATCGTCAGGAGCAGGGCCCGCTGCACGTCGGCGTCGGGCTCGACGTCGTCTGGCACGGCCCGCGACCGCGCGAGCAGCGAGGTCTGCAGCGCGTGGAGCGGGGCGAGGTAGCTGTCGCGCAGGTCGAGCGTGCGCCGCAGGACCGGTGCCGACTCGAGCAGCTCCTTCTGGCCGGTGACGCGCAGCACCTCCTCGACGGTGCGCGCGTGCTCCTCGCGGATCGTGTCGAAGATGCCGGCGACGTCGTCGGGCACGAGGGCGCGCACGTAGCCGGCCGCGATGTCGAGGTCGCTCTTGGAGAGCGTCATCTGCACGTTGGACAGGAAGGTGCGGAAGAAGGCCCACGAGCCGTACATCTCGCGCAGGGTCCTGTCCCGGCCGTCCTCGCGGGCGGCGGCGAGGCCGGAACCGACGCCGAACCATCCCGGCAGGATGATCCGCGACTGGGTCCAGCCGAAGACCCAGGGGATCGCGCGCAGGTCCTCGAGGCCGCCCTCGCCTCCCGGGCGCTTGGCCGGGCGGGAGCCGATGTTCATCTTGCCCAGCTCGTCGACCGGCGTCGCCGAGACGAAGAAGGGCACGAGGCGCGAGTCGCCCACCAGCCCCCGGTAGGCCTGCTGGCCGCGGCCGGCGACGAGGTCCATCGTCCCGTTCCAGCCGTCGAGGACGTCGCGCGGCAGGAGCGACCTCCGGTGCAGCACGGACGCCTCGAGGACCGCCGCGAGGGCCGTCTCGAGGTTGAACCTGGCGAGGCCGGGCAGCGTGTACTTGTCGCTGATGACCTCGCCCTGCTCGGTGATCTTGATCGGGCCGTCGAGGCTGCCGTAGGGCTGCGACAGGATCGCCTCGCCCGTGGGGCCGCCTCCGCGACCGACCGACCCGCCGCGGCCGTGGAAGAGCCGCAGCACGACGCCGTGCTGTCGCGCGACGTCTCGCAGTGCCCGCTGGGCGCGGTGGATCTGCCACTGCGACGCGGCGATTCCCGCGTCCTTGGAGGAGTCCGAGTAGCCGAGCATGATCTCCTGCACGTCACCGCGGGCCGCGACGACGCGGCGGTAGGACGGGTCGGACAGGAGGGCCTCGAGCAGCGGTCCGGCGGCCTCGAGCTCGGCGACGGTCTCGAAGAGCGGTGCGAAGCCGATGCGGGCGCTGGCCGGCGTCGTGTCGGTGCCGAGGTCGACGAGCCCGGCCTCGCGGGCGAGGACGACGACGGCGAAGAGGTCGTCGACGTCGTGCGTCATCGAGACGATGTAGGTCTCGATCGCCTCTGGACCGTAGGTGTCGAGGGCCCGGCGGATCGCGGTCATGAGCGACAGCGAGGCGGTCGCGGCCTCACCCGCGTCGCCGAGGCCGACCCCGGTGAGCGGGCGTCGCGAGGTCATCTCGTTCGACAGCAGCTCGATCCGTCCTGCGTGGTCGAGGTCGGCGTAGGGCGTGTCGAGCTCGCCGATGCGGTCGTAGAGGTCGGCCAGCGCGGCGTGGTGCTTGGCGCTGTGCTCACGGATGTCGAGCGTGGCCAGGCCGGTGCCCGTGGCGACCACGGCACGGATGAGGCGCAGGATGGCGCCGTCTCCGGTCAGGGTGTCCCCGCCGGCGAGCATCGACTCGCGGATGAGCACGAGGTCCTCGAGCAGCTCCTCGAAGCTCGCGTAGTCGCGGCCCGGCTCGTGCGCCGTGCCGTGCGCGAGACGGTCGCGGGTGCGCAGCAGCCGGACCCGGACGAAGCTGAGCTTGAGCCGGTAGGGCTCCTCGGCGTTGAGCCGGCGCACGGCGTCGTAGGTCACCGGCAGCGCGGCGGCGTCCTGCTCGAGGCTCTCCCTCAGCGCGTCCGTCACCTCGACGAACCGCGTCGAGGACGACAGCTCGTGCAGCATGTGGTCGAGCTTCTCGACGAGCTCACCGAGGCCGGCGTCGTGCTGCAGGCCGATGACCTCGAGGGTGACCTCGGGTGTGACGTTGGGGTTGCCGTCGCGGTCGCCACCGGCCCACGCGCCGAAGCGCAGCGGACGGGCCGACGGCGGGAGCTGGACGCCGATGCCGTCGAGGGTGCGGTCGAGCTCGGCCAGCAGGTCGGGCACCACCTGGTCGGCGAGGAAGCGCAGCGTGTGCATGGCGGTCCGCGCCTCGTCGGTGGGCTCGGGGCGGACGATCCGCAGCTCGTCGGTCTGCCACATCATGTCGACGAGCTCCGCGAGCCGCCGCTCGGCGCGCGGGCCCTCCGAGGCGGGGCGACGGGGGTCCTCGAGCTCGGTCACGGTGACGGCGATGCGCCGGAGCAGGTTGAGGACCGTGCGCCGCGTCGCCTCGGTCGGGTGGGCGGTGAAGACCGGGCGGTACTCGAGCCGGGCGAGGACGTCGTCCAGCTCGTCGCGCTCGAGGGTGCCGGCGTCCAGCGCCTCGCCGATGCGTCGCACGGTGCCCGCGAGCGGGGCCTCGTCGACGGCCGCGAGCTCCTGCCAGCGGTGCAGCTGCTCGGTGACGTTGACGAGCTGGAAGTAGGCGGTGAAGGCCCGGGCCAGCACCACCGCGGTCGGCGCGTCGACGCCTCCCAGCAGGGCCCGAAGGTCGTCGTCCTCGGGCTCGCGGGCCAGCGCGCGCACCTGCTCGACGAGCGCGAGCAGCTCGGGTCCCTCGTGCCGCGTCAGGGCCTCGCCGAGCAGGGTGCCCAGCTGTCGCACGGAGGCCCGGAGCGCGGCGTGCTGCTGCGCCGAGGAGACACCGGAGGCGAACGTCGCGGCGTCCGGCTCGCGCCGGTCGGCCTCGAGGAGCTGCTCGGTCGTGGTGTGGCCGTGGTCGGTCATGGTCCAGTCGTACCGCGTCGAGGTTTCCGACGTGTGACGTGTCCCAGCATGGGGACGGCCCCGGTCACGCCAAGGACGCCCGTGGGCGCGCTCACGGATCCCTCACGGCGCCCGCCCGACGCCGTTGCTCACCGCGCCGTCCACCGAACCGCCGCCCGGCCACGGGCAGGTCGTCCGCCCGTCCCGCCGGGGTCAGGGTGCGGCGCCGAGCGTCACGGTCACCTCGACCCGGGACCCGGCGCGCCAGAGCACGAAGGGCACCGTGTCGCCGGCCTTGCGCGTCAGCGTCGCGAGCACGAGCTGCTCGACCGAGGTGGCGGCTTCGCCGTCGACCTCGACGACGATGTCGCCGGGCGAGATGCCCGCCTTCGCGGCGGGCCCGCCGGCCGAGACGGCCGTGACGTAGAGGCCGCGGGGCGTGTCCCCGGGACTGGGCACGATGGTCGCCTGGGCGCTCAGGCCGAGGTCGGGATGCCCGGCGCGTCCGGTCTCGATGAGCGAGTCGGACACCCGGACGGCCACGGTCATCGGGATGGCGAAGCCCACCCCGACGCTGCCCCCGCCGCTGACGCCCTCGCTGTTCGGGGCGGTCGCTATGGCGGTGTTGACCCCGACCATCGAGCCCGAGCAGTTGACGAGCGGGCCGCCGCTGTTGCCCGGGTTGATGGAGGCATCGGTCTGGACCGCGTCGATGAGGTGCGCCGTGACGCCCGAGTCCTTGGGCAGCGGGACGTAGCGGCCGAGAGCGCTGACGATGCCCTCGGTGACCGTGCTCGAGAGCCCGAGCGGTGCGCCGAGGGCGACGACGGGCTGCCCGACGCGCAACGCGTACGAGTCGCCGATGCGGATGAGGGGGCGCCCCTTGGCCTCGTCCGCCGCCCTGAGGACGGCGAGGTCGGTGCTGGGGTCGCGCCCCACGACGGTCGCCGTCGAGGTCTCCCCGTCGCCGTAGCGCACGGCCACCGACCCGCCGGGCGAGGTGACGGCGGAGGAGATGACGTGGTCGTTGGTGAGGATGTAGCCGCCGTCGCGGATCAGCTCGCCGGTGCCGTTGCCCGTCCCCGCGGGCGAGGCGGTCAGGACCGTGACGACGCTCGGCAGGGTGCCGGCCGCGACGTCGATGGCCGGGCAGGCACGGTCGGACCCGACGTGGGCGATCCGCGCGGTCACGAGCGCTCCCGCGCCGCCCCCGAGCACCGCGGCCGCGACGAGCGCCGCGACCGCGGGGCCGACGGTCATCCCGTCCGGCAGCCACCCGCCGTGCGCGGGTGCCCGGGCGGCCCCGTCGGCGGTGGCGGCCGCGCCAGGTCCCGGCGTCGGGTGGTCGGCTTCCGGCTGCTCGGTCACAGGCACTCCCGGGGTCGTCTCGATGTCCTCAGGGTGCGTCGACCGGCTGGGGCGGCACCTCACCCGGCCGGGGTGACTGCGCCGAGGTCGCGTGACGCGGGGAGCGCCGCCCGCTGCGAGGATGACGTCATGAGCACCGGAACCCTCGTCCTCGCGGCCACCCCGATCGGCGACCCCCGCGACGCGGCCCCGCGGCTCGCACAGGAGCTCGCGACCGCCGACGTCGTCGCGGCAGAGGACACGCGGCGGCTGCGGCGCCTGCTCGGCGAGCTCGCCGTCACGCCGGCCGGGTCGGTCGTCAGCTACCACGAGCACAACGAGGCGTCCCGCACCCCGGACCTCGTCGCCCGCCTCGTCGCCGGCGAGCGCGTCGTCGTCGTCACCGATGCCGGTATGCCGTCCGTCTCCGACCCGGGCTACCGCCTGGTCGCGGCCGCTGTCGAGGCGGGCGTACGCGTGACGTGCGTCCCCGGGCCGAGCGCGGTCCTCATGGCGCTCGCCGTCTCGGGCCTGCCCGTCGACCGGTTCTGCTTCGACGGCTTCCTCCCGCGCAAGCCGGGGGAGCGGGCCAAGGTGCTGGCCGAGGTCGCCGACGAGCGCCGGACCATCGTCTTCTTCGAGGCACCGCACCGGCTGGCCGAGACGCTCGCCGCGATGCGCGACGCCTTCGGCCCCGACCGCCGGGCCGCCGTCTGCCGAGAGCTGACCAAGACCTACGAGGAGGTCCGCCGCGGCACGCTGGCCGAGCTCGCCCTGTGGGCCGCCGACGGCGTCAAGGGCGAGATCACGGTCGTCGTGGCCGGTGCCGAGCGGGTGGTGCCGTCCCTCGAGGAGGCCGTTGCCGGCATACGTCAGCGGGTCGACACGGGGGAGCGGCTCAAGGACGTCGCCGCCGACGTCGCGTCGCGGACCGGCCTGTCGAAGAAGGCGCTCTACGACGCCGCGCTCGCCGCGCGGTGAGCCGGGCCGCGCGACCGTCTCGACAGGCGAGCCGCTTGCCGTGAGGGGAACAGCAGGCGAGGCTTGCACAGTTCTCTTCCCGAAGGCCGGCGACCCGTCCGGCCGCGTCGACAGCACAGCGAAGGAGCACGGCATGGCAACCACCCGCACCGCCAGCACGCACTGGGAGGGCTCGCTCTTCGAGGGCTCCGGACAGGTCAGCCTGGAGAGCTCGGGCATCGGCACCTACGACGTCAACTGGCCCTCGCGCGCGGAGTCCTCGAACGGCAAGACCAGCCCCGAGGAGCTCATCGCCGCGGCGCACTCCTCGTGCTACTCGATGGCGCTGTCCAACGGCCTCGCCCAGGCCGGCACGCCCCCCACGACGCTCGACACGACGGCGAACGTCACCTTCGTCCCGGGCACCGGCATCACGGCGATCGCGCTCAGCGTCGTCGGTGAGGTCCCGGGCATGTCGGCCGAGGACTTCCAGGCCGCTGCCGAGGACGCCAAGGAGAACTGCCCCGTGAGCCAGGCCCTCAAGGCCGTCCCGATCACGCTCGAGGCACGCCTGGGCTGAGGGCGTCCACCAGGTCGCGATCGGCGTCGACCCTGTCGGGGTCGGCGCCGATCATGTTGTGGTGCAACGGATCCCGTGTCGTCGGTCAGCTCGACTCGACCGTCGTCTTGAAGGCGTCGAGCATCGACTGCCAGCTCGTGCCGAACTGGTCGGCCTGCTCCTGCGAGTCGTTGCCGTCCTGCTCGAGGGTCACGGTCGTGGGTCCCGAGTCACCGTCGGCGCCGAGCGTGTAGGTGACGGTGTGGTAGTTCTCGGGCCGGTCCTCCTGACCCATGAGGGGGCTGTAGTGCGTGACCGAGAGGCGACGGGGAGCGTCGGCCTCGAGCACCTCTCCCTTGTCCTGGTAGGGCTTGCCGTTCATCTCGCCCTCCCACGTGATCGGGCTGCCGACCTCCCAGTCGGTGCTGACGTTCGTGCCCGCCATCCACTGCCGGACGGCGTCCGGGTCGGTGAGGGCGTGCCACGCCTGCTGCGGCGTGGCGTCGACCGTGACCTGCGCGTGTGCAACATGACCTGTCATCCCCCTGTCCTACTCCCCTCGGGGCCTCCAGCGGGCGTATGCCGTGCCACCCGTTCGTGACGGCCGTGGGCGCGAGCGCGTGCCGGGGGACGGGAACGCGTGCGCGGCGGCCGTCGCCGCCCGCCTAGGATTCACGCCATGAGCAATGTCCTGTCTGCCGTCGCCTGGCCGTACACCAACGGCCCGCGCCACATCGGCCACGTGGCCGGGTTCGGCGTGCCCTCCGACGTCTTCAGCAGGTACATGCGGATGGCGGGGCACGACGTGCTCATGGTCTCCGGCACCGACGAGCACGGCACGCCGATCCTCGTCCTCGCCGAGGAGGAGGGCCTGACGCCGCAGCAGCTCGTCGACAAGTACAACGCGGTCATCGCCCAGGACCTCACCGACCTCGGCCTGTCCTACGACCTCTTCACCCGCACGACGACGCGCAACCACTACGCCGTCGTGCAGGAGATGTTCCGCCAGGTCCACGCCAACGGCTACATGGTCGAGCAGACGACGCGCGGCGCGATCAGCCCCTCCACCGGTCGCACGCTGCCGGACCGCTACATCGAGGGCACGTGCCCCATCTGCGCCTTCCCCGAGGCGCGCGGCGACCAGTGCGACAACTGCGGCAACCAGCTCGACGCCGACGAGCTGATCAACCCGCGTAGCAAGATCAACGGCGAGACGCCCGAGTTCATCGAGACCCAGCACTTCTTCCTCGACCTGCCGGCGCTCGCGGGGGCTCTCGGCGAGTGGCTCGACGGGCGCGAGGCCTCGGGCACGTGGCGCCCCAACGTCATCAAGTTCTCCAAGAACCTCCTCAAGGACGTGCGCCCGCGAGCCATGACGCGCGACATCGACTGGGGCATCCCGATCCCTCTCGAGGGCTGGGAGGACAACCCGAGCAAGCGCCTCTACGTCTGGTTCGACGCCGTCATCGGCTACCTCTCGGCCTCGATCGAGTGGGCGCGACGCGTCGGGGAGCCCGAGCGGTGGCGCGAGTGGTGGAACGACCCGTCGGCCGTGTCCTACTACTTCCAGGGGAAGGACAACATCACCTTCCACAGCCAGATCTGGCCGGCGGAGCTGCTGGGCTACGCCGGCAAGGGTGACAAGGGCGGTGAGCCGGGGGAGTACGGCACCCTCAACCTGCCCACCGAGGTCGTCGCGAGCGAGTTCATGACGCTCGAGGGCAAGCAGTTCTCGACGAGCCGCAAGCACGTCATCTACGTCCAGGACATCGTCGCGCGCTACGGCCCCGACCCGATCCGCTACTTCATCTGCGCGGCCGGACCTGAGAACCAGGACGCTGACTTCAGCTGGGCCGAGTTCGTCCAGCGCAACAACAGCGAGCTCGTCGCCGGCTGGGGCAACCTCGTCAACCGCACCGCCGCGATGATCGCCAAGAGCTTCGGCGAGATCCCGCAGCCGTATGCCGTCGAGCCCGTCGACGAGGAGCTGCTGGCCACCGTGCGGGGTGCGTTCGCGACCGTCGGCGCGTCGTTGGAGCGACACCGCCAGAAGGCGGCACTCGCCGAGGTGATGCGCGTCGTGGGCGAGGCCAACGCCTACGTGTCGAGGACGGAACCCTTCAAGCTCAAGGGTGACGACCAGCGCGAGCGGCTCTCCACCGTGCTGCACACGCTTGCCCAGGCCGTCTCAGATATCAATACGCTCATCTCGCCGTTCCTGCCGCACGCGGCGAACCGCGTCCACGCCGTCCTCGGGGGGGTCGGAGAGTTCATGCCGATGCCCCGCCTCGAGGTCGTGCGCGACCTCGACGACGACACCCGCAGCTACCCGGTGATCACCGGGGAGTACTCCGCGACGCCGCGGTGGGAGTCGCGCCCCGTCGTCGTGGGCACCCCGATCGCCAAGCCGTCCGGGGTCTTCGTCAAGCTCGATCCCGAGCAGGTCATCGAGGACGAGCGGTCCCGTCTCGGCGACTCGGTCCCGGGCGGCACGAGGCACCACACCGACCCGCTCGCCGCGCCGAAGATGGCCAAGCCGAAGCGCGCCCCCGAGGCCGGCGACGTGGCCGGCGTCGACCCCGCAGGCCGCGACGAGGCGCCGACCGCATGAGCCCCCACGCGTCGGGTCAGCGGGGACTGCCGGAGCACCGGCCGGACCCCCTGCCCATCGACGTCGTCGACAACCACGTCCACCTCGACATCACCCGTGAGGGCGACGAGCCGTTCGACGTCGCCGACGCGATCAAGGCGGCGCGCGCCGTCGGGGTGACGCGGCTCGTGCAGGTGGGCTGCGACCTCGACGGCATCCGGTTCACGATGGAGGCCATCGAGGCCCACGACGAGCTCGTCGGGGGAATCGCCTTGCACCCCAACGAGGTTCCACGGCTCGCGGCCGCGGGCCAGCTGGACACGGCATACGCCGAGGTCGAGCGCTGCGCGACCCACGAGCGCATCCGCGTCATCGGCGAGACGGGCCTCGACTACTTCCGCACCGGTCCCGAGGGCGTCCCGGTCCAGCAGGACGGCTTCCGCTGGCACATCGACCTCGCCAAGCGGCTCGGCAAGGCCCTCCAGATCCACGACCGCGACGCCCACGCCGACGTGCTGCGCATCCTCGAGGAGGAGGGAGCGCCGGAGCACACCGTCCTGCACTGCTTCTCGGGCGACCTGGCGATGGCGAGGGAGTGCGCCGAGCGCGGCTACTACCTCAGCTTCGCCGGCACCGTGACCTTCAAGAACGCCCGCGACCTGCGCGACGCGCTGACCGCGATCCCGCTCGACCGCATCCTCGTCGAGACCGACGCGCCCTACCTCGCGCCGGTCCCGCACCGGGGCGCCACCAACGCCTCGTTCCTCGTCCCGGTGACGGTCCGGGCCATGGCCGCCGTGCTCAACCTCGACGTGCCGACCCTGTGCCGGGCCGTGTCGGAGAACAGCGAGCGCGTCTACGGCCCGTGGGGGTCCGAGCGCGTCGGACAAACCGCCTAGCGCACCTCGAATGCGGCGTCCAGCGGGACGTCGCCCCGTTACCGAAATTTGACCTTGCCGTCGTCGATCGGTCACTGTGGACGACTGTTGGCCGGTTGCCACCCCGCATCGACCTCCTCCCGACGCCGTGAGGAGGATGGATCGAGAGCGCGTCGCATCCGGATAGTTCGACGTTCGGAGTGTTTTGATTTCTCGCAACGCCAAGATCCTGGCCGCCGCTGGTGCGGCCGTCGTCCTCACCGGTGGCGCAGTCGGCGCAGCCCAGCTCGACAAGTCCGTCAACCTCTCGGTCGACGGCACGGCGAGCACCGCGCACGTCTTCGGCAGCACCGTCGCCGACGTCCTCGACAGCCAGGGCATCACCGTCAAGCCCGGTGACGTGGTCGTGCCGGCCGCGGACTCCTCGATCAGCGACGGGCAGACGATCATCGTCAAGTACGCCCGGATGCTCACCCTCACGGTCGACGGCAAGACGCGCCAGCTGCGCACCACCGAGACCACGGTCGACGGGGCGCTGCTCGCCCTCGGCCTCCGCGGCGACGGCGCCCGCCTGTCCGTCTCCCGTTCGCAGACGATCGGTCGCCAGGGCCTCGCCCTGACCATCGTCACCCCCAAGGCCGTGACGGTCACCGTCGACGGCAAGACGACGACGAAGACCATCGCCGCCGCGAGCGTCGGCGAGGCGCTGACCCAGCTCGGCGTCCGCGTCGGCAAGGACGACAAGGTCAACCCGCCGGTCACGACGCCCCTGACGTCCGGCCTCAAGGTCGCCGTCCAGCGCGTGCAGAGCAAGGACAAGACCGTCACGCAGGCGATCGCCTTCGGCACGACCCAGCAGAAGACGGGCTCGCTCTACTCCGACCAGACCAAGGTCTCGCGAGCCGGTGTCGCCGGCGAGCGCACCGTGACGGTCCGCACCATGGTCGTCGACGGCAAGGTCGTCTCCACCAAGGAGATCTCCTCCACGGTCACCAAGGCCCCCGTCAACCGGGTCCTGCTCGTCGGCACCAAGGCGCGCCCCGCGGCCGCCGCGCCGAGCACCTCGAGCACGACCTCGACGCGCTCGACGTCCGGTGCCGGCCTCAACCTGGCCCGCGCCGCCATGTGGGACTCCATCGCCCAGTGCGAGTCGACCGGCAACTGGCACATCAACACCGGCAACGGCTACTACGGCGGTCTGCAGTTCCTGACCTCCACGTGGCTCGCCTACGGTGGCGGCGACTTCGCGTCGCGTGCCGACCTCGCCTCGCGCGAGCAGCAGATCACCGTCGCCAACCGCGTCTACGCCGACAACGGCACGTCGCAGTGGCAGTGCAAGGCCTGACCTGACCCCAGGCGCAGGTGAGCGCGAGAGGCCTCCGACCGATCCGGTCGGGGGCCTCTCGCCGTCTGCATCTCCGCGTATGCCGTGGCCCCACCTGCGTCGAGTGGCCCCGTCGTCCCACGGCTGGCTGGTGCAGGCCGCCGCAAGATGTGGGGCGGCGGTCCACTCGAGTTCGGAGGATGGGACGGCGGGGCCACTCGAGTTGGGAGACGGGATGGTGGGCGCGCGGGCCGGCCGGGCGGCATACGCCCTCGTCCACGGCGCCATAGGGTGGGCGCATGACGAAGAAGGACGCCGCCCCGCACGTCGCGGACGCCGCGCTCCTCGGGGCGACGCAGGTGCGCGAGCTCGCCGAGCGGCTCGAGGTGCGACCGACGAAGCAGTGGGGCCAGAACTTCGTCGTCGACGCCAACACGGTGCGCAAGATCGTCCGCGTCGCCGGGGTCGGTCCCGACGACGTCGTCGTCGAGGTCGGTCCCGGACTCGGCTCCCTGACGCTCGCGCTGCTCCCGGTCGTCAAGCACGTCACGGCCGTCGAGGTGGACCCGCGGCTCGCGGGGGCGCTCGAGGAGACCGTCCGCTCCCTCCAGCCGGAGAACGTCGACAAGCTGCGCCTCGTGGCGGCCGACGCCCTCACCGTCACCAAGCTGCCGGGCCCGGACCCCACGGCGCTCGTCGCCAACCTGCCGTACAACATCTCGGTGCCCGTGGTGCTCTCCTTCCTCCAGCACTTCCCGACCCTCGAGCGGGTGCTCGTCATGGTGCAGCTCGAGGTCGCCGAACGCCTCGCCGCCAAGCCGGGCAGCAAGATCTACGGCGTGCCCAGCCTCAAGGCGGCGTGGTACGCCGACGTCGAGCTCGCCGGCCGCGTCGGTCGCAACGTCTTCTGGCCGGCGCCCAACGTCGACTCGGGCCTCGTGTCCTTCCGACGGCGCAAGCCCCCCACCACCACGGCGAGCCGCGAGGAGGTGTTCCGCTGCATCGACGCGGCGTTCCTCCAGCGCCGCAAGGCGCTGCGCGGCGCGCTCGCCTCGTGGGCCGGGTCCGCCGACGCCGCCGAGCAGGCGCTCGTCGCCGCGGGGGTCGACCCGCGCACCCGTGGCGAGCAGCTCGACATCACGACCTTCGCCCGGATCGCCGAGGCGCGCCCCGAGGGCGTCGGTGCGCCGCAGCCCCGCGCGCGCCGTCGGGGCCATACGTCCTGACACGGAGCGACCGGCGCCTAGGGTGGGCGCATGACTGTCGCTCCGACTCTGCCCGGCGCGGTGACCGTGCGGGTCCCGGCCAAGGTCAATCTCGACCTACGCGTCGGGCCTCGCCGGCCTGACGGCTTCCACGCGCTCGCGACCGTCTACCAGGCGGTGTCGCTGCACGACGAGGTGTCGGTCGCGCGCTGGGACGACTGGCAGGTCGTCGCGGCAGGCGCGTACGCCGACCGCATCCCGACCGACGGCGACAACCTCGCCGTCCGCGCCGCGCGGCTCGTCGCCGACCGGTGGTCCGTCGACGAGCGCCTGTCGATCCGTATCGACAAGGACATCCCCGTCGCCGGCGGCATGGCCGGCGGGTCCGCCGATGCCGCTGCGGCGCTCGTGGCGTGCGACCAGCTGTGGGGTCTGGGCCTCGACCGCGACGAGCTCGCGGAGCTCGCCGCCACCCTGGGCAGCGACGTCCCCTTCATCCTCGCCGGCGGCAACGCGATGGGCTCGGGCCGCGGCGAGCAGCTCGCCCCGGTCCTCGCCCGCGGCACCTTCCACTGGGTCTTCGCCATCAGCGACACCGGCCTGTCGACTCCTGCCGTGTATGCCGAGTGCGACCGCCTGCGCGAGCGTGACGGGGTCGACGTGCCTGAGCCCCAGGTCAGCCCCGAGCTCATGGCGGCGCTGCGTTCGGGCGACCCGGTGGCGCTCGGTGCGGCGTTGCACAACGACCTCGAGTCGGCCGCCTTCTCGCTGCGGCCGCAGCTGCGCGAGCTGCGCGACGCGGGCGTCGAGTTCGGGGCGCTCGGCGGCATCGTGTCGGGGTCGGGACCCACGGTCGCCTTCCTCACCGAGAGCCACGAGGCCAGCCTCGACCTGTCGGTCTCGCTCGCGGCCTCCGACCTGTGCCGTGACCTGCGCCGCGCCAAGGGCCCGGTCCACGGCGCGCACGTCGTCACCTCCCCCCGCGGCGACTGACCACTTCTCCCACTGAACGCCGCGTTCGATCGCGAACGCTGCGCTGGAGCACGGAGTTCGACACCGAACGCCGCGTTCGGTGTGTGGCGCCGGAGCGAACGCCGCGTTCGGTGTGGGGCGCCGGAGCGCATAGGGTCAGACACCGATGGCAAACCTGATCTCCCTCGAGCGCGTCTCGCTCGTCTTCGGCACCTCCCACGTCCTCGACGACGTCAGCCTCGGTGTCCTCACCGGTGACCGCATCGGCGTCGTCGGTGTCAACGGCGGCGGCAAGTCGACCCTGCTGCGCGTCATGGCGGGCCTGCAGGAGCCCGACTCCGGCCGGATCACCAAGCAGGGCGGCGCCGACGGCATCCGCATCGGCATGCTGAGCCAGGAGGACGCGCTCGACCCCGAGTGGACGATCCGCGAGGCCGTGCTCGGTGACCTGGCCGAGCACGTCTGGGCCGGCGACCCGCGCATCCGCGACGTCCTGACCGGGCTGCTCGGCGGCATCGGCGCCGAGAACGTCGGCGGTCTCGACAGCCGCGTCGGGCCCAAGTCCGGTGGGGAGCGACGTCGGCTCGCCCTCGCGCGCCTGCTCGTCTCGGACCCCGAGCTGCTGCTGCTCGACGAGCCCACCAACCACCTCGACGTCGAGGGCGTCGCCTGGCTCGCCGACCACCTCGCCACGAAGCGCCCGCGCCCCGGCAACGCCACCGTCGCCATCACCCACGACCGCTGGTTCCTCGACGCCTACGCGACGAACACCTGGGAGGTCGAGAGCGGCAAGGTCAGCGCCTTCGAGGGAGGGTATGCCGCCTACGTCCTCGCGAAGGCCGAGCGCGACCGCCTCGCCGGGGTCGTCGCCGACCGCCGCTCCAACCTCATGCGCAAGGAGCTCGCCTGGCTGCGGCGCGGCGCGCCCGCCCGCACGAGCAAGCCGAAGTTCCGCATCGACGCGGCCAACGCCCTCATCGCCGACGAGCCGGCACCGCGCAACAGCGTGGAGCTCGCGTCGTTCGCAAGCCGACGCCTCGGCAAGGACGTGCTGGACCTCGAGGACGCCACCGTGTCCGTGGGCGAGCCGCCGCACGAGCGCCGCCTGCTCGACCACGTGACCTGGCGCCTCGCCCCGGGCGAGCGCGTCGGCATCGTCGGCGTCAACGGCGCCGGCAAGTCGACCCTCGTGCGTGCCCTGACCGGGGAGATCCCGCTCGACGGAGGCCGGCGCAAGATCGGCAAGACGGTCGCCATCGCCCACCTGACCCAGGAGGTGCGCGAGCTCGAGCGCTTCGAGCAGTGGCGCGTGATCGAGGCCATCGAGGACGTCAAGCAGTGGACGATGCTCGGCGACAAGGAGATCAGCGCGAGCCAGCTTGCCACGCGCCTCGGCTTCCCGGGCGGTCGGCAGCAGTCGCGCGTCGGTGACCTCAGCGGTGGCGAGCGACGACGGCTCCAGCTCACCCGCCTGCTGCTCACCGAGCCCAACGTCCTCATCCTCGACGAGCCGACCAACGACCTCGACATCGAGACCCTGACCTCGCTCGAGGACGTCCTCGACGGCTGGGCCGGCACGCTCGTCGTCGTCTCCCACGACCGCTACCTGCTCGAACGCGTGGCCGACAAGCAGCTCGCCCTGCTCGGTGACGGCAAGGTGCGCGAGCTGCCGGGCGGCGTGGAGGAGTACCTCCGGCTGCGCGCCGCCGACATCGCGGGCCAGGCTGCCCGGGCCTCCTCGGGACCGGGGCAGGCTGCCGGTTCGGCGGCCACGTCGACCCGGCCGGACGGCATGCCTGCGGGTGGGGCGACGGCGGCGAGCCCGGCGGAGGTGCGCGAGGCGCGCAAGGTGATGGCCCGCGTCGAGAAGCAGCTCTCGCGCCTGCAGGACCGTGAGGAGCGCCTGCACGGCGACATGGCCGAGAAGGCCACCGACCCCGCGGCGCTCGCCGACCTCAACGCGAAGCTGCAGGCCGTCGTCACCGAGCGCGAGGAGCTCGAGCTCGAGTGGCTCGAGGCGGCCGAGATCGTCGGCTGACGCCGGACCGCCCGAGGCCGGGAGGTCTTGAAAGTATCTTGATATCAAGATACTTTCGGGGCATGGAGATGTTCCTGCACCACGTCCAGGTGTCCGGCCCCTCCGGCTGTGAGGACGCCATGCGCGGCTTCTACGTCGGTGTGCTCGGCATGACCGAGGTGACCAAGCCGGAGCGGCTGCGGGCCCGCGGCGGTGCCTGGTTCCGGGCCGGCTCGGCCGAGGTCCACGTCGGCATCGAGGACGGCTTCGTCCCGGCCCGCAAGGCCCACCCCGGGATCGCCGTCGCTGACGTCGAGTCGCTGGCGCAGGTGCTCTTGGCGGCCGGCTCGCCCGTCACGTGGGACGACAACATCCCGGGACTGCGCCGCTTCCACACCGCCGACCCCGTCGGCAACCGGTTGGAGTTCAAGCAGGCGCAACGGTGAGCGTGGTCGCACGTCAGGCTGGGGCGCCGCCGCGCGGGGTCTCGCGGGTCTCGCGCGTCTCGAGCGGGGCGAGCATCCGGCGCAGCAGGCCGGCGAGCTGGGCGCGGTCGGCGGCGGACAGCTCCGACAGGAGCGACTTCTCCTGCTCGATGAGGTCGGCCATCGCCGAGTCGACGACGTCACGCCCGGCCGGGGTGAGGCGCACGAGCACGCCCCGCCGGTCGCCCGGGTCGGGGCGCCGCCCGACGAAGCCGCTCCGCTCGAGGCGGTCGACGCGGTTGGTCATCGTGCCCGACGTGACGAGCGTCTGCTGCACGAGCTGGCCCGGCGAGAGCTCGTACGGCTCGCCCGCCCGGCGCAGAGCCGACAGGACGTCGAAGGCCCAGCCGTCGAGCAGGTGCTCGGAGAAGGCCGAGCCGCGCGCCAGGTCGAGCCGGCGTGCCAGCCGCGAGACCCGCGAGAGCACCTCCAGCGGCGAGACGTCGAGGTCGGGGCGCTCCCGGCGCCAGGCCGCGACGATCTCGTCGACGTCGTCGGCGGGCCTGTGGTCGGCGCTCATGACCCAACTGTAGTGGCCATCAAGAGTCTTGACATCGAAAGAAACCGAGGACGCCATGACACGCACGCCCGAGCTGCCCGCTGCCGACGAGGCTGACGAGGCGGCCGCCTCCGCCGGTCCCGCTGCGAGCCCCGGCGCCGGAGCCCGTGCCAGCGATGCGGCGTGGGACCCGCGGCAGTATGCCGTCTTCTCCGGGCACCGCGGCCGTCCCTTCGCCGACCTCGTGGCCCGCATCGACGCGACAGACCCCCGGCTCGTCGTCGACCTGGGCTGCGGGCCCGGTGAGCTGACCCTCGGTCTCGCCGAGCGCTGGCCCGGGGCGCGGGTCATCGGTGTCGACAGCTCGCCCGAGATGCTCGAGCGGGCCCGAGCGCAGGACCCCGCCGGCCGGGTCGAGTGGGTCGAGGCGAGCGCGGAGGACTGGGACCCCACCGAGTGCGGCTCCTCGATCGACGTGCTCGTCACGAACGCCACCCTCCAGTGGGTGCCCGGGCACCTGCGACTCATCCCCTCCTGGGTCGAGAGCCTCGCGCCCGGTGGCACGTTCGCCATGCAGGTCCCCTCGAACTTCGACGCCCCCTCCCACCGACTGATGCGCGAGGTCGCGGCCCGGCACCCGCGCGCGGCCGACCTGCAACCGGGCCTCGACCGGGCCCGCGCCGTCGCCCGTCCGGAGACGTATGCCGCGCTCCTGCTCGACCTCACGCCCGAGGTCGACGTGTGGCAGACGACCTACCAGCACGTGCTCGCCGCCCCGGCGGACGGCCCGCACCCGGTGCTCGAGTGGGTCCGCGGCACGGGTCTGCGCCCGGTGCTCGGCGTGCTCGACCCCCACGAGCGGGAGGGCTTCGTCGCCGACTACGAGCGCGAGCTCGACACGGCATACCCCCGCAGGTCGTTCGGCGTGCTCTTCCCCTTCACGCGCACCTTCGCCGTCGCGCGCACCCCTCGGTGACGAGTCGCCTCAGGGCGGGCTGTCGCCGCGGTGGCGCTCCTGGGCGACGACCTGCTCGAGGTCGGCGAGCCGGTGGCGCTGCTGCAACGGCCGGGCCATCCGGTGGTTGCCCTCGAGGCGTTCGGCGTTGCGGTCGAGGAAGGCCCAGTAGCCGGCGGTGAACGGGCACGCGTCGTCACCGACGCGCTTCTTCGGGTCGTAGCGACAGCCCCCGCAGTAGTCGCTCATCCGGTTGATGTAGGCGCCGCCCGAGACGTAGGGCTTGGTCGCCATCGCCCCGCCGTCGGCGTGCTGGCTCATCCCGACGACGTTGGCCGGCATGACCCAGTCGTAGCCGTCGACGAATCTGGTCTGGAACCACTCGGTCAGGTCATCCGGGTCGTAGCCGCGCTGCGCGGCCCAGTTGCCGAGCACCATGAGGCGCGGGATGTGGTGCACCCAGCCCCGGTCGCGCACGCCGGCCAGCGCGTCCTGCAGGCAGGCGGCGTCGACCTCGTCGGCGTCGAGCCGGTCGAACCACGGCGGCAGCGGCGTGCGGGCCTGCAGGGAGTTGCGCCGCCGGTAGGTGGGTCCGAAGTGCCAGTAGAGGTGCCAGACGTACTCTCGCCAGCCGATGACCTGGCGCACGAAGCCCTCGACCGAGGCGAGCGGCGCGTCGCCGTCGCGGTAGGCCTGCGCGGCCCGGTCGACGACCTCGACGGGGTCGAGCAGCCCGAGGTTGAGCGGCACCGACAGCAGGCTGTGCGCCATCGTCCAGTCGCCCCGCAGCATCGCGTCCTCGTGCGGACCGAAGACGCCGAGCCGGTGCGTCACGAACCGCTCCAGCGCGGCCAGCGCCTCGCGGCGCGTCACGGCGAAGACTCGCGGTCCGTCGGCGCCGACGGGGGAGACCAGGCCCTCGCGGGTCCACCGGTCGAGGTCGTCGCGCACCTCGGCGTCGATGTCGTCCTCGCGCGGACGGTAGGGCGGCGGCACGTCGAGGCGCTCGACGCCCTTGGGTGGGGGCTCGCGGTTGTCCTCGTCGAAGGACCAGCGACCGCCGACGGGCCGCTCGCCCTCGACGAGCAGGTCGAGCCGCTGGCGCTGGAACCGGTAGAAGTCCTCCATGCGGAGCTGGCGCCGGTTGCCCGCCCAGGCGGCGAACTCGCTGCGGGCCAGGCTGTAGCCCGGTGTCGGGTCGACGGACTCGACCATCCCGGTTGCGTGCAGCCGGCGCACGAGGCGGTCGGCGGCATACGACGTCGGCTCGTGCACCCGCACGGGCTCGCCCAGCTCGTGCAACGCCCCGGTGTAGGTGTCGGTGCGCAGGAGCACGGCCGAGTCGCCGAGCTCGGCGGCGCGGTGGCGCAGCGCCGACAGGACGAGGTGCAGCTTCTGGCGGTGGAAGGGGCGACGCGTGAGGGCGCGGCGGCTCTCGACGAGCAGCACGCCGTCGCGGCCCACGTCGAAGTGCGGGCCGAGCTGGTCGGCGAACAGCCAGCGCCTCGTCATGCCCACATCATGGCCACATCATGGCCGACGCCACCGACAGGCCGGTCAGGAGCGCGTCAGGGCGCGGTAAGGGCCGGGTCTGGTTGACGCCAGCAGGGTCCGGTCAGGAAAAAATCTCCGTCAATTTCCGGCATTTCGCCCCATTTCCGAAAACCGTGTCATGAAATGGGTCCAGGCACGTCATACAGATGACGGCACCGCAGGGGTCTCCCGCTTGGTCAGGGGAGGGAGTGACCCCTTCGGGGTCTGTCTTCGGTGGTGCCGTCAGGTTTCGTCCTTCCGCGTGGTTTCGTGGAGGGGATCATTCGGAAGGACGAAACCTGCCCACCCCCTCCGGGACCGACCGTGCCGCGTCCGGTGCGTCCTGATCGTGGTCGTCCGGCGCTCCGACTCGACGCCCGCCCCGCCGCTTGGCAGACTGGCCCGCACCGGGGTCAGTGGAAGGGCGAAGGGTTGTCGGCAGACGCCACCTTGTGGTCGAGCGAGGCATGGGCCTCGGCCCCTGACTCGTACCTGCTCCTGCGCACGCGGGAGGGGTCCGCCGAGGCGTTCGGCGAGCTGTGGCGTCGCCACCTGCCTGCTGCGTATGCCGTCGCCGGACGTCACCGGGGCCGCTCGGCACCCGAGGACATCGTCGCGGAGGCCGCCTCCCGCGTGCTCGGCCTGATCCGTGACGGTCGCGGGCCCGACGAGAACTTCCGCGCCTACTTCCTCTCGGCCGTGCGCACCGTCGCCATCGACCAGGGGCGCCGCGACCTCCGCGTCGTGCCGGCCGAGGCCGACGACCTCGAGGAGCTCGCCGAGCCGCACGAGGACCACCTCGCGTTCATCGCCGCCGACGAGGAGGGGGTCGCGCTCGTGCGCCGGGCCTTCGCGGGCCTTTCGGAACGGGACCAGCGCGTGCTGTGGCACACGACGGTCGAGGGCGCCGCGCCGCGGGCCGTCGCCCCGGCCCTCGGGATGACCGCCAACGCGGTCAGCGTCCGGGCCATGCGCGCCCGGGAGTCGCTCCGTGCGCTCTACCTCGACGCGCGGGCCGAGCGCGGCCTCGTCGGAGCCGACAGCGACGAGTGCCGCTGGACGGTCAGCCACCTCGGCGCCCTCGTGCGCGGCCGGCTGCCCAAGCGACAGACCGAGCGGGCCGAGGCGCACGTGGCCGGCTGCGCGCACGCGGCGGCCATCGCCGACGACCTGCGCCTGCTCCACGACGGGTTCCCGGCGATGCTCGTGCCCCTCGTGCTCGCCGCGGGGCTCGGCACGTCCGGCTTCGTCAGCGTGGTGGCGCTCTTCGGACTGTCGGGGGGAGCAGCGGCGACCTCGAGCCCGCCGTCGACGGCCTCTGGTGCGTCGGGTGCGTCGGGCGCACCGGCGTCGGGTGCCTCCGGTGCCGGCGCGGTGGCGCAGGTCGCGAGCCAGGTAACCGCCCTGGTCGCGGGTCTCGCGGTGACGGCCGGGGTGGCCGGTGCACTGGCGCTGCCGACCTCCTCGCTCGCCGCGCCCTCGGCCGCGCCGGTGCCGTCGGCATCCGTGACCTCGCCCGGGGCGTCGGGCGCGAACCGGTCGAACGCGAACCAGACGAACGGGTCCACGGGCCGGGCCTCGACGCCGGTCCCCACCGCGAGCCCCGGCTCGACGGTCAGCGCCTCGGCCGTGCCGTCGGCGGCCGCGCTCACCGGGACGCCGACGGCGGGTCCGGCTCCCGCGGTCACCGGGTCGGCCCCCGCGGTGACCGGGTCGGCGCCCGCCCGCGACACGACGCCGAGCGGCGTCACTGCCGGCGGCGGCTCTTCGAGCCCCACGCCGCCCACCGGCTCACACCCGGCGCCGGTACCGGCCGGGGGTGTCCCGTCCACGCCACCGACCTCGGCGACCCCCACCCCCACGACGCCCCCGGCTCCGACGCCGACCCCGGCGCCACCGCAGCCGGGTGGGACCGCGCCGACCGTCTCGGCGCGACTCGTGTCCAAGGGGGACCCGGCACGGATCTCCCTGACCGTCCGCAGCCAGTCGGCCGGGTCGTTGACGCTGCGCGTGAGCAACGCGTCGGGATCGGGAGCGCTGACCGTGCGCAACTCCAGCTGGTCGTGCGCGCAGGCGGGGGCCTGGGCGGTGCGCTGCTCAGGCACTCGCGGTCAGGTGCTGCTCGACCAGTCCGGGACGGGCGGCGTCCTGTCACTGGTCGTGCGCCTCACCGACGCCTCCGGCCACAGCTGGACCGAGACCATCCGCCCCACCTGACCACCCTTCCCACCTGACCACTCGAGTGGCCGCTTCGTCCCACCCGTCACGTGAGCGGTCGGGGCCGGTGTGACTGCGGGGCCGCTCGAGGTATGCCGTGGGGTGGGGCGCTCGCTCGACGTCGGGTCAGCGGTGGGGGAGGGTGACGAGCCGCGGGGCGCGATCGAGGCCCGACAGGCCGTTCCACGCCAGGTTGACCAGGTGCGCCGCCACCTGGTCCTTCTTGAACTTGCGCCGGTCGAGCCACCACTGCCCGGTCAGCGCCACCATCCCGACGAGCATCTGCGCGTGGATCGGCGCGGACTTCGGGTCGAGGCCGCGCTGCTTGAACTCGGCCGCGAGCAGGTGCTCGACCTGGACGGCGACGTCGCCGAGCACGCTGGCGAACGACCCCGTCGACTGCCCGGGCGGGGAGTCGCGCACGAGGATGCGGAAGCCCGACGGGTCGTTCTCGATGTAGTCGAGCAGCGCGAGCGTGGCCCGCTCGAGCAGGACGCGGGCGCCCTCCGGCTCCTCCAGGGCTGCGCTGATGCCACCCATGAGGGCTTGGATCTCGCGGTCGACGACGACGGCGTAGAGGCCCTCCTTGCCGCCGAAGTGCTCGTAGACGACGGGCTTGGAGACGTTGGCCTTGGCGGCCACCTCCTCGACCGTCGTGGCCTCGAACCCCTTGTCGGCGAAGAGCTTGCGGCCGACGGCGATGAGCTGTTCGCGGCGCTCCGGGCCCGTCATCCGGGCGCGCGGGCGGGAACGGTCGGCTCGGTCGGCTCGGTCGGCGGTCACCTGCACAGTCTGGTCCATGCCCGCGCGGTCGGCCGCCGCACCGTCCCGCGGCGCCGGGGGCAGCCCTGCTGCGACGGCTCCCCGGGCAGGAGTCGAACCTGCGTCGCTTGTCCTGATTCAAAGTCAGGCGGGCCCTGCCGACAGACCAACCGGGGAAGGTCCCGGCGGGCCGGGACGACCACAGGTTAGTGCAGGGCCGGGTGGTCCCCGCCCCACGGCATACGCAGTCGGTGGCGGCACCGGGTGACGAGGACGGGTGTGAGTGGGGTCACGGCGGGCCCGTGGCCGGCGTGGTGGTCACCCGCCCCGCGAGTAGCATGGCCGAGGCACGCCCCGGTGCCCACGCGGGCCGGGGTCGTCCGCGCCCGAGTGCACCCCGTCCACAAAGGAGCTGCGCCCTGTGAGCGATCTACGGCCGACCGCCGTGATCGTCCTCGCCGCCGGTGAGGGCACACGCATGAAGTCCACGACCCCCAAGGTCCTCCACACGATCGGGGGCCGCAGTCTCGTGGCCCACGCGATCCGGGCGGCCCGGGGCACGAGCCCGCAGCACCTCGCCGTCGTCGTGCGCCACGAGCGCGACCGCGTCGCCGAGCACGTGCACCAGGTCGACCCCGACGTGGTCGTCGCCGACCAGGACGACGTCAAGGGCACCGGCCGGGCGGTCGAGTGCGCCCTCGAGGCCCTCCCGGGCGACCTGTCGGGGACCGTCGTGGTCACCTACGGCGACGTGCCGCTGCTGACGAGCGAGACGCTCGAGGGCCTCGTCGCGGCGCACCACGCGTCGGGCAGCGCCGTCACCGTCATCACGGCCACGCTCGAGGACCCCACCGGCTACGGCCGCGTGCTGCGCGACGCCGAGGGCTCCGTCGTGGCCATCGTGGAGCAGAAGGACGCCGACGAGCAGCAGCGCGCCATCCGCGAGGTCAACAGCGGCCTGTACGCGTTCGACGCGGCGGTCCTGCGCGAGGCGCTCGCCGAGGTGGGCACCGACAACGCCCAGGGCGAGAAGTACCTCACCGACGTCATCGCGATCGCCCGTGACCGCGGACTGGTCGTGCGCGCCCACCTCGTCGCCGACCTGTGGCAGACCGAGGGCGTCAACGACAAGGTGCAGCTGGCCCGGCTCGGGGCCGAGCTCAACCGCCGCACCGTCGAGCAGGCCATGCGCGACGGCGCGATCGTCATCGACCCGGCCACGACGTGGCTCGACGCCGACGTGACCATCGGCCCGGACACCGTCGTGCGCCCGGGCACGCAGATCCTCGGGGCGAGCACCATCGGCCGCGACTGCGTCATCGGCCCCGACACGACCCTGACCGACGTCGAGGTCGGCGACGGCGCCAGCGTCGTGCGCACCCAGGCTGAGCTGGCCGAGATCGGACCCGGCGCCTCCGTCGGGCCGTTCTCCTACCTGCGTCCCGGCACGCGGCTCGGGGCCGAGGGCAAGATCGGCGGCTTCGTCGAGACGAAGAACGCCGACATCGGTGCGGGCGCCAAGGTGCCGCACCTGACCTACTGCGGCGACGCGACCATCGGCGAGGGCGCCAACATCGGCGCCGGCACGATCTTCGCCAACTACGACGGCGTCACCAAGGGCCGCACCAACGTCGGGGCGCACAGCTTCGTCGGCAGCAACTCGGTCATCGTCGCCCCGCGCACCATCGCCGACGGCGCCTACGTCGCCGCGGGCTCGGCGGTCGTCAGCGACGTCGGCCCCGGGCAGCTCGCCGTGACGCGCGCCCAGCAGCGCAACGTCGACGGCTGGGTCGCCCGTCGCCGAGCGGGCACGCGGACCGACGACGCGGCTCGCGCCGCGCAGGCCGCCAGCGGCACCACGGCGAACGACACCACGCAGGGCCAGCCGACCACCGAGACGAAGGACGCCCGACGATGAGCGGCATCAACAAGACGACCGAGAAGCACCTCATGGTCTTCTCGGGCCGGGCGCACCCGCAGCTCGCCCAGGAGGTCGCGGCGGCGCTGGGCACCGAGCTCGTGCCGACGTCGGCCTACGACTTCGCCAACGGCGAGATCTACGTGCGCTACGAGGAGTCGGTGCGCGGCTCGGACGCCTTCGTCATCCAGAGCCACACCGCTCCGATCAACGAGTGGATCATGGAGCAGCTCATCATGATCGACGCGCTGAAGCGCGCCTCGGCCAAGCGCATCACCGTCGTGCTGCCCTTCTACGGCTACGCCCGCCAGGACAAGAAGCACCGCGGCCGCGAGCCGATCTCGGCCCGCCTCATGGCCGACCTGTTCAAGACGGCCGGCGCCAACCGGCTCATGGCGATCGACCTGCACACCGCGCAGATCCAGGGCTTCTTCGACGGCCCCGTCGACCACCTCATGGCGATGCCGATCCTCGCCGACTACGTCGGCAGGAAGTACGGCCACCTCGACCTCGCCGTCGTCTCGCCCGACGCGGGCCGCATCAAGGTCGCCGAGGACTGGAGCTCTCGCCTGGGCGGCGCCCCGCTGGCCTTCATCCACAAGACCCGTGACATCAACCGGCCCAACGAGGTCGTCGCCAACCGCGTGGTCGGCGAGATCAAGGGCCGCACCTGCGTGCTCGTCGACGACATGATCGACACGGCGGGCACCATCACCAAGGCCGCCGACGCCCTCATGGACCAGGGCGCCGCCGGCGTCATCATCGCCGCCACGCACGCGATCCTCTCCGGGCCGGCCGTCGACCGCCTCAAGGCCTGCAAGGTCGAGGAGGTCATCGTCACCAACACCCTCCCGATCCCCGACGACCGCCGCTTCGACAAGCTCGAGGTCCTCTCGATCGCGCCGCTCGTCTCGATGGCGATCCGCGAGGTCTTCGAGGACGGCTCCGTGACGAGCCTCTTCGACGGCAAGGCCTGAACGGCCACCACACGAACGAGGGCGTATGCCGTCAGGACCCTTCCTGACGGCATACGCCCTCGGTGCGTGGTGGGGGGCTCAGACGCGCTCGGAGCGGCGGGCGCGGTAGGCGGCGGTGTGGGCGCGCGCGGCGCAGCCGCCCTCGCAGAACCGGCGCGAGCGGTTGCGCGAGAGGTCGACGACGACGTCGTCGCAGTCGGCCGCCTCGCACACGCGCAGCCGGGCGAGCTCACCGGCACGCACGACGTCGATGACGGCGATGGCCGCCTCGACGGCCATCCGCCGCGCGAGCGGGGCGTCGGCGGGGGTGGCGTGGACGTGCCAGCCGACGTCGTCGTGGTCGACGAGCTGGGGGACGGCGCGGGCCTCGGCCAGCAGCTCGTTGACGAGCGCCACCACACCCGCCTCGTCGTGCTCCCAGAAGTCCCGCAGCCGGGGGCGGAGGGCGCGCACGGCCTCGAGCTCGGCGTCGTCGCCGTCGAAGCGGCCGGTCCACCCCTGCTCCCGGTAGAGGGCGTCCAGCTCGCCGACGGTCGTCAGGCGGTCGGGCGCGTCGTCGCCGGGCACCGAGCCGGGCATCGTGTTGACGAGCGCGGCGGCAGCGGCCAGTGCCAGGTCCGTGTCATGGGTGAAAAGCATGTTGACTCCTGACGTTGGCGGTCGCTACTGTCATGAGTGTAATCAATTTCGGTAATGACATCCGGCTCTCGGTCCCGAGGCAGCCGGCGTCGGGCAGCGAGGGCGGACATGGCGGAGCAGATGCAGGTCGGGACGCCCGCGGCAGCCGTAGCCGACGGGGTCGCAGCACTTGCGGGGGTCCCCGGTCCCTCGCAGGCAGCGCGGCCGGTCCGCCACCCGCTCGTCGGGCTCGGAGTGGCCCTCGTCTCGGCCGCCGCCTTCGCCACGTCGGGGGCCTTCGGCAAGTCCCTGCTCGTCGGCGGCTGGTCACCCGGAGCCGTCGTGACGATGCGCATCACCCTCGCCGCCGTCGTCCTCCTCGTCCCGGCCCTGTGGTCGCTGCGCGGGCGCTGGGCGGCTCTGCGCCGCAACGCCTGGGTGGTCGTCGGCTACGGCCTGACCGGGGTCGCGGGCTGCCAGCTCGCCTACTTCAACGCCGTCACCCACCTGTCGGTCGGGGTGGCCCTGCTGCTCGAGTACCTCGCGCCGGTGCTCATCGTCGGCTGGCTCTGGCTGCGCCACCGGCAGACGCCTCGCCGCCTCACCGTCGCCGGGGTGACGCTGGCCGTGGCGGGCCTGCTGCTCGTCCTCGACGTGCTCGGTGGTGGCGCGAGCGTCAGCCCCGTCGGTGTCCTCTGGGGGCTCGGCGCCGCTGTCTGCCTCGTGCTCTACTTCCTGCTCGCCGACCACGTCGACGACGACGTGCCGCCGCTCGCCCTCGCCGGCGGAGGTCTCGCCGTCGGTGCCCTGTCGCTCGGGCTCGCGGGCCTCGTCGGGCTGCTCGACATGAGCCGGGGTGCGGCGCGGGTGCCGCTCGGGGGCGTCGTCGTCGACTGGTGGGTGCCGGTGCTCGTGATCGCCCTGGTGGCCGCCGCCTTCGCCTATGTCACCGGGATCGCCGCCGTGCGCATGCTCGGGGCCAAGGTGGCCTCGTTCGTCGCGCTGACCGAGGTGCTCTTCGCCGTGCTCTTCGCCTGGCTCGTGCTCGCGGAGCTCCCAACGACCGTGCAGCTGCTCGGCGGGCTGCTCATCGTCGCCGGCCTGGTGGCCGTGCGCGCCGACGAGGCGCGCGGTGCGAGTGCCTCCGGGGAGGACCCGCCGCTCACGCAGCCCTGCGCCCTCCCCTGAGTCGCGCCTAGGCTGCCACCATGAGCCGGCGCATCGGCGTGGCCCCGGCCCTGGCCGCCCTCCTCCTGGCCGGTTGCGTCGCGCCCGGCGTCGGCACAGGGCCGTCGCCCGCGTCGTCGACCTCTTCGTCCGGGCCCACCTCGTCGTCCGGTTCGACCTCGCCCCCCGGGTCGTCGACCCCGTCGCTGACGCTGCCCACGAAGGCTCCGGGCTCGGTCCACCTGACAGCCGCCGGCGACTACGGCGCGGACCCCGTCAGGGCCGCGGGCGTCCTCAGTGCGCTGGGACGCGCCGGCCAGGACGCTCACCTCGCCCTCGGTGACCTCTCCTACGGCGCAGCGGGAGGCGAGCGGGCCTGGTGCGACTTCGTCGCGGCGCGCGTGCGCCCCGGCCTGCCGTTCGAGCTCGTGTCGGGCAACCACGAGAGCGACGGCGAGAACGGCTCGATCGACGCGTTCGCCTCCTGCCTGCCCAACCGGCTGCCCGGTCTCGTCGGGACCTACGGGCGCGAGTACTACGTCGACCTGCCGCAGCGGGCTCCGGTGGTGCGCGTCCTCATGATCTCCCCGGCCCTGACCTTCCCCGACGGTGTCTGGGACTACGCCGCGGGGTCCGAGCACTACGCCTGGACCGAGCGCGCCATCGACGGCGCCCGGGCCGCCAAGATCCCCTGGGTCGTCGTCGGCATGCACAAGCCGTGCCTCTCGCTCGGCCAGTACGCGTGCGACATCGGACCCGACCTGCTCCACCTGCTCGTCTCGAAACGGGTCGACCTCGTGCTGTCGGGGCACGAGCACCTCTACCAGCGCACCGCCCAGCTGGGGGAGGGGGCGCAGTGCACCCGCGTCGCGACCGGGTCCTTCCGAGCCGGCTGCGTGGTCGACCGGAGCGACTCGCCGGCGGCGGGCGCCGGCACCGTCTTCGTCACCGCCGGCACGGGAGGCGCAGTCCTGCGGCCGATCTCGACGACGGACCCCGAGGCCGGCTACTTCGCGTCCACCGCCGGCTCCGGCACCGAGCCGGCCGCCTACGGCTACCTCGACCTGCGCGCGACCACCCACGACCTGCACGTCTCGCTCGTCCGCAGCGCCGACGGCTCGGCCGCCGACGCCTTCGTGCTGACGCGAGGCGCGTCACCGGGCTGACCGCTCGAGGTCGGCGGTCCCGGCCGGCGGCCGCTCCCGGACGGGATTTCGTGCCCGGGGCCGGCGTCGCGTAAGATCGAGCAGTTGCCTCGGCGAGGGACGGTGCACGGCTGCCACGGCAGGGCGTGACGAGGTCCGTGATCGACGCGGTGGCCTGACGTGGAGCTCCATGGTCGGGTTCGCCTCTGCGTGCGGACCACATGACCGACCTGCTCCGTCACTGCCGATCACCGCGCGTCGTCCCGCGTCGAGGCCGACCACCTTGAGACCGCCTCATCCCAGATACCCAGGAGACTCCCGTGTCCGACAACACCAAGCTCGTCGCCGAGAAGCGCACCGACTTCGGCAAGGGCGCTGCCCGCAAGATCCGCCGCGCCGGCAACATCCCCGCCGTCATGTACGGCCACGGCACCGACCCCGTGCACATCTCGCTCCCCGGCCACGACACGATGATGGCCCTCAAGCAGGCCAACGCCCTGCTCACCATCGTCATCGACGGCAAGGAGCAGCTCGCCCTCGCCAAGGACGTCCAGCGCGACGCCATCAAGCCGGTCATCGACCACGTCGACCTCGTCGTCGTCCGCAAGGGCGAGAAGGTCACTGTCGACGTCGCCGTGCACCTCGAGGGCGAGGCCGCTCCCGAGACCGTCGTCACGCTCGACCACAACTCGCTGCAGGTCGAGGCGCCGGCCACGAGCATCCCCGAGAACGTCGTCGTCTCCGTCGAGGGCCTCGAGGCCGGCACGCAGATCCTCGCCGGCGCCGTCGAGCTGCCCGAGGGCGCGACGCTCGTCACCGACGCGGAGGCGCTCGTCGTCAACGTGACGCAGGCCATCTCCGCCGAGGCCCTCGAGGCCGAGCTCGCCGAGGCCGAGGCCGAGGCCGGCATCGAGCGCGAGGAGTCCGACGACGAGGCCGCCGAGGCCGCCGAGGGCGAGAGCGCCGAGGGCGACGAGGCCAAGGCCGAGGGCGACGAGGCCTGAGCCTCCCGCCCACCTCGCGACGCTCGACGCGCCGCGACCTGCACGACCAGCGTCCACGGGTCCCGTCCGAGCTCCGGCTCGGCGGGGCCCGTGCCCGCACCACGGCCTGACCACGGCCCGACCACGGCCTGACCACGGCCACCGACCACCGATCGAGGGACCCGAATGGACACCTGGCTCGTCGTCGGGCTCGGCAACCCCGGACCCGGCTATGCCGGCAACCGGCACAACGTCGGGGCGATGACCGTCGAGGAGCTCGCCGGTCGCGCCGTCGGCGGACGCGCGACGCTCAAGGCGCACAAGGCTGCTCGCGCCAGGGCGGCCGAGGTCCGCCTGCGCGTCGGCGGCCCCCAGGTCGTGCTTGCCGTGCCGTCGCTCTTCATGAACGAGTCGGGCTCGGCCGTCGCCGGGCTCGCCAAGTACTACGACGTGCCGCCCGAGCGGGTCGTCGTGCTCCACGACGAGCTCGACATCGATGCCGGCCTCGTCCGGCTCAAGCAGGGCGGCGGCGAGGGTGGCCACAACGGGCTGCGCTCCGTCTCGCGCTCCATCGGAACCCGTGACTACCTCCGCGTCCGCCTCGGCATCGGGCGCCCGCCCGGCCGCCAGGACCCGGCCGACTTCGTGCTCAGGGACTTCTCCAAGGCCGAGCGCACCGACGTGCTGCCGTTCCTCCTCGACGAGGGCGCCGACGCCGTGGAGGCACTCATCGAGGTCGGACTTCTCGACGCCCAGCAGCGCTTCCACGCGCCACGCTGACGCCCTGCAGACGCCCCGTTGACGCCCCGTCGGCGCCCGGGGACTCCGCGTCCCGGGCTGTCCTCCCTCCGACCTAGACTGGTCGACTGATGCCGCACCCACTCCTGTCTGCCTTCCGGGCGCTGCCCGATGTCCGTCACGTCCTCGACCAGGTCGGACGAGCCCGCCTCGTCGACGTCTCCGCCAGCGACGGCACCCGCCCGTTCCTCGTGGCCGCCCTCGCCCAGCAGGCCGAGGCCTCCGCCGCCGCGTCCGACCCCGCCCCCCTCGTCGTCGTCACCGCGACGACGCGTGAGGCCGAGGACCTCGCCGGCGCGCTCGCGCTGTTCCTGCCCGCGGAGCGCATCGCGGTCTTCCCGTCGTGGGAGACGCTGCCGCACGAGCGGCTCTCGCCCCGCAGCGACACGGTCGGTCGTCGACTCGCCGTGCTGCGACGGGTGGCGCACCCCGACCCGGGCGACCCGGCATACGGCCCCCTCTCGGTGGTCGTGGCACCCGTGCGCGCCATCCTGCAGCCGCTGACCAAGGGCCTCGGCGAGCTCGTGCCCGTCGCGCTGCGTGCCGGCGACGAGCGGCCCCTCGAGGACGTCGTCGACGCGCTCGTCGCCGCCGCCTACACCCGCACCGACCTCGTCGAGCGCCGCGGCGAGTTCGCCGTGCGCGGCGGCATCCTCGACGTCTTCCCGCCGACCGAGGAGCACCCGGTCCGCATCGAGTTCTGGGGCGACACCGTCGAGGAGGTGCGCTGGTTCAAGGTGGCCGACCAGCGCTCCCTCGAGATCGCCGAGCACGGCCTGTGGGCACCGCCGTGCCGCGAGCTGCTGCTCACCGACGACGTGCGCGCCCGGGCCCGGGCGCTGGCCGACCAGCTCCCCGGCGTGTCCGAGATGCTCTCCAAGGTGGCCGAGGGGATCGCGGTCGAGGGCATGGAGTCCCTCGCCCCGGCGCTCGTCGACGGCATGGAGTCGGTCCTCGACGTGCTGCCGCAGCGCTCGATCGTGCTGCTCGCCGACCCCGAGCGGGTCCGCCGCCGCGCCCACGACCTCGTCGCGACCAGCGAGGAGTTCCTCGAGGCCAGCTGGGCCAACGCCGCCGCCGGCAACCACGTGCCCGTCGACCTGCAGTCCCTGCTCGGCAGCGCGTCCTACTGGTCCCTCGCCGACGTGCGCGCCCTCGCCGAGAGCAGCGGGCGCCCCTGGTGGACGCTCACGCCCTTCGTGGCCGACGCGGACCTCGTCATCGAGGACGACGACGTCGACCAGCGCATCGCGGTGCGCACCACCGACCCCGAGGCCTTCCGCGGCGACACCGCCCGCGCCGTCGAGCACCTGCGCGACCGGGTCCGCGACGGCTGGGCCGTCGCCGTCGTCACCGAGGGTCCGGGCCTCGCCAAGCGCGTCTCCGAGGTGCTCGGCGAGCACGAGGTCGCCGTGCGCCCGCTCGACACCTCTCGTGACGACTCGCTCGAGCCCGGCGCCGTCCACGTCACGACCGCCCCGCTCGGGCGCGGCTTCGTCCACGAGGGCTCGCGCGTCGAGGTGCTGACCGAGACCGACCTCACCGGCCAGCCCGGGAGCGGCACGTCCACCAAGGACATGCGTCGTATGCCGTCACGCCGCCGCAACCAGGTCGACCCACTCCAGCTGCGCCCCGGCGACCACGTCGTCCACGAGCAGCACGGCGTGGGCCGCTTCGTCGAGATGATGCAGCGCACCGTGGCCGGCGCGACGCGCGAGTACCTCGTCATCGAGTACGCCCCGAGCAAGCGCGGCCAGCCGGGTGACCGCCTCTTCGTCCCCACCGACCAGCTCGACCAGGTCACCAAGTACGTCGGCGGCGAGGAGCCCACCCTCAACAAGATGGGCGGCTCCGACTGGACCAAGACCAAGTCACGGGCCAAGCGCTACGTCAAGCAGATCGCGGCCGACCTCATCCGGCTCTACAGCGCCCGGCAGGCGACCAAGGGCCACGCCTTCGCCCCCGACACCCCGTGGCAGCGCGAGCTCGAGGACGCCTTCTCCTTCGTCGAGACCCCCGACCAGCTCGTCAGCATCGACGAGGTCAAGGCCGACATGGAGAAGCAGGTCCCGATGGACCGCCTCATCTGCGGTGACGTCGGCTACGGCAAGACCGAGATCGCGGTGCGGGCGGCCTTCAAGGCCATCCAGGACGGCAAGCAGGTGGCCGTCCTCGTCCCGACGACGCTGCTCGTGAGCCAGCACCAGCAGACCTTCTCCGACCGCTACGCCCAGTTCCCGGTCAGGGTGGCGTCGCTGTCGCGCTTCCAGAGCGACAAGGACGCCAAGGAGGTCATGGCCGGCATGGCCGACGGCACCATCGACCTCGTCATCGGCACGCACCGCCTGCTCGCCAAGGACGTGAAGTTCAAGGACCTCGGCCTCGTCATCATCGACGAGGAGCAGCGCTTCGGCGTCGAGCACAAGGAGCTGCTCAAGACGATGCGCACCGCCGTCGACGTGCTGTCGATGTCGGCCACGCCGATCCCGCGCACGCTCGAGATGGCCGTCACCGGCATCCGCGAGATGTCCACTCTCGCAACGCCGCCCGAGGAGCGTCACCCGGTCCTCACCTTCGTCGGCGCCTACGACGAGAAGCAGATCACGGCCGCCGTGCGGCGCGAGCTGCTGCGCGAGGGCCAGGTCTTCTTCGTGCACAACAAGGTGAGCAGCATCGAGAAGGCCGCGGCCCGCCTGCGCGAGCTCGTGCCCGAGGCGCGCATCGCCACGGCCCACGGCCAGATGGGCGAGCACAAGCTCGAGCAGGTCGTCGAGGACTTCTGGGAGAAGCGCTTCGACGTGCTCGTCTGCACGACCATCGTCGAGACCGGCCTCGACATCTCCAACGCCAACACCCTCATCGTCGAGCGCTCCGACGTGCTCGGCCTCAGCCAGCTGCACCAGCTGCGCGGACGAGTGGGCCGCGGGCGCGAGCGGGCCTACGCCTACTTCCTCTACCCGCCGGAGAAGCCGATGACCGAGACGGCGCACGACCGCCTGCGCACCATCGCGAGCAACACCGACCTCGGGTCGGGCATGGCCGTCGCCATGAAGGACCTCGAGATCCGCGGCGCCGGCAACCTGCTCGGCGGCGAGCAGTCCGGCCACATCCAGGGCGTCGGCTTCGACCTCTACGTCCGGCTCATCGGCGAGGCCGTGGCCGACTTCCGCGGCGACGCCGTCGACCTGCCGGCCGAGATCAAGATCGAGCTGCCCGTCGACGCCCACCTGCCGCACGACTACGTGCCGGGGGAGCGGCTGCGCCTCGAGGCCTACAAGAAGCTCGCGACCGTCGAGACCTTCGAGGCCGTCGACGAGATCGAGGCCGAGCTGCGCGACCGCTACGGCGCCCCGCCCAAGCCGGTCGAGAACCTCCTCGAGGTCGCCCGCCTGCGCGTCGTCGCCCGCGCCGCCCGCATCGGCGACATCGGCGTCCAGGGCAAGGTCGTGCGGTTCGGCCCGGTCAAGGAGCTGCGTGAGAGCCAGCAGCTGCGCCTCATGCGCCTCTACCCGGGCACGCTCGTCAAGGAGGCGCTCGGCACGATCCTCGTTCCCGTCCCGATGACGGCGCGGGTCGGTGGCAAGCCGCTGCGCGACGTCGAGGTGCTCACGTGGGCGAGGCAGCTGATCCAGGCCGTCCTGCTCGACGACATCGCCGCCGCGGCGGTCTCTGCGTCGGCCTCGGCGTCCGCATCGTCGGGCGCGGCCAGGTCTGCGGCGGGAGCACCGTAGGATGTCAGACGCATCCGCCAGAGGAGGAATTTCGTGAAGGCTTGGTCTGCTCATCCCGCGAAGCGCGCGGCCGTCGTCGGCGTCGTCGCGCTCGGTGCCGTGTCGCTGCTGGGCGGGTGCGGTTTCGAGACGCGCCAGCAGGCTGCCGCCGTCGTCAACGGCAAGGTCATCCACGAGTCCGACGTCCGTGAGACGTTCGACCAGCTCAAGGCCGCCAAGCTCGACTTCGCCGAGAACATCGTCGTCACGGCGCTCGTCGCGGCGCCGCTGCTCAAGGACGCCGTGGCCTCCTCCGGCAGCTGGAAGCCCGACGAGACCTACGCCTCGGTCATCTCCTCCATCCCCGGCGCCACCGACACGACGAAGGAGTTCGTCGAGGCGGTCGCCCTCATCCAGTCCCAGAAGATGACGCCCGCCGACGTCGCCGCCTACCGCGCCGACCTCAAGAAGGCCGACATCTCCGTCAACCCGAAGTACGGCTCGGTCGTGCCGTCCGACCAGGGCCCGGTCTACTTCACGCTCGGCCAGCAGACCCCCAACTGGGTCAAGCCGGGGGCCAACCCTGCGCCGGCCGCCACGCCGACGCCCGCGCAGTAGTCCTGCCGCCGTCGCCGTCGTGACCGCCCGCGTCGTCCTGCTCGTCACGACCCCCCGCATCGCCCCCGGCCTGCTGACCCGCGAGGCGTGGAGCAGCCTCGAGGGGGCGCATGCCGTGTGGGGCCGACCCGACGAGCCGCAGGTCGCCGCCCTGGTGGAGGCCGGCATCGAGGTGCTGCCCCGCGAGGACGGCCACCCCGCGGATCTCGCGCGTGACCTCGTCACCGCGTCGGCCGTGGGCGACATCGTGTGGGTCGGCTCCTCCGACGGCGACCCCGGGCTCAGCGACGCGGTCGCGGTCGAGGTCAGCCGCCTGCCCGAGCCACCCGACGTGGAGCTGCTCATCGGCTCCTACGACGTGCCGGGCGCCCGGCTGCTCGACGTCGTCGCCGTCATGGACCGGCTCCGCTCGCCCGGCGGCTGCCCGTGGGACGCCGAGCAGACGCACGCCTCCCTCGTGCCCTACCTGCTCGAGGAGGCCCACGAGGCCATCGAGGCCATCGAGAGCGGCGACCCGGCGCACATGCAGGAGGAGCTGGGCGACCTGCTGCTCCAGATCGCCTTCCAGTCCCGCGTCGCGCAGGAGCACCCCACCGAGCCGTTCGGCATCGACGACGTCGCCGGCGGCCTCGTCGACAAGCTCGTCCGTCGCCACCCCCACGTCTTCTCCGACGTCGAGGCAGATACCGCCGACGCCGTCGAGGCCAACTGGGAGTCGATCAAGGCCACGGAGAAGCAGCACCGGACCCACCCGCTCGAAGGCGTGCCGGTCTCCCTCCCGGGTCTGGCCCGCGCCGAGAAGTACGTCTCGCGCCTGCACCGCTCGGGCCGCGACGACCTCGTCGACGAGGCCGTCGCCGCCGGTGACCTCGGCGCGCAGCTGCTCGACCTCGTGCGCCGCGCGCGCGCCGACGGCGTCGACGCCGAAGCGGCCCTCCGTGACACCCTGCGCCGACTCGAGGCCGCCAGCGAGGCGAGCGGGGGAGCGCGCTCCGGCGACTGAGCGCGCCGGACGGCATACGCCATCGGGGCGCCCGGCGCCCCAGGGGGACCGGGTCAGTAGGCCCCGCGCGAGCGGAAGACCGCGTGGATCGTCTTGGCCATGATCGACAGGTCCTGCACGATCGACCAGTTGTCGACGTAGTAGAGGTCGAGCCGGACCGTGTCCTCCCAGGAGAGGTCGCTGCGGCCGGAGACCTGCCACAGGCCGGTCATGCCGGGACGCACGTGCAGGCGGCGCTGGACGTCGGGCACGTAGCGGCGCACCTCCGCGGGCAGCGCCGGACGCGGACCCACGAGGCTCATGTCGCCGTTGACGACGTTGATCAGCTGGGGCAGCTCGTCGATGGAGAAGCGGCGCATGAAGCCGCCGACCGCCGTGATGCGAGGGTCCTTCTGCGCCTTGAAGAGCACCCCGTCGGCGTTCTGGTTCAGGTGCGTGATGCCCGAGAGCCTCGCCTCGGCGTCGACGACCATGCTGCGGAACTTGAGGCACTCGAAGAGCTCGCCGTCGCGGCCCACGCGGGTCTGGCGGAAGAGGACCGGGCCGCCGTCCTGCAGCTTCGTGGCGATCGCGAAGACGAGCATGACGGGGGTGGCGAGCAGCAGCAGGAGCGTGGCCCCGATGAAGTCGAAGGCCCGCTTGAGGCCGCGCGAGGCGCCGAGGCTCTGGGGCTGTTCGACGTGCACGAGCGGCAGGCCACCGACCGGCCGCATCGCCATCCGGCCCGAGCTGATGTCGCTGAGGCTCGGCACGACGGCCATCTGCACGTGGTGGCCCTCGAGGTCCCACGCGATGCGCCGGAAGTCGACCGCCGAGGGGAAGGCCCCCTCGGTGAAGACGACCATGTCGGCCTTCTCGGCGAGGACGGACTCGGCGGTCTGCGAGGTGGTGCCGACGACCGGCACGCCGCGCAGGGTCGACGGGGTCGGCTGCGACGACGGCGTCAGCGCGCCGACGATGCGGTAGCCGAGCCACGACTCGCGCTCGAGCACCGCGGCCACGTCGTCGACGTGGGACGCCGAGCCGGAGATGAGCACCCGGGTCAGCAAGTGCCCGTGGGCGTGCGCCCGGTGCACGAGCCGCCGGGCGTACCAGCGCCACAGCAGCACGATCGGCACGCCGATGGCGAAGATCAGCACGAAGAACCCTCGCGAGAGGTTGAACTTCGTCAGGTAGCTGAGGATGCCGATGGCGCCGGCCGTCAGGCCGGCGGCGCTGAGCACACGGGCGTACTCGATGGTGCCCGCGCCCAGGTGGCTGCTCGTGTACGTGCCGAGCGCCAGGTTGGCGACCATCCACGCAGCCACGATCCACAGCCCCACGGACTGGGCGACCTGGTTGACGTCGTTGGCGACGTCGAACACGTCGAGACTCGTGCGTCCCACGGCCGCCAGGGCGGTCGCTGCAGTGATGAGCACGAGGTCCCCACCTGCGATGCCCAGCTGCAGCAGCCGCTGCCCCCGACCCCTCTCGCTGAGCGGCTGCGTCACGGGACGCGCGCTCACATCCAGAAGAACAACCCCCGACTCACGCATGGGTTGACCCATGTTGATACCCCACCCCCGGCACCCACTGGTGCCCTATTACGACCAGCTCCACCCCCCCCGGATGGCTAGTTGTGAGTATGCCCGGAACCGGTCAGGCTTTGGTAAGGAAGGAGTAAAAAACTTTGGACCGGATGGGGGCCTTTTGTCCCGCTGTCCGGTACGTACCGGTCTGTGCCAGTTGGCTTTCCACGTGCCCGTATGCCGGGTCGCTCCGCCGGGGTGCGCGGCCCACCGGCTACGCTCGTTCCCAGCACCTGTGCTCGGTGTGCTCGCGGGTCGGCATCAACGCGGATCGACCGCCCCGAGCGTGCACGGAGCAGTCACGGGAGCATCCACGAGCGCGTCCCACGGACCCGTTCACACCATGAGCAGCACCAGCACAGGAGAGCCAAGTGGCCAGCATTGAGGAGATTGGCGCCCGCGAGATCCTGGACTCGCGCGGCAACCCCACCGTCGAGGTCGAGATCCGCCTCGACGACGGCACGTTCGCCCGGGCGGCCGTCCCGTCCGGCGCCTCGACCGGAGCCTTCGAGGCCTCCGAGCGTCGGGACGGCGACAAGGGGCGTTACCTCGGCAAGGGTGTCGAGCAGGCCGTCGACGCGGTCATCGAGGAGATCAACCCGCGCCTCGTCGGCTTCGACGCGAGCGAGCAGCGGCTCATCGACGCCGAGATGATGGCGCTCGACGGCTCGGCCAACAAGGAGAACCTCGGCGCCAACGCCATCCTCGGCGTCTCGCTCGCCGTCGCGCACGCCGCGGCCGAGTCGGCCGGGCTCCCGCTCTTCCGCTACGTCGGCGGACCCAACGCCCACGTGCTCCCGGTCCCGATGATGAACATCCTCAACGGTGGGTCGCACGCCGACTCCAACGTCGACATCCAGGAGTTCATGATCGCCCCCGTGGGCGCGCCGACCTTCCGCGAGGCCGTGCGCTGGGGTGCCGAGGTCTACCACGCCCTCAAGAAGGTCCTGAGCGAGCGCGGCCTGGCCACCGGCCTCGGCGACGAGGGCGGCTTCGCCCCGAACCTCGAGTCCAACCGCGCCGCCCTCGACCTCATCCTCGAGGCGATCAAGGCCGCCGACTACGAGCCCGGCCGCGACATCGCCCTCGCGCTCGACGTCGCGGCGTCCGAGTTCTTCGAGGACGGCTCCTACGCCTTCGAGGGCGCAAGCAAGTCGGCCGACGAGATGGTCGCCTACTACGCCGAGCTCGTCGAGGCCTACCCGCTCGTCTCCATCGAGGACCCCCTCAACGAGGAGGACTGGGACGGCTGGAAGTCCATGACCGAGCTGCTCGGCGACAAGGTGCAGATCGTCGGTGACGACCTCTTCGTCACCAACCCCGAGCGCCTCGGCCGCGGCATCTCCACCGGCACCGCCAACGCGCTGCTCGTCAAGGTCAACCAGATCGGCACGCTCACCGAGACGCTCGACGCGGTCACCCTGGCGCAGACCAACGGCTACCGCTGCATGATGAGCCACCGCTCCGGCGAGACCGAGGACGTCACGATCGCCGACCTCGCCGTCGCCACCAACTGCGGCCAGATCAAGACCGGCGCCCCGGCGCGGTCCGAGCGCGTCGCGAAGTACAACCAGCTGCTGCGCATCGAGGAGGAGCTCGACGACGCCGCCGTCTACGCCGGCTCCGGCGCCTTCCCGCGCTTCGACGCGAGCCGCTTCGGCGCCGAGGGCTGACCTCGTGGCCGACCGCACGCCGTCCCGCCCGGGCCGCCCGTCCTCGACGGGCCGCCCGGGTGGCGGCGCGCGGCCGGGTGCCGGCCGCCAGACCCCGCGCCCGGCGTCCGGGTCGGGTTCGGGATCCACGTCGGCGTCGGGGTCCTCGTCGGGCGCCAAGCCGGTCTCGCGGCCGAGCCCGAAGACGGGTTCCAAGCCCGGTCCCAAGCCCGGAGCCAAGCCGGGCAGCAAGCCGGCGCCGCGGGCCGGTTCCGCGTCGAGCGGCCCGGCCGCGGCCTCCTCGGTCTCCGCCGGGCGTCCGTCGTCGGCCCGGACGAGCGGCCGTGCCGGAGCAGGCCGCTCGTCGGCGACCCGTCCGGGGCAGTCTCGCCCCGGCGCCGCCCGCACGAGCCGTCCCGGGGCCGGCAAGGAGCGCCCTGCCCTCGCAGCCCGGCCGCGCACGCCCCAGGCCGCGCCGCCGTCGGCCTCGACGGCATGGGTCCGCGGCGCGATCCTGCTCGGCATCATCGTCATGCTCGCCGTCACCATCGTGCCGACGCTGCGCTCGCTCGTGCAGCAGCGCGGCGACACGGCAGCCATGCAGGAGAAGGTCGCCGACCAGCAGCAGAGCGTGCAGCAGCTCGAGCGGCAGGCCGCCCTGTGGAAGGACCCCGCCTACATCGAGGTCCAGGCCCGCGAGCGGCTGAAGTTCGTCCGCGTCGGCGACCGTGCCTACACCGTCATCGACCCCGCCGCCGACCGCGCGAGCACCCCGGCGACGCCGCGCCCCGTCGTGGCCGCACCCCTGGCCAACGCCGCGTCGCCCTGGTACGGCAAGGTGTGGCAGTCGGTCCAGATCGCCGACCGACCCACGGCCGGGGTCACGCGCACCAAGTGACCACGGTCCGTCCCGCCAGACCGAGAAGTGAGCACCGCGTGAGCAACCCCGACCGCCCGTCCCAGCCGCCCGTCGACCCGGCCGACCTCGACGCCGTCGAGCGCCAGCTCGGCCGACGTCCGCGTGGCGTGGCCGCCGTGGCGCACCGGTGCCCGTGCGGCGAGCCCGACGTGCTGCGCACCGAGCCCCGCCTGCCGGACGGCACGCCCTTCCCGACGACCTACTACGCCACGTGCCCGCGCCTCACCGGCGCCGTGAGCACTCTCGAGACGGCCGGCGTCATGAAGGAGATGACCGAGCGGCTCGGTCGCGACGAGCAGCTCGCCGCCGCCTACGCGAAGGCGCACGAGCACTACCTCGCGCAGCGCGCCGAGCTGGGCGAGGTCCCCGAGATCGAGGGGGTCTCGGCGGGCGGCATGCCGACGCGCGTCAAGTGCCTGCACGTCCTCGTCGGGCACTCGCTCGCTGCCGGGCCGGGGGTCAACCCGCTCGGCGACGAGGCCCTGGCGATGCTGGGCGACTGGTGGCAGCCCACGTCGTGCGCGGCCCTCCACGCCGCGGAGGACGCCGCCGAGGATGTGGCAGCCGGGGGCGCCGAGGACGGAGACGAGCGATGAGCGACACGCTGAGCAACACGACGAGCGACACCACCGGCAGCGGGGGGCAGACCCTGCGCGTCGGCGCGGTCGACTGCGGCACCAACTCGATCCGCCTCCTCGTCGCCGACGTCGACCCCGGCACCGGGGCTCTCACCGACGTCCTGCGCCGCATGGAGATCGTCCGGCTGGGCCACGGCGTCGACCGCACGGGCGTCATCGCGCCCGAGTCGATGGAGCGCACCCTGGCCGTCACGCGGGAGTATGCCGCCGCGTGCCGTGAGCTGGGCGCCTCCCGCGTGCGTTTCGTCGCCACGTCCGCCTCGCGCGACGCGCGCAACGCCGCCGACTTCATCGAGGGTGTGCGGGCGGCCTTCGCCGAGCACTTCGGCTCCGAGGTCTCGCCCGAGGTCGTCTCCGGTGACGAGGAGGCGGCACTGTCGTTCGCCGGGGCGACGGGCGGCCTTGCGGCGCAGGGAGTCTCCGGTCCCTTCCTCGTCGTCGACCTCGGCGGCGGCTCGACCGAGCTCGTGCGTGGCACCGACCACGTCGAGGCCGCCCGGTCGGTCGACATCGGCTGCGTGCGCATGACCGAGCGGCACCTCGTCAGCGACCCGGCGACCGACGACGAGATCGGGGCGGCGACCCGCGACATCGACGCGGCGCTGGACGTCGCCGAGTCCGTCGTGCCCCTCGAGGGCGTCGCGACGCTCGTCGGACTGGCCGGCAGCGTCACGACGATCACGGCGCACCTGCTGCGCCTGCCGGCATACGACCCTGATCGCGTGCACCTGGCCCGCTCGGCCCCCGCCGACATGGTCGTCGCCTGCGACGAGCTGCTCGCGATGCCACGGGTGCAGCGCGCCGAGCTTCCCTACATGCACCCGGGGCGCGTCGACGTCATCGGTGCGGGCGCACTCGTGTGGCGTCGGGTCGTCGAGCGGGTCGTGGACCGTGCGGGCGTCACCGAGGTCATCACCTCCGAGCACGACATCCTCGACGGGATCGCGCTCAGCGCCGCACGCCGCAGCTGACGGAGCCCATCGAAGGGGTCCGGGGAGGGGTCAGCGCTGGGGGAGAGCAGCGGCGAGCACGGGCTCGTCGGACTGCTCGTGCGCGCGTCGACGGTTGGCGCGCCACCGGGCGACCATCCACAGGGCGGCCGAGACGCCGAGCGCCCAGGTGCCGTTGGAGACCGTCGCGTCGACGACGCCGTAGGTGACGAAGAAGAGCGTCACGAAGACGACGGCGCGCACGTGCTTGGCCGACAGGCGCACCGCGGCGAGGAGCAGCCCGCCCCACAGGAGGTACCACGGGTGGATGACGGGGCCCGAGGCGCACAGCGCGAGCAGCGCGCCCGCGGTGGCGAGCACGGGGTTGCGCGGCGCCACGCGCCAGGTGATCCAGGCGATGGCGGCGAGACCGGCGAGCAGGCCGATGCTCTGGGCGATCGGGACGGGAGCCGACGTGACGCTCTCGGGCATGCCGGCGAGTCTCAGCAGCCACTCGACGACGCTGCCGACGAAGGTGGGCGGCGAGAGCATCGAGCGCAGCGAGACGGGCACGGAGAGGTTCGGGATCCAGCCCCAGCCGAGCCCCGACACGGCCGTGATGGCGGTGAACGTCGCGGCGGTGACGCCGCCGTAGACGAGGCCGTGGCGGACCATCGCGCGCAGCCGGGCCGGAGCCCCGGGTGCGAGGTCGGACTGCGCCTGCAACGCCATGCCGACGACGCCGATGAGCGCCAGCACGGCAGTCTGCTTGTAGGCCGCGGCGGCAGCGATGGTCATCGCCGCGGTGACGAGCTGCCCGCGGCTGGCCAGAAGCAGCGCGAAGGCCACGAGGGCGACCATGACGGCGTCGCCGTGGGCCCCACCGACGAAGTGCATGATGACGAGCGGGTTGAGGACGCCGAGCCAGAGCGCGTGCCGTCCGCTGACGCCGTAGCGCTCGGCGAGACGGGGGAGGGCGTAGGCGAGCAGACCGACCGCGAGGAGCGCCGGCACGCGCATGGCGAGGGCCGAGAGGTAGGCGTTCTCGGGGAAGACGCTGACGACGAGGTGCTGGACCTGCAGCGCGAGCGGACCGTAGGGCGCCGGCGTGTCGATCCACATGGGGTCGACCTGGTCGGCGAACGGTCCGGGCACCCAGAAGGGGCCGACGGCATACGGGTCCATGTTGCGCAGCACGATCTGGCCCTGCGCGGCGTAGCTGTAGGCGTCGCGGCTGAAGAGCGGCGGCGCGAGCATGATCGGCAGGCTCCACAGCAGCCACGCGAGGGACGGCGCCTTGCGGCCGTGCACCGGGCGCATGCGCAGCCAGGCGTCGACGAGCAGGGCCATGCCGACGGCGAGCAGGATCGTCGTGAGGACCCGTCCGGCGCCCGAACCGAGCCACTCGAGTCCGAAGCGCTCGATGAGGGGCGAGGCCGGCAGCTCGAAGGTGTCGGCGGGCAGGAATGCCGGGCTGATCGAGCCGGCGGCGACGAGGGTCGTGCCCAGGGTGCCGCGGCGGACCATGGGGTCGGCCCACGTGCGCTGCAGGGCGTCGGCCAGGCGCTCACCGAAGGCCGCGAGGCGGGTGTCGAGCGTCCAGGAGGCGAGGAGGGGCGTGCGCGCGGTCGCCGTCGTCGCGTCGGCGACACGATGCTCCAGCACCCGCTGCTCCTTCATCTGGTGAGGGGTCGGCGCCAGATGGCGCGCAGGTCCAGGAGGGAGCGCGTAGGCAGCCCCTGGACCACGATCTCGTCCGCCATTCTAGGCGGAGCGCGGGAGTGCCTGCCTCGCCGCGCCAAGGCGTGAGCAGGGCGTTACCGAACCGTGCCCGTACTGCTGGCGCCTGTGACGTACCCCCGGAGGGACTCGAACCCTCACCGTTGGCGATTTTAAGTCGCCTGCCTCTGCCGATTGGGCCACGGGGGCGGGGTCCCCAGTATGCCGTCACGCCGGGTCGATCCCGCCGCGCCCGGCCGAGCGTGTGCCGGCCGGTCGGACGCGTGTCGATCCTGCGTGAGGGAACCTTTCGGTGGGGTGCGTTCGCTTACTCTTGGGGACAGTCGTCACGCCCATTCGCGGGTCGTGGCACCCAGTGCTTTTAGGAGCGCACTCACATGGCAGGTGGAAACCCGGTCTTCGACCGGCTCAACAAGCAGATCGAGAAGGAGCGCTACGCCGGCTTCGGCTCGCCCCAGGGCAGTCCGCAGCAGCCGGCGCAGCAGGGCACGCAGGCTGCCACGTCCGGCTACGCGACCCGGGACGCGATGACGGCACAGCAGCTCAATGAGATGTACGCGCGCGAGAGCGCCGGCCCGGTCGACACCGGCCGCGTCACGGTCGACGACGTCGTCATCAAGAGCCTCACGCTGTTCGTCGTCACGGTCGCCGTCGCCGGCGTCTCGTGGTTCTGGACGGCCGCCAACACCGACATGACGCTGCCGTTCTGGCTCGGTGGCATGTTCGGCACGCTGATCCTCGGCTTCGTCATCGCCTTCATGAAGAAGGTCTCGGTGCCGCTGCTCATGGTCTACGCCGTGCTGCAGGGCGCCTTCCTCGGCGCCTTCAGCCAGTTCATCGCCTCGATCCCGAAGTACGACGGGGTCGTGCAGATGGCGGTCCTCGCCACCCTCTGCGTCTTCGTGGCGATGTACGTCGGCTACGCGACCGGCTTCGTCAAGGTCAACGACAAGACCCGCCGCATGTTCTTCTTCGCCATCGTCGGCTACGGCCTCTTCTCGCTGCTGCAGGTCGTCCTGCTCATGACGGGCGTCATCAGCGGCTGGGGCTTCGGCGGCAGCGGCGGCCTCGGCATCATCCTGTCGGTCCTCGGTGTCGGCCTCGCGTCGTACTCCCTGGCCATCGACTTCGACACGATCGACAACGCGGTCCGGGTGGGTGCGCCGAAGAAGTACTCGTGGCTGCTCGCGCACGGCCTGATCGTCTCGATCGTCTGGCTCTACATCGAGTTCGTCCGTCTCTTCGCGCGTCTGCGCGACTGACGCCCTCGTGACGCCTTCGCGCGCGGGTTCGCCGACCCCGCACGAGGTGTCAGACGAGCTCCGGCGCGTGGTCGAGCGGTGGCACCAGCTGCCGCTCGACCACGCGCTTTCTCGTATGCCGTCCGTCCGGGTCCTCGTGCAGTCGCTCGCCGACCGCGTGGCCGGGGCGCGGGGGCTCGAGTCCCGGCAGGTGCCCGACCTCGGCCCGGCCGTCGTCATGGACCAGCTGGCGGTGATGGTGCACGACCTGTTCGTGACCGAGCCGGACGCCGACCCCGGGGTGGTCGCGGAGGCACTGGCCGGCATACGCAGGCTGCTCTGACCCGCACCTTCTGCCGGAACGCCGAGTGGGCACCTGCCCGGGGGGAAGGTGCCCACTCGCCGTGGTCGGAGCGGGTCCGATCGTTCAGCTGAGGCGCTCGAAGATGACGGCCATGCCCTGGCCGCCGCCGACGCACATCGTCTCGAGGCCGAACTGCTGGTCGCGCTCACGCAGCGCGTTGATCAGCGTGCCGGTGATGCGGGCGCCGGTGGCACCGAAGGGGTGCCCGATGGCGATGGCGCCGCCGTTGACGTTGAGCTTGTCGTAGTCCATGCCGATCTGGTCGGCCGAGCCGATCACCTGGGCGGCGAAGGCCTCGTTGATCTCGTAGAGGTCGATGTCGCCGATCGACAGGCCGGCGCGCTTGAGCGCGAGGTTGGTCGCCTCGACCGGGCCGAGGCCCATGATCTCGGGCGAGAGGCCGGTCGCGGCGGTCGAGACGACGCGGGCGAGGGGCTCGAGGCCGAGCTCCTTGGCCTTGGTGTCGCTCATGATGACGAGGGCCGCGGCGCCGTCGTTGAGCGGGCAGCAGTTGCCGGCGGTGACCGTGCCCTGCTCGCGGAAGACCGGGTTCAGGCCCTGGACGGCCTCGAGCGTGACGCCGGCGCGGGGACCGTCGTCCTTGCTCACCACGGTGCCGTCGGGGGTCGTGACCGGCGTGATCTCCCAGTCGAAGAAGCCCCGGCCGAGGGCGGCCTCGGCGCGGTTCTGGCTCGTGACGCCCCACTCGTCCTGGCGCTCGCGGGAGATGCCGTAGGCCGTCGCGACGTTCTCGGCCGTCTGGCCCATCGAGATGTAGATGTCGGGGAGCAGGCCGTCCTGGCGCGGGTCGGTCCACGTCTCGTTGGACTCGGCGATGCGCTTGGTGCGGGCCTGGGCGTCGGCGAAGCGGCCGTTCTGCTGGTCCTCCTTGGCGCCACCGGCACCGGCCCAGTCGGTGTACTGCGAGACGCACTCGACGCCGGCGGAGATGAAGATGTCGCCCTCGCCGGCCTTGATCGCGTGGAAGGCCATGCGCGTCGTCTGGGCCGAGGAGGCGCAGAAGCGGTTGATCGTCGCGGCAGGGGTCGCGTCGATGTCGAGGAGCGTGGCGACGACCTTGGCCATGTTGGAGCCGTGGCGGCCGGAGGGCTCGGCGCAGCCGAGGTAGAGGTCCTCGACGAGGCGCTTGTCGAGGGCGGGCACCTTGTCGAGCGCGGCCTGGATGACCGTGGCGGCGAGGTCGTCGGGACGGACCTCCTTGAGCGAGCCCTTGAAGGCGCGGCCGAACGGCGAGCGGGCGGTCGAGACGATGACGGCTTCGGTCACGGGGGATCTCCTGGTGCAGCATCGACGGCCCGCGCTGCGGTGCGACGGGCGACTAAGCGCTTGCTCAGTTCCCACGATGGTAGGACGTCCTCGCACCCGTTGGACAGGGCGGTCGGCCATGACGTGCGTCTCGGTGCGCGGCGGAACGTGGCGGATCGCCCGCGACCGAGGGGGTCGCCCGCGGACCGGGTACGACCGGAAGGGCGGCCGGCGCGACGGCTAGGGTGGATCGTCGGCGCCGATGGCACCGACCCGGTCCGGGCACTCACTCCGGACCCTCCGACGACCAGGGGGCTTGCCCACCATGAAGACCTTCACGACTCGCGTCGTCGCCGTGTCCGGCGCGATCGCGATCAGCCTCGGCGCAGCCGCGTGCTCGAAGTCCGAGACGCCTGCCGCCGCCACCAGCTCCGCCGCGGCCACGTCGACGCCGGCTGCCACGACGAGCTCGACGACGGCTGCGACGAGCGGCTCGTCGCAGGCGGCCGACATCCTCGACAAGGCCAAGTCGAACGCCCTCGCCGCGACCTCGGGTGCCTTCGTCGGGCAGGTCGAGCAGAACGGCAAGGCCATCAAGATCGACTTCAAGGGCACGAGCGACGGCAAGACCGCCGACATCGCCATCGAGATGGAGGGCGACGGCAAGGCTCGCGTCATCTCGGTCGCCGACGGCGTCTTCATCCAGGGCGACGCGACCTTCTGGAAGAAGCAGGGCGCTCCCGCCTCGGTGCAGAAGGCCGGCGACAAGTTCATCAAGGCCCCGGCCTCGGCCTCGTCGATGACCGAGAGCCTCAGCCTGAAGAGCTTCCTCGAGAAGGCCTTCGGTGCGGTCACCCCGCAGCAGCTGTCGTCCGACGTCGCCACCGAGAACGTCAACGGCGTCGACTGCTGGGTGCTGACCGACAAGAAGGGCAAGAAGGAGGGGGCGCTGTACGTCTCCAAGGACAAGTCCGAGGTCGTGCGCTTCACCGGCTCGTCCGACAGCCCCGGCCAGCTCGACTTCTCCAAGTGGAACGAGGACCTCGGCATCAAGGCCCCTGACGCCGGCCAGATCATGAAGATCGGCTGACCTCCGTCACTTCCGAAGGGCCGCCCGCACGTGCGGGCGGCCCTTCGTCGTGCCGTGGCCGTGGCCGTGGCCGTGGCCGTGGCCGTGGCCGTGCCGTGGCCGTCGCGGGAACGGGTGCGGCGTCAGCGCAGGACGGCGTCCTCGGCGGGGTCCTGCGGCTGCCGCTCGTCGACGGGGGCGTATGCCGTCCCCTCCGTCCCGAGGTGCGCCGGGTCGGTGCTCGGGCCGGTGCCCACAGCGTCTGTGGAGAGGTCCGTCGGACCTGCCGCCGGTGTCGCGACGGCCGGGGAGGCGGCGACCGGCACGGTCGGGCGGATGCGGTGGAGCAGCACGGCCCAGCGGCCGTGGGCGCCGCGGGCCTGGCCGCCGACCTCCGCCGGGGCGACCTCGGTGCCCGGCTGGGTGACGGCCCTGGTCGCGGCGACGGCGAGCGGGCCGACGCTCTCCCCGCGCCCCAGGTTGGGCTCGGCCGGGGTGCTGCGCTCGCCGAAGAGGTCGAGGGCGGCACTGACGGTGGGCAGCAGGGCCGCGGCGACCCGGGCGTAGCCGGCGGGGCTGGGGTGGAAGCGGTCCTGGCTGAACATCACGTGCGGCTCCGCCGAGAAGGCCTCGCTCAGCAGGTCGCCGATCGACACGGCGCGCCCGCCGGCCTCGACGACGGCCACGGTCTGGGCGGCGGCGAGGTCGCGCGACCAGCGGCGCGCGAGCAGCCGCAGGGGCTGGGGGACCGGCTCGATCGCCCCGAGGTCGGGACAGGTGCCCACGACGACCTCGGCGCCGGCCTCGCGCAGGGAGCGGACCGTCATCTCCAGGTGCCGCACGGCCACGGTCGTGTTGATGCGGTGGGTGACGTCGTTGGCGCCGATCATGACGACGGCGACGTCGGGCTCGGGCACCGCGGACAGGGCGCGCTCGACCTGCTCGTCGAGGCCGGGCGACTCGGCCCCGATCACGGCGACGTTGGTCAGCTCGACCGGCCGCCCGCTGAAGGCGGCGATGCCGTTCGCGATGGTCGCCCCGATCGTCTGGTGCGCATGGTCCGCGCCCATCCCGACGCCGGTCGAGTCGCCGAGCACGACGAACCGCAGGGGGGCGCCGGACCCGGAGCCGTAGGTGCCGCTGTCGGCGGGGGCGCCCTCGAAGGGCTGGCCGACGATCCGCCGCGCCATCCTGGCCTCGACCCGCAGCACGCCGTAGCCGAGGGCGCCGAGGGCCCCCAGACCGGCGACACCCACGCCGCCGCCGTAGGCGGCCGCCTGCGCGATCTTGCGCGCGCGCCGTGCACGCCCCATCGGAAAGCCCCCTCCTGCGTCGCGGTCGACACTGCGTCCGGTTCACCACGGTAACGCCCGGGCCGGGCGGTCCGTGCCCGGTTCGGGACCGGCCGGTGGGTGGTCGATGGCCGGCCGAGGGCAGCTTGGGGGAAGCTCGAGGGCAGCTCCGGGGAAGGCTGGGAGGCCCGCTCGAGCGCTGAGGAGGCTGGGTGTCTCGACCGGTGGGACGGCCCTCCTAGGATGGGCGGGTGAAGTACGCAGAGAACGTCGCCGACCTCGTCGGCAACACGCCCCTGGTCAAGCTCGGCTCCGTCGTCGCGGACGCGGGGGTGAGGTGCACGGTGCTGGCGAAGGTCGAGTACTTCAACCCCGGTGGCTCGGTGAAGGACCGCATCGCCCTGCGCATGGTCGAGGCCGCCGAGCGCGACGGCCTGCTGGGGCCCGGCGGCACCATCGTCGAGCCGACGAGCGGCAACACCGGCGTCGGCCTCGCGCTCGTCGCGCAGCGCCGCGGCTACCACTGCGTGTTCGTCTGCCCCGACAAGGTGAGCCAGGACAAGCGCGACGTGCTCAAGGCGTACGGCGCCGAGGTCGTCGTCTGCCCGACCGCGGTCGAGCCCGAGCACCCCGACTCCTACTACTCCGTCTCCGACCGCCTCGTGCGCGAGATCGACGGCGCGTGGAAGCCGAACCAGTACTACAACCCCGAGGGCCCCAACAGCCACTACCTGAGCACCGGTCCGGAGATCTGGCGCGACACCGACGGCCGGGTCACGCACTTCGTCGCGGGCGCCGGCACGGGTGGCACGATCAGCGGCACGGGCAAGTACCTCAAGGAGGTCAGCGACGGCGCCGTGCGCATCATCGCCGCCGACCCCGAGGGCTCCGTCTACTCCGGCGGGACGGGTCGCCCGTACCTCGTCGAGGGTGTCGGCGAGGACTTCTGGCCAGGCGCCTACGACCCGTCGGTCGTCGATGAGGTCATCGCGGTCAGCGATGCCGACTCGTTCGAGATGACGCGTCGACTCGCCCGCGAGGAGGGCCTGCTCGTCGGCGGCTCGTGCGGCATGGCCGTCGTGGCGGCTCTGCGCGCCGCCAAGGACCTGCCCGAGGATGCCGTCATGGTCGTCCTGCTGCCCGACTCCGGTCGCGGCTACATGAGCAAGATCTTCAACGACGAGTGGATGCACTCCTACGGCTTCCTCAACGACCACACCGAGGAGACCGTCGGCTCGGTGCTGCGCAGCAAGTCGGGCGACATGCCCGCTCTCGTGCACACCCACCCCAACGAGACCATCCGGGACGCCGTGCAGATCCTGCGCGAGTACGGCGTCTCGCAGATGCCCGTCGTCAAGGCCGAGCCGCCCGTCATGTCCGGCGAGGTGGCCGGGTCGGTCAGTGAGCGAGCCCTGCTCGCCGCCCTCTTCACCGGCCATGCGCACCTCGCGGACTCGGTCGAGAAGCACATCGAGCCGGGCCTGCCGCTCGTCGGTGCCGGCTCGCCGGTGTCAGCGGCCCGCAAGGAGCTGGAGGAGTCCGACGCGATCCTCGTCGTCGAGGACGGCAAGCCGATCGGCGTTCTGACCCGGGCCGACCTGCTCGGCTTCCTCGCCGACTGACCTCCGCCGGGCGACGCCTGACACACGTATGCCGCTGGGCCCCCTCCACGAGGAAGGGGCCCAGCGGCATACGCGATACCTCTCATTCCACAGATCCATGGAATGATGGAGCCATGTCTCGCCCAGCCTCTGACCGCACGGTCGACCCGGCGCCCGTCGGCGATCGGCCGGTGCGCCTCGGCCTCCGCCAGAACATCGCCCAGTTCACCCTGCTCGTCGCGGTCAACGCGCTCGTCGGCGGCATGCTGGGGCAGGAACGCACGGTGCTGCCGCTGCTGGGCGAGCAGGAGTTCGGGCTCCGCGCCTACACCGCCGGGCTGTCCTTCATCCTCGTCTTCGGTCTCGCCAAGGCCGCCACGAACTACCTCGCCGGGACGTGGGCGGACCGCTACGGCCGCAAGCCCGTGCTGGTGGCAGGGTGGCTGGTGGCGGTGCCCGTCCCGCTCCTGCTGATCTGGGCCCCGTCGTGGACGTGGGTGCTCGTCGCCAACCTCCTGCTCGGGGTCAGCCAGGGGCTGACGTGGTCGGTCACGGTGGTCATGAAGATCGACCTCGTCGGCCCCGCGCGGCGAGGCTTCGCCATGGGTCTCAACGAGGCCGCGGGCTACGGCGCGGTGGCGGTGACGGCGCTCGTCACCGGCTACCTCGCGCAGTCCTTCGGGCTGCGCCCGGCGCCGTTCCTGCTCGGGCTCGCCTTCGCGGCGCTCGGGCTCGGCCTCTCGGTGCTCGCGGTGAGGGAGACCCGCGAGCACGCGCGTCTCGAGGCGTCGGGGCACGTGGCTCGCGCCGACGGACGACACGACCACCTGCACGACGAGCTCACCGACCGCGAGGTGTTCGTCCAGACCAGCTTCCGTGAGCCGGCGCTGTCCTCGGCGAGCCAGGCAGGGCTGGTCAACAACCTCAACGACGGCCTCGCCTGGGGGCTGTTCCCCGTCCTCTTCGCCGGCGCCGGCGTCTCGGTCGGCCGGATCGGTGTCCTCGCCGCCGTCTACCCGGCGGTGTGGGGGGTCGGGCAACTGGTGACCGGCGCCCTGTCCGATCGGTGGGGGCGCAAGTGGCTCATCGCTGCCGGCATGTGGCTCCAGGCGCTCGCCCTGGCCGGCATCGCGCTGGCCGACGCCTTCGCGTGGTGGGTCGTCGCGGCGGCCCTCCTCGGAGCGGGCACGGCGATGGTCTACCCGACCCTCCTGGCCTCGATCGGGGACGTCGCCCACCCGGCCTGGCGGGCGCGGTCGGTCGGGATCTACCGGCTCTGGCGCGACGGCGGCTTCGCGGTCGGCGCGCTCCTGGCGGGCGTCGTCGCCGATGCGCTCGGGGTGCGCGCGGCCGTCTGGGTCGTCGCAGCCCTGACGGCCGCCTCCGGGGTCGTCGTGGCCGCCCGGATGTACGAGACCCACCACTACCGGCACGCGCCTCTGGCGGGGGACGGTGCGACCGGTGGGTGACCGCGCGGCGAAGGACGACCTGTTCGGTGAGTTCGCCGCGGTGGGAAAGGTGCTCGGCCACGCCAAGCGCCTCGAGCTGCTCGACCTCCTGGCCCAGGGCCCGCGCAGCGTCGAAGTCCTGGCGGGGGCTGCGGGGCTCGGGATGAGCACCTGCTCGGCCCACCTGCAGGTCCTTCGCGAGGCGGGTCTCCTCGTGTCCCGGCGCGACGGCAAGCGGCACGTCTATGCCCTGGCCGGTGACGACGTGGCCGGATTGTGGGGAGTGCTCCAGCAGGTCGCCCAGACCCGCCGACCGCACACCGAAGCCGCCCGACGCGCGTACCTGGGTCCGGACGACACCGAGGCGGTGGAGACCGACGAGCTGCTGAGGTGCCTCGCCACGGGAGAGGTCGTCGTCATCGACGTCCGCCCGCAGGTGGAGTATGCCGCGGGGCACCTGCACGGGTCCCTCAACCTGCCGCTCGACGAGCTCGCGCAGCGGCTCGGCGAGCTGCCGGTCGGGCGAGAGGTCGTCGCGTACTGCCGGGGTCGCTACTGCGTCCTGGCGCACGACGCCGTCCGGATGCTGTCGGCGCACGGAGTGAGCGCTCGCCGGGCGGCCGACGGGGCGCTCGAGTGGCGTCTGGCCGGCCGCCTCACCCCGGCATCCAGCCAGGGCTGAGAGCGCGCGGACCACTGCTCCGTCCCGACGCGGCCCCGGTGAACCTCAGGCGAGGGTGAGGAAGAGCTTCTCCAGCGCGGCCTGGTCCTCCGGCTGCAGGCCGCCGGGGGAGCTGACGCACTCACGCAGGCTCCTCGAGACGATGGCGAAGCCGGCCCGGTCGAGAGCCTTGTTGACGGCGGCGAGCTGGGTGACGATGTCGCGGCAGTCGCGGCCCTCCTCGATGAGCCGGATGACGCCGCCGATCTGTCCCTGGGCGCGCTTGAGCCGGTTGACGACCGGGGTCAGGTCGTCGCTGGCGGGGGAGCCGGCCGCGGGCTCTGGGGTCGGCGTCGTCGGGGTGCTGGTGGCGGTCGTCATGCGGATCTCCTTGAGGGGGCAGAGGTTCAGCGCGAAGTCTATACCCCTTGGGGTATAAGTTGCGCATGGCCCCGACCGAGGTGCCCTCATCTCCGGATCAATACCCTAGGGGGCATGGCGGCGACGCGCCGTCCAGTTCGACGGAACGGCGGCAGGGAGGCTAGGGTTCTGTCTGACAGATACCCCCATGGGTATCGATCCCTAGTCCCGGAGGAGTGTCCATGACCACCATTGCCAGTATCGAAGAGCTCGCCGCCGCTGCTGCGGACGGCGCCGTCGTCGTCGACGTCCGGGAGCCGGGCGAGTACGTCGGGGGCCACGTCCCCGGGGCTGTGCTGATGCCGATGGGTCAGCTGCCGTCCCGTGTCGGCGAGCTCGACCAGCGGCGACCCGTCTACGTCATCTGCGCCAGCGGCAACCGCAGCCGCGCCATGAGCGACTACCTCGCCCGATCCGGCTTCGACGCGCGTTCCGTCGACGGTGGCACGTCCGCGTGGGCCGGATCAGGCCGACCGGTCGTCAGCGGCCTGAAGCCCGCCGGCTGAGGCGCTGCCCGCGAGGCAGCACCCGCCGTCACACCCCGCCCGACCCGACCTGCGCCCGCCACGACGAGAGGACCATCGATGGCCACCATCATCCCGATCGACACGCCCACGCTCGGCGACCGCAGCTACCTCGCCCATGACGGGCGGGTGGCGATCGTCGTCGACCCCCAGCGCGACATCGACCGCGTGCTCCGGCTCGCGGACGACGCGAACGTCTCCATCACGCACGTCTTCGAGACCCACATCCACAACGACTACGTCACCGGCGGCCACGCGCTGGCGCTCGCCACCGGGGCGGACTACCACGTCAACGCCGACGACGAGGTCTCCTTCGACCGCGTGCCGGTGCGGGACGGCGACGTCATCGACGTCTCCGACTCGCTGCGGGTACGGGTCATCGCCACGCCGGGCCACACCTTCACGCACCTGTCCTACGCCCTCGACGCGGCGACCCCCGGCGACGGCGGAGAGGGGTCGGGCGCGCTCCGACCGATCGGCGTCTTCACCGGCGGCTCGCTCCTCTTCGGCGCGACCGGGAGGCCCGACCTCCTCGGTCGCGAGCACACGCACGACCTCGTGCACCACCAGTACGAGTCGGCCCACCGGCTCGCCGACGAGCTGCCCGAGGACACCCCAGTGCTGCCGACCCACGGCTTCGGCAGCTTCTGCTCGGCCGGCTCCACCGGTGACACGACCGCCTCGACCATCGGGCAGGAGAAGCGGGCCAACCCCGCCCTGACCCAGGACGAGGAGCGCTGGGTCGCCGACACGCTCGCCGGGCTGGACGACTACCCCGCCTACTACGCCCACATGGGCGCCGCGAACGCCGGCGGCCCCGACGTGCCGGACCTCGAGGCGCCCGAGCGCGCCGACAAGGACGTGCTCGCAGACCGGATCACCCGCGGTGAGTGGGTGGTCGACCTGCGCAGCCGGACGGCATACGCGGCAGGGCATGTCACCGGGACTCTGAACTTCGGCATCGACGGCCAGTTCGCCACGTACCTCGGCTGGCTCATCCCGTGGGGCACGCCGCTCACCCTGCTCGGCGACTCGCCGGAGCAGGTCGCCGAGGCCCAGCGAGAGCTCGTGCGGATCGGCATCGACCACCTCGAGGGCGCCGCCACCGGCGAGCCGGCCGACTGGACCGACCAGCCACTGGGCTCGTTCGAGCGCGCCACGTTCGCCGACCTCGCCCAGGTGCGACACCACCGGGACGTCGCCGTCCTCGACGTCCGTCGCGCGTCCGAGCACGCCGCCTCGCACATCGAAGGTGCGGTCAGCATCCCGCTCCACGAGCTGCTCACGCGCCTCGGGCAGACGCCACCGGGCCAGGTCTGGGTGCACTGCGCCGGCGGCTACCGGGCCTCCATCGCGGCGTCGGTCCTCGCGGCCCACGGCCATCGCGTCGTCGCCGTCGACGACAGCTACGACGAGCACGCGGCGGCCACCGGCCTGCCCCTCACGGCCGCCGCCTGACCCCAGCCCGTCCGTCCCTTCCTGTCCCCAAGCTCCCACCCCTTCATCACCACGTCACACCACCACCGATGCCGCCGAACCGCGACGGCAGACAAGGAGAACGACCACCATGTGCCGACCCGCCACCTGCAAGACCTGCGGCAAGACCACCTGGGCCGGCTGCGGCCAGCACGTCGACCAGGTCATGCGCAACGTGCCCACCGGCCAGCGCTGCCCCGGCCACGCCCCCACCTCCACCGGAGGGGGCGGCTTCCTGGGTCGCCTCTTCGGTCGCTGAGACCCGATCCGCCCATCCGGTTGATCCGCTCGACCGACCCGTCTGAAAGCGGCCGGTCGGCGCCGGAGCGGGTGCGCGCCCACGCACCCGCTCCCGGCGCCGCGGCCGCCCCGACGCACCCGCCCCACGCACCCAAGGAGTCCGTCTCGTGCTGCTGCTGGCCATCCCGCTCGGCGTCCTCATCGGCCTGAGCCTCGGAGCTCTCGGCGGCGGGGGTTCGATCCTCACCGTCCCGGCTCTCGTCTACGTCCTCGGTCAGGACCCGCGCGACGCCACGACGAGTTCGCTCATCATCGTCGGGATCACCTCCCTCATCGCGCTCGTGCCGCATGCCCGCGCCGGCCGCGTGCGCTTCGCCCAGGGCCTGCTCTTCGGGGCGCTCGGGACGGCCGGCTCCTTCGCGGGGACCGCCCTGTCCCGGTCCGTCGCTCCCTCGACCCTGCTGCTCTCCTTCGCCGCGCTCATGCTCCTCGTGGCCGCCCTCATGCTGCGGCGCGTGCTCGGCTCCCGCCTGCCGGCAGAGGTGCTGGACCCGACCGAGGAGCCGATGATCACGCTGCGGCCCTTCGCCTGCGCCTGTCCACGGGTCGCGAAGGTGGTCGTCACCGCCACGCTCGTCGGCCTGCTCACCGGCTTCTTCGGCGTCGGCGGCGGCTTCGCCCTCGTGCCGGCCCTCGTGCTGGCCCTGGGCTTCCCCATGCCCACCGCCGTGGGCACGTCGCTGCTCGTCATCGCGGTCAACAGCGCGACCGCCCTCGTCGCTCGCGTGACCCACGGCAGCAGCACCCTGGACTGGCGGCTCATCGCCACCTTCACCGTCGCCGCGATCGTGGGGAGCCTCGTCGGCGGTCGGATCGCCTCCAGGGCCAACCCTCGGCACCTCACCGTCGCGTTCGCCGTCCTCCTCGTCGGCGTCGCCCTCTACACGGCTGCGCGCAGCCTGTCCCTCGTCGGCTGACACCCCCTCGTCAGCCACCAGCCCCGTCCGGTCGCCCGGACGGGTGATGAAAGGAACCATGAGCACCACCACTGACGCCACCACCCACCCTGCGGTCGCCCGACCCGCGTCCCTCGACCCGGCCGCTCTGCAGGAGTGGCTGGCCGCACCGGACCGTCCGCGACTGCTCGACGTGCGCACGCCGGCAGAGTTCACGACCGCCCACATCCCCGGCTCGTACAACGTGCCGCTGCCGCTCCTGCGAGAGCACCGTGACGAGCTGCGCGCCCACCTGGACCAGGAGATTGTGCTGATCTGTCGGTCCGGTGCCCGGGCCGGCCAGGCCGAGAGCCTGCTCGCCGAGACGGGACTGGCCAACGTGCACGTCCTCGCGGGAGGGGTCGTGGCCTGGGAGGCCGCCGGGGCACCCCTCAAGCGCGGCGCCCAGACGTGGGAGCTCGAGCGCCAGGTCCGGCTCGTCGCCGGCGGCATCGTCCTGTCCGGCGTCCTGGCCAGCACCAAGGCACCGGCCCTGAAGTGGGTGTCGGCCGCGATCGGCGCCGGCCTCGCCGGAGCGGCCCTGACCGACAGCTGCGCCATGGGCAAGGCGCTGTCGATGCTGCCCCACAACCGCCGGACGGCACCCACCCTCGGCGCGGTGATCCGCGAGCTGAACGAGGCGGCCGCCTGAGGCGCCTCCGTCCAGACCTCTCGGAATATACCCCTAGGGGTATCCGTTCAACTGTACAGACTCGTGTCCCATCCCCGTCAGGAGCCCCAGTGATCTTCACCCAGTACTACCTCGACTGCCTCTCGCAGGCCTCGTACCTGGTCGCAGACGAGACGAGCGGCAAGGCCGTCGTCGTCGACCCCCGACGCGACGTCGCCGAGTACCTCGACGACGCACGGGCCCGCGGGCTCGAGATCGTCGGCATCGTCAACACCCACTTCCACGCCGACTTCGTCTCGGGGCACCTCGAGCTGGCGCGTGAGACCGGCGCGTGGATCGGCTACGGCGAGGCCGCGGCCACGGACTTCCCCGTGCGCCACCTCGCCGACGGCGAGCGCATCTCGCTCGGTGACGTGACGCTCGAGATCATGTCGACGCCCGGGCACACCCCCGAGTCGATCTCGGTCCTCGTCTTCGAGCACGCCGACGACGACGTCGCCCACGGCGTGCTCACGGGTGACGCCCTCTTCATCGGCGACGTGGGTCGCCCCGACCTGCTCGCCTCGGTCGGCGTCACGGCCGACGAGCTCGGCAAGATGCTCTACGACTCGGTGCAGCGCAAGCTCATGGGCCTTCCGGATGCCGTCCGCGTCTTCCCCGCCCACGGAGCCGGCTCGGCCTGCGGCAAGAACCTCTCGACCGAGCGCCAGTCCACGATCGGCGAGCAGCGCGCCCTCAACTACGCCTGCCAGCCCATGAGCGAGGCGGAGTTCCTCGAGGTGGTGACCGCCGGTCAGTCCGCGGCGCCCGCGTACTTCGTCTACAACGCCACACTCAACAAGCAGTCCCGTGAGCTGCGTGCCGTCGACGCCGCCGTCCCGGCGCTCGACGAGGCCGCGGTCGAGGCCGCCATCGCCCGTGGGGCGCGGGTCCACGACGCCCGCGACGTGCAGGAGTTCGCCGCCGGGCACCTGCGCGGCTCGGTCAACGTGCCCGCCGACGGTCGGATGGCCGAGACCGTCGGGATGGTCTTCGCGCCCGAGGACGAGATCGTCGTCATCGCGCCGGAGGGCCAGGAGCAGGAGGTGGCCACGCGCTTCGCTCGCATCGGCTACGACCACGTCGTCGGCTACGTCGCGGATCCGGAGGCCTACCTCCTGACGCACCGGGGCGACGTCGACCAGGCGAGCCGCCTCTCGGTCGCCGAGGCCGACCGGGCCGCCGTCAGCCAGGACGTGCAGGTGGTCGACATCCGCAACGCCGGTGAGCTCGAGTCCGGTGGCCTTCCCGGCGCAGTGCACATCCCGCTCGCCGAGCTGGCACGACGCAGCGTCGAGCTCGACCCGACCCGGCCGGTCCTCGTCTACTGCGCGGGCGGCTGGCGCAGCTCGGTCGGTGCGAGCCTGCTGCGGTCGAAGGGCTACGCCGACGTGTCCGACATCCTCGGTGGCTACGGCGCGTGGGACCGCGCCCACGCCGTCGCCTAGTCACGCCGACGCGCAGCCCGACCGAGGGCTTCGGACCGTATGCCGTTGGGCTCGCTTCCACGAGAAGCGAGCCCAACGGCATACCTGCGAGAAGAGCTGGTGCTCAGTCTGTCTGCTTGGCCTTCGCCTCGGCCTTCTTGGCCTGCTTGAACTCTCGTACCTTGAGCAGCGAGTCGGCGTCGACGACGTCGGCGACCGAGCGGAAGCCCTCCAGGGCGTAGTCGCCTGCTGCGGACTCCCATCCGTCGGGGCGCACACCGAGCTGCTTGGCAAGGAGCGCCACGAAGATCTGCGCCTTCTGCTTGCCGAAGCCCGGCAGCTCCTGCACCCGTCGCAGCAGCTCCTTGCCGGTGTCCGCCTCGGTCCAGAGGCGGGTGACGTCGCCGTCGTAGCGGTCCTCGACGAGGGCGGCGAGCTCCTGCAGGCGCGCGGCCATCGAGCCCGGGAAGCGGTGGATGGCCGGCGGCGTGCTGGCCATCGCCTTGAACTCGTCCGGGTCGGCCGCCGCGATGGCGGCGGGGTCGAGCGTGCCGAACCGGCTCAGCACCTTGTAGCCGCCCCGGAAGGCGTGCTCCATGCCGTACTGCTGGTCGAGCATCATGCCGACCACGACGGCGAACGGGTGCTCATCGAGGACCTGGTCGGCGGCCGGCTCGTTGGCGATGTGGAAGCCCATGCCCGCATGCTCTCACGCAGGTGCTCGCTCGATCAGACTGCGCACTCCGTCCAGGTCGGTGCTCCCGGTGCGACGGTGGCCGCCCCGGAGGTGAGTGCGGCGACGACCCCGGCGACGGCGTCCTGGTGCCCCGGCACGACGCTGACGCGGAGCAGCAGGCCGGTCGCCGACCACTCGGTGTCGGTGACGACGCAGCCGTCGTGCCCGCGCAGGGCGTTCTCGACCCGCGGGCCGTCCGCGGCCGCGACCGAGACCGTGAGCCCTTCGCGCAGCTCCATGGTCAGGATCGTCGCCTCGTCGACGGCCGCAGCGACCGCGTCGCCGTAGGCGCGGATGAGGCCGCCGGTGCCCAGCAGGGTGCCGCCGAACCATCGCGTCACGACGGCCACGACGTCGGTCAGCCCGCGCCCGCGCAGGACGTCCAGCATGGGGGCGCCTGCCGTGCCGGACGGTTCTCCGTCGTCGTTGCTGCGCTGGGTCGCCCCGTCCGGACCGAGCACGAACGCGGTGCAGTGGTGCCGGGCGTCGCGACTGCCCGAGCGCACCTGCTCGACGAACGCGCGAGCCTCGTCCTCCGACGCCGCCGGTGACAGGTCGCACACGAACCGCGACCGCTTAGCCTCGATCTCGGCGGCGGCGGGGGAGGCGAGGGTCAGGTAGCGGCGTGGCGGGCTCAGCGGCATACCTTCCGTGGGTGGGCGGACGGGACCTTCCGAGTATGCCGGGAGGCCGGGGAGCGCTCCCCATTGCACCGACCGTGCCCGTCAGGTGAGGATTGGCCCGGTTTGCAGGGGTGAAGGGGAGATCTGTGTTCTCGAAGGGTGCTGACGTCGACGCGCTGCGCGACTCGGCGGGCCGCATGGCGTCGTTCGGCCGGGAGGTCGACGTCGTCCGCGCACGCGGGCAGCGAGCGGTGTCCACGATGCAGGGGGCCTGGCAGGGGCCGGACCTGCAGCACCTCGTCGAACGCTGGCGGAGGGTCGAGCACGACCTGCACCGGATCAGCGTCGAGCTCGACCGGCTGTCCCGTCGCCTCCACGACAACGCCGACCTCCAGCACCGGTCGTCGGGGGCATCGATGACGTCGGGTTCGTCTGGCTCGAGCGGCTCGAGCGGCTCGAGCGGCTCGAGCGGCTCGTCGGTGGAGGCGGTCCGGTCGCCCCAGGGGAGTGTCGCGGTCGGCACCCCAGCCACGGCGTCCGTCCCGGACGGTCCTGCTTCCCGAGTGCACGGCGGGGGTCCGCGCGCCCACGCCGTCGTCGCGAGCGACGCCCTGGCCGGGTGGGGCCCTGACGGCGGGCGTCCCGTCGTGACGCCCGGCGTGCCCCAGCCGCTGCAGGCGATGGGGTGGGGACACTGGATCGGTAGCGCCGGTGCGGCGCCGGGCCTGACGGTCGACCCAGGTCACGGTCCGGTCGTGTCCGCTGCGGTCACGGCCGCCGCAGCGCACCACCTCGGCCTGCCGATCCGCTGACACGTCCCGCGGACGTCCCGCGCCGGCTCGTCCGGTGCGGCCTCGTCAGCTGACGAAGCGGTCGACCACGACCTCGACGAGCTCCTCGGGGGCCGCCTGGTGGGGCAGGAGCAGGGGCTCGGTGACGACGTCCGCCCCGGACCGGCGCGCGAGCTCGGCGAAGAAGCCGGGAGCGAGCAGATAGGTCGCCACGACGACTCGCCGCCCCGGGAGCCGTTGCGCTGCAACGGCATCGGCGAGCTTGGGCTCGGCAGCCGAGAGGTAGCCCGCGACGACCGGGCGCCCGATGAGCCGGCCCAGAGACGCCGCCACCTGCTCGCAGTCACCCAGGGCCGACGCCTGCGACGAGCCGGCCGCGCCGAGGACGACGACGTCGTCGTCGCGCAGCCCTGCCTCGGTGAGCCGCCGCACGAGCAGCGCCGCCAGCCGGTCGTCCGGACCCAGGGCCGGCGCGACGGTCGTGCCCGGAACCGCCTCCGCAGCCTCCGCGAGGTCGACGTAGACGTGGTATCCCGCCGAGAGCAGCAGCGGCACGAGCCGCGCCGGGACCGCGTCCTCGAGCGAGGAGAGCACCGTCGCCGGCTCCGGAGGCTGCACGTCGACGAACGCCGCCCGGACCGTGAGGTCGGGCCGCCGCGCCGCCACCGCGGCCACGAGCCCCCCGATCGCCGACCTGCCGGCTGCCGACGACGTGCCGTGGGCCACCGCCACGAGCACTGGTGGTGCGCTGGTCATGGGCCTCACTCTGTCAGGTCCGCAGCGAGTGGGGGAGACGTGCCCGGAGCGCGGGCCTCGCCCTCCCCGGGAACGCACCTCACGGCATACGCCCTCGTGAGCGGGCCGTTACCCGCCCCTCGCGGGACGGAAACGCGGACGAAACACGCCCTTCCTAGGCTGGCGTCCGACGTGGAACGCGAGCTGCGACGGGAGGTCGCCGTGCTGATCGAGACCGACCTCAGGGGCCTGTCCGTGCTGGTCGTGGGTCCTCCGGGACCGACGAGCGCGGTCGTCCGCCGCTACGAGCGGGCGGGTGCCGTCGTCACGGTCGCCGCCTCGGCCGATGGCGTGACGCCCGAGCTCTGCGAGAGCGCCCGGCTGGGTGTGCTCGTCGGGCCGGCGGCCACGTGGGCCGTGGCCCGCTCGGCGCTCGCGGAGCGCTGTCCCGTCGTGACCGAGCCGCTCCCGGACGCGTCCCGGGGACGGGTCGTCCTCGTCGGCGCGGGTCCCGGGGGTCTCGAGCTCATGACGCTCGCCGGGATCCGCGCCCTCGCAGAGGCCGACGTCGTGCTGACCGACCGGCTCGCGGAGGTGGGTGACATCGCCACCCTCGCCCCGGGCGCCGATGTCATCGACGTCGGCAAGCGACCCGGTCACCACGCCGTGCCGCAGGACGAGATCGAACGTCTCATGGTCGGGCGCGCCCTCGCCGGCCTCACCGTGGTGCGCCTCAAGGGCGGCGACCCCTACGTCTTCGGTCGTGGGGGTGAGGAGGTCGCGGCCGCCGTCGAGGCGGGGCTGCCGGTGACGGTGGTGCCAGGCGTCTCCTCGGCCGTCGGAGTGCCCGGCAGCGCCGGCATCCCGGTGACCCACCGCGGCGTCAGCCACGTCTTCACGGTCGTCTCGGGGCACGTGCCGCTGGATCCCCAGCAGGCGCAGGCGCTCGCCGGGCTCGGAGGCACCGTCGTCATCCTCATGGGCATGCACAACCTCGTGCCCCTCACGACCGCGCTCATGGGCGCGGGGCTGGCGGGCAGCACACCGGCCGCTATCGTCGAACGCGGCTTCAGTCCCGACCAGCGCAGCATCGTCGGGACGCTGGGCACGCTTTCCGACCTCGCGGCCCGCGCCGGCGCGTCGTCGCCGTCGGTCATCGTGCTCGGGGAGGTCGTCCGGCAGTCGGCCGTGTGGGCCCGTCGCACCGGCGCCGTGCGGGACGGGTCGGCCGACCTGCTCGACCGGATCGCCCTGGATGCCCTGGACGCCCTGGACGTCGTCGCGTGAGCGAGCCCACCGAGGTGCCGGGGACGTCCGTCCGGCGCGCCCACCCGCCCACGGCCTGGTCGGCGGAGCTCGGCGGTCCCGATCCTGACGCGACGCGGGGCGAGGCGGCGGGGCCTGTGCTGACCGGCTTCCGGATCGGCGTCACGTCCGACCGTCGGTCCGGCGACCTCATCGACGCCTTCGTGCGCCGGGGTGCCGAGGTGATCCATGCGCCTGCGGTCCGCATCGCCCCGGTCGAGGAGGACGAGATCCTCCTCGGCGACACGCGGGCGATCATCGCCGGCCGTCCCGACGTCGTCATCGTGACGACGGCCTACGGCTTCCGACGCTGGGTCGAGGCGGCCGACGCGGCCGGGCTCGGGGAGGAGCTGGCGCGGACCCTCGACACCGCTCGCATCATCGTTCGAGGCCCCAAGGCACGCGGGGCCGTGCGCGCCGCAGGGCACGACGACGCCGGCATCGCCGACGACGAGCGCACCGCCTCGACGGTCGGGCTGGCACTCGAGTCGGGAGTGGCGGGCAGGCGGGTGGCCGTCCAGCTGCACGGGCACGAGGACGTGGAACAGCTCGAACGGCTGCGCTCGGCCGGGGCGACGGTGTTGACCGTCGCCCCCTACCGGTGGGTGCGTCCGACCGACGAGAGCCGGTTGGGCCGCCTGGTCGCCGCGGTCGCAGCCCGCGAGGTCGATGTCGTGACCTTCACGTCGGCGCCCGCGGTCGACGGACTCGTCTCTGCTGCAGCGCAGCTCGGCATGGACGGTGTGCTGGTCGACGCGCTGCGCCGAGGCGTCACGGCGGCCGCGGTGGGGCCGGTCACGGCTGCGCCCCTGCTCGACCTCGGCATCACGCCCATCGTGCCCGAGCGCTTCCGGATGGGGGCGCTCATCCGGAGCGTCGTCGAGCACCTGACGGTCAACGGCGTCGAGCACGTGGAGACGGCGCTCGGGCCGCTCGTCGTGCACGGCCGCGTCGTGACCTTCGGCGGCGAGACGGTGACCCTGTCGCGCGGTCCGCGCGCCATGCTGGCCGCGCTCATGTCGGAGCCGGGTGCGGTGCTCTCCCGCGAGCGGCTGCTCGACGAGCTGCCGGACGCCGAGAACGAGCACGCCCTCGACATGGCCGTCAGCAGGCTCCGCTCGGCGCTGCCCGACCGGCACCTCGTGCAGACGGTCGTGCGCCGCGGCTACCGCCTCAACGTGTAGCGGCCGCCTCGGCGTCGCCGACGATCGCGGGTGCGTGGTCGGCGATCCAGTCCATGAGCGGCACCATGCGCTCGGCCAGCTCTGCGCCGCGGGAGGTGAGGGAGTACTCGACGTGGGGCGGGACGACGGGCCTGGCGTCGCGGTGCACCAGTCCGTCGGCCTCGAGCATCCTCAGCGTCTGGGCGAGCATCTTCTCGCTGACGCCCTCCGCCCGCCGCCGCAGCTCGCTCCACCGAAGGGGGTCGCCCTCGGCGAGGGCGAGGATGACGAGCGTGCCCCACTTGCTCGTCACGTGGTCGAGCACGACGCGGCTGGGGCAGTCGGAGGAGAAGATCCCGTCGGGGAAGTGCCGACGCAGGGTGGGACTAACCGTCATGTCAGTACCTTACTTAAAAGTGGGTACTAACTTTTGGGAAGTATGCCGTGGGTGGCGTCGTTCTGGAGGGTGTCAGCTCCCCCCGAAAGGAACGTCATGACCCTTCTCGTCACCGGTGCCAGCGGCCAGCTCGGCCGTCTCGTCGTCCAGGCCCTCCTCGAGCGCGGCACGCCTGCTGCCGACGTCGTCGCCGTCGCCCGCACGCCCGAGTCGATCTCCGACCTCGCCGACCGCGGAGTCCAGGTGCGGCACGCCGACTACACCGACCCCTCGTCCTTGGACGCGGCCTTCGCCGGCGTCGACCGTCTCCTGCTCGTCTCGGGCAGCGAGGTCGGTCAGCGGATCGCCCAGCACGCCAACGTCATCGACGCCGCCAAGCGCGCGGGCGTCGGCTTCGTGGCCTACACGAGCATCACCCGCGCCGACACCACCGACCTGCTCCTCGCTGCCGAGCACCGCACGACCGAGGAGCTGCTCGTCGCCTCGGGCCTGCCGCACGCCCTCCTGCGCAACTCCTGGTACCTCGAGAACTACACCGCCCAGCTGCCGACCTACCTCGAGCACGGCGCCGTGCTCGGTGCCGCGGGCGAGGGACGCGTGAGCGCCGCGACGCGCGCCGACTACGCCGAGGCCGCCGCCGTCGTCCTCGCGGGCGAGGGCGGTCACGGCCACGAGGGCGCCGTCTACGAGCTCGGTGGCGACCACGCGTTCACGCTCGGTGAGCTCGCCGAGAGCGTCGGCCGGGTCAGCGGTCGTGAGGTCGTCTACCGCGACCTGTCGGTCGCGGACCTCACGGCGGCGCTCGTCGCCGCGAGCCTGCCCGAGGGGTATGCCGGCGTGCTGGCCGACAGCGACCGCGGCATCTCCGAGGGCGCGCTGTTCACCGACAGCGGCGACCTGTCCCGTCTCGTCGGCCACCCCACGACCGACCTCGAGACGGCGCTCCGCGACGCCCTCGTCCGTTCCGCCGCCTGACCCAGCCCCCTTCCAACCGTCGAGAGGCCACGAACGGCCCCCTCCCACCCGTCGAGAGGCCACGAACGGCCCCCTCCCACCCGTCGAGAGGCCACCAGGACCGGGCCACACGTGGCCTTTCGACGGTGTTGCAGGGGCCAGACGTGGCCTTTCGACGGTGAGGGATCCGCGAAGTTTGGCCTTTCGACGGTGGGGGTCCCGCGAAGTTTGGCCTTTCGACGGTTGGGGACCCGCGAAGTTTGGCCTTTCGACGGTCAGGAAAGGGGGAGGCCGATCCTGACGGTGCCGTGCTGGACGCGGACGGCATACGTCGGCAGCGCCACGTCCGGGTCGTCGAGCGCCACCCCGGTCCGCAGCGAGAAGACCTGCTTCAGCAGCGGCGAGGCCACGGTCGGGTCCCCGCCGCGGTCACCCGTGAGGCCGCGCGAGATGACGGCCGCGCCGGCATACGGGTCGAGGTTGTCGACGGCGTAGATCATCCCGTTGGGCAGCAGGAAGAGTGCCGCCTGGGCTCCCCGCGGCAGCAGCACGGCGACGCCACGACCCGGCACCAGTCGGTCCACGGGGCAGGCGGACACCCACTCCCTCGATCCCGGCTGGGGCAGGATGCCCGGCCGGACGACCGTGCGTGACCCGGTGACCGGGGTCCCCGCTGCGGGGCTGTCCATGATGGTGGCGCTGGTCGCGGCGATGGTGGTGGTCATGATGGTTCCCCTGGTCTCTCAGGCGTTCTCGCGGATGGTGGGCAGGCCGAGCAGGACCGGGACCTTGCGTGGGCCCGACTCGTCGAAGGCGACGGTGGGGTCGGCCTCCTCGGGGGCGTTGACGAACGACACGAAGCGGGCGCGCTTCTCGGGGTCGTCGAGCACGGCCTTCCACTCGTCGCGGTAGCCCTCGACGTGACGGCCCATGGCGGCCTCCAGGTCGTCGGCGATGCCGAGGGAGTCCTCGCACACGACGGCCTTGAGGTGCTCGAGGCCGCCCTCGAGGGCGTCGAGCCACGGCGCGGTGCGCTGGAGACGGTCGGCGGTGCGGACGTAGAACATCAGGAACCGGTCGATGTAGCGCACGAGCGTCTCGTCGTCGAGGTCGCTCGCGAGCAGCCTCGCGTGGGCGGGGGTCTGGCCGCCGTTGCCGCAGACGTAGAGGTTCCAGCCCTTGTCGGTGGCGATGACCCCGACGTCCTTGCCCCGTGCCTCGGCGCACTCGCGGGCACACCCGGAGACGCCGAACTTGATCTTGTGGGGCGAGCGCAGGCCGCGGTAGCGGTGCTCCAGGTCGACGGCCATGCCGACGGAGTCCTGCACCCCGTAGCGGCACCACGTCGAGCCGACGCACGACTTCACGGTGCGCAGCGACTTGCCGTAGGCCTGCCCCGACTCCATGCCCACGTCGACGAGGCGCTGCCAGATCGCCGGCAGCTGCTCGACCCGGGCGCCGAAGAGATCGATCCGCTGACCGCCGGTGACCTTGACGTAGAGCCCGAAGTCCTGGGCGACCTGGCCGATCGTGATGAGCTGCTCGGCCGTGACCTCGCCACCGGGCATGCGCGGGACGATGGAGTAGGTGCCGTTCTTCTGGATGTTGGCGAGGAAGTGGTCGTTGCTGTCCTGCAGCGCGGCCTGCTCGCCGTCGAGCACGTGGTCGCTGCTCGTCGAGGCGAGGATCGAGGCGACCGTCGGCTTGCAGACCTCGCAGCCGGTGCCCGTGCCGTACCGCGCGACGAGGCCCGAGAAGGTGCGGATGCCCGTCGCAGAGACGATCTCGAAGAGCTCCGCACGGCTCTGCTCGAAGTGCTCGCACAGGGCCTTGGACAGCTCGACACCGGAGTCGACGAGGAGCTTCTTCACCGTGGGGAGGCAACCGCCACAGGTGGTTCCGGCGTTCGTGCAGCCCTTGATCGCGGCCAGGTCGCAGGCACCCTCGGCGATCGCCCCGCAGATCGAGCCCTTCGTCACGTTGTTGCACGAGCAGATGACGGCGTCGTCCGGCAGGGCGTCGGCCCCGAGCTCCGCTCCGGCGGGGGAGACGAGCGCGCCCGGGTCGCCGGGCACCTCGCGGCCGACGTACGCCTTGAGCGTCGTGTAGGCCGACGCGTCGCCGACGAGGATGCCGCCGAGGAGCGTGCGGGCGTCGTCGCTGAGCACGACCTTGGCGTAGGTGCCCTTCGTCGCGTCGGTGTGGACGATCTCGAGCGCCCCGGGCGTCGTCGCCATCGCATCGCCGAAGGACGCGACGTCGACGCCGAGCAGCTTGAGCTTCGTGGACAGGTCGGCGCCGGGGAAGGTGGCCTCGCCGCCGAGCAGCCGGTCGGCGACGACCTCGGCCATCGTGTAGCCGGGTGCGACCAGGCCGTAGCAGCGGCCCTCGACAGCCGCGACCTCGCCCACGGCCCAGACGTTCTCGTCGCTCGTGCGGCAGGCCGTGTCGGTCAGGACCCCGCCACGCTCGCCGACGTCGAGCCCGGCCTCGCGCGCAACGGCGTCCGAGGGACGCACCCCGGCGGAGAAGACGACGAGGTCGGTGAGCAGTGCGGTGCCGTCGGAGAGCTCGACGGCGAGGCGGCCGTCGTCCTGGGCAGCGATCGAGCTCGTGCCGGCGCCGGTGTGCACGTTGACCCCGAGGCCGCCGATGAGGCGCTCGAGCACGGCGCCGCCACCTTCGTCGACCTGCAGCGGCATGAGCCGCGGCGCGAACTCGACGACGTGCGGGGTCAGGCCCAGCAGGCGCAGGGCGTTCGCCGCCTCGAGGCCGAGCAGGCCGCCACCGACGACGAGACCGTTGGCCTCGCGGCCCTCGGCGTGGGCTCGCGCGATCGCCGCCTCGGCTGCCGCGCGGATGCCGTCGAGGTCGTCGAGCGTGCGGTAGACGAAGCAGCCCGCGGAGTCGTGCCCGGGCACGGGCGGGACGAAGGGGTGGGAGCCGGTGGCCAGGACCAGCGAGTCGTAGGCGACGAGGTCGCCGGCGCTCGTCCTCACGGTCCGCGCGGCGCGGTCGACGTGCTCGGCCCGGGTGCCGAGCCGCAGGTCCACCCGCTCGTCTCCGGCATACGTGCTGCCCGACAGCGCAAGGGCGCTCCGGTCCCATGCACCGACGTAGGACGACAGTCCCACGCGGTCGTATGCCGCGTCCGCCTCCTCCGAGAGGACGACGACCTTCCACGTGCTCTCCGCGTCGCGCGAGCGAAGGGCCTCGACGAAACGGTGGCCGACCATGCCGTGGCCGACGACGACCACGGTGCGCGTGCCGGTGGCGGCGATGTTCTCGGTGGTGGTGGACATCAGGCGGCTCCTTCGGTCAGGGCGGCGGGTGCCGGCACCGGTGCGGGGACGGGGACGGGCTGGTCGGCGGGTGCGGCGTGCGAGGTCGTCGGCTCGGAGGACCGCAGCCACGAGCAGAGCCCCTCGACGGCTCCCTTGCACGAGCCGCAGCCGGTCGTGGCCCGCGTCGCCTCGGCGACCGCCGGCACGGTGTCGGCGCCGGCTCGGAAGGCCCCGACGACCGCGGACTTCGTCACGGTGTTGCACCGGCAGATGACGGCGGTGCCGGGCATCTCCGCGAGGTTGACGCTCTCGGTCGCTCCCGACCGGGTGATGGCCCGGCCGAGCATGAGCGACAGGCGATCCCGGGGCACGGTGGCTCCGGTGTCGTAGAGCTGGGTCAGGGCCCCGGCGGCGTCGCCGACCCCGAGCAGGATCGCTCCGACGAGACGGTCCTGACGGAGCACGAGCTTGGCGTAGCGGCCGCGGCTCGGGTCGGTGAAGGCGAGCACCTCGTGTCCCGGGTCGTGCACGTCGACGTCGACGGTGCCCATGCTCGCGAGGTCGATGTCGTGCGCCTTGAGCCGGGTCAGGACGCTCGTGCCCTCGTAGACGGCGTCGGGGTCGGCGCCGGTGAGCACGTCGGCGAGGACGCGTGCCTGGTCCCACCCCGGCTGCACGAGCCCGGCGACCTCGCCGCGGTGCTCGGCGCACTCGCCGATGGCGTGCACGTGGGGGAGCGAGGCGCCCAGGCGGTCGTCGACGACGACGCCCCGGGCGACGTCGAGTCCCATGGAGACGGCCAGGTCGGTGCGGGGTCGGACGCCGGCGGCGACGACGACGAGGTCGGCGCGGAGGCTGGTGCCGTCGTCGAGGACGACGTGGGCCGGTGCGTCCATGGTCGCGGCGTGGCGGGCGGTGACGAGGCGGCCGAGGACGAGACGGGCACCCACGCCGCGGACGACGCGCGTGAGGACCGCGCCGCCGTCGGCGTCGAGCTGCCGGTCCATGGGGAAGTCCTGCGGGTGGACGACCGTGACCTCGACACCACGGGCCAACAGGCCCCGCGCGGCCTCGAGGCCGAGCAGACCGCCGCCGAGCACGACTGCGGTGGAAGCGGACTCGGCACCCTCGATGAGACGGGCACAGTCGTCCACCGTACGGAAGGCGACCACACCGTCGGCCAGCGCGGCCACGGGACCGGGCGTACCGGCATACAGCCCGTGGGTGGGCGGGACGAAGCTCGTGCTGCCGGTGGCGAGGACGAGCTCGTCCCAGGCCAGCACGCTCTCGCCCGCGTCGGACGTGAGGACCGCGGTGCGGGCGGTCACGTCGACGGAGCTGACCCGGGCGGCGGGGACGACGTCGATGCGGCGGGCCGCCCACCAGCCGTCGGGCTTGAGGCGCGTGTCATGGGCGGTGATGCCGCCGGCGACGACGGTCGAGAGCAGCACGCGGTTGTAGGCGGCGTGGGGCTCCTCGCCGACGACCGTGACGGCGAAGCGCGTTGCGTCGGGGTCGCGGTGGCGGATCTCCTCGGCGAGCCGGGCCCCGGCCATGCCGTTGCCGACGACGAGGACGTGCCTGCGGGTGGGGGTCATGCGACGGTCTCCAGTCGGACGGCGCACGCCTTGAACTCGGGCATGCGGCTCGTGGGGTCGAGGGCGGCGTGCGTCAACGAGTTCGCGCGCGCGTCGCCACCCCAGTGGAAGGGCAGGAAGACGACGTCCGGGCGCATGTCCTCGTCGACGCGGACGGCAGCGCGGGTGCGTCCCCGGCGGCTGACGACGTCGGCGAGGTCGCCGTCGGCGAGCCCGACGGCGCCAGCGGTGTCGGGGTGCACCTGCACGAACATCTCGCCCGCCGCCGTCGACAGCTCGTCGACGAGGCGCGTCTGCGCGCCGGACTGGTAGTGCTGGAGCAGTCGACCGGTCGTCGCGACGAGCGGGTATGCCGTGTCGTCGGCCTCCGCAGGACCGACGTGGTCGACGGCGACGAAGCGCGCGAGCCCGTCCGGCGTGGCGAAGCGGTCGAGGAAGAGTCGCGGCGTCCCCTGGGGGCGCTCGGTCGAGCAGGGCCAGTGCAGGCTCTCGCCGGCGTCGAGCCGCTCCCAGGTCACGGCCGAGTAGTCGGCCGGTCCGCCGGCGGACGCGCGACGCAGCTCGTCGAAGACGACGCGCGGGTCGGTGGGGAAGTCTGTGCTGCAACCGATCCGGGATGCGAGCTCGCTCCAGACCTCGAGCTCGCTGCGACAGCCTTCTGGCGCGGCAAGGGCGCGCCGTCGCCGCAGCACCCGCCCCTCGAGGTTGGTCAGCGTGCCCTCCTCCTCGGCCCACTGGAGGACGGGGAGCACGACGTCGGCGATCGCCGCGGTCTCGGACAGGACGAAGTCCGAGACGACGAGCAGGTCCAGCGCTGCGAGCCGCTCGCTGACGAGGCGGGCGTCGGGGGCAGACACGACGGGGTTCGACCCGTGCACGAGCAGCACCCGCGGACCACCGTCCGTCCCGAGAGCCGCGAGCAGCTCGAAGGCGCTGCGCCCGGGCCCTGGCAGGTCGGCCGGGTCGACGCCCCACACGGCGGCCACGTGGGCGCGCGCGGCGGGGTCGTCGATCTTGCGGTAGCCGGGCAGCTGGTCGGCCTTCTGGCCGTGCTCGCGGCCCCCCTGGCCGTTGCCCTGGCCGGTGATGGTGCCGAAGCCGGTGCCCGGGTTGCCGGGCAGCCCGAGCACGAGGGCGAGGGCGATGAACGCGGTGACGGTGTCGGTGCCGCTGGCGTGCTGCTCGCTGCCGCGAGCGGAGAGGATGTAGGCGCCGCGCTCGGTGTCGCGGGCCCGCGCCAGCGCCGCCACCGCGGACCGCATCGTCGTCACGGCGACCCCGGTGACCCGCTCGACCCGCTCCGGCAGCCACTGCGCCGCGATCGGCCAGAGGTCCTCGAAGCCGGAGGTGCGCTCGTCGACGTAGCGGCGGTCGGCATACCCCTCGGTGACGGCGAGGTGCAGCATGCCGAGGGCCAGGGCGGCGTCGGTGCCCGGGCGCAGCTGCAGGTGCAGACCGCCGCCGTCGATCGCCTTGGCCGCGGTCGGGGTGAGGCGAGGGTCGGCCACCATGAGGCCGCCGGCGTCGGCGGCACGCACGAGGTGGGTGAGGAAGGGCGGCATCGTCTCGGCCGGGTTGGCGCCGAGGAGCAGCACCGCGTGCGCCGAGCCGATGTCGGTGACCGGGAAGGGGAGCCCGCGGTCCAGCCCGAAGCACCTGATCCCGGCTGCGGCGGCCGAGCTCATGCACCACCGGCCGTTGTAGTCGATCTGGCTCGTCCGCAGCGCGACCCGAGCGAACTTGCCCAGCTGGTAAGCCTTCTCGTTGGTCAGGCCTCCGCCGCCGAAGACCGCGACCGCGTCCTTGCCGTATGCCGTCTGCGTCCGAACGATGGCATCGGCCACGACGTCGAGGGCCTCGTCCCAGGACGCCGGCTCGAGCGCGCCTCCGCGGCGGACGAGCGGGCTGGTGAGGCGCGAGGGCGCGCGGAGCAGCTCGGCGCTCGTCCAGCCCTTCTGGCACAGGCCTCCCCGGTTCGTCGGGAAGCGGCGCGGGCTCACCGTGAGGGCGGCGGCCGACGTCCCCGTCAGCGTCATCGCGCACTGGAGCCCGCAGTAGGCGCAGTGCGTCGCGACGCCGGCCGGCGCGTGGTCGGTGGCCTCACCGGACCGCCCCCTGATCGCGGTCCCGCTGGAAGGGCTGGTCGCGGTGGTCATCGGCGGTAGCGCACCTTCGTCAGGATGGCCGCGCCGACGTAGAAGAGGGTGAAGACGACGAACGCGGCCGTCGCCGAGTGGGCGGCCCCCTGGTAGGACGCGCGCAGCCCGAGGTTGATGAGCACGCCACCCAGGGCTCCGATGGCGCCGGCGATGCCGATGAGGGCGCCGGACATCGAGCGGGACCAGGCCGCGCGCTCGAGCGCCGGGCCGGGGACCGTCGCCGACTTCGCCTCGAAGAGCGCGGGGATCATCTTGTAGACCGAGCCGTTGCCGACACCGGAGAGGACGAAGAGGAGCACGAAGCCGCCGATGAGGCCGGTCAGCTGGAGCCCCGTCGCGGCGCCCCGGGTCAGGTCGTCGGAGCGGGCCGCGAGGGTCACGAGCACGCCCGCGACGGCCATGCCGACGAAGGTCCACAGCGTCACCGAGGCGCCGCCGCGGCGGTCGGCCAGGCGCCCGCCCCACACCCGGCTGAGCGAGCCGAGGAGCGGCCCGGCGAAGGCGATCTGCGCGGCGTGCAGGCTCGCGGCGGCCGTTTGCGCCGGCGTCGGCACCCCGCCGCCCGTCAGGCCGGCGAGGAAGGTCTGGTTGAGCACCTGGCCGAAGGCGAAGCCGAAGCCGATGAACGAGCCGAACGTGCCGATGTAGAGCAGCGAGATGACCCAGGCGTCGGCGTGCCGCAGCACCTCGAGCATGGCCCTGGGGTTGGCCGTCTGGTGGTCGAGGTTGTCCATGAAGACGGCAGCCCCGATGCTCGCGACGGCCAGCAGCACGAGGTAGACGGCGCACACGACCTCGGGCCGGCGGTTGCCGAGGGTCGCGATGACGAGCAGGCCGACGAGCTGGACCACGGGGACGCCGATGTTTCCGCCACCGGCGTTGAGACCAAGTGCCCAGCCCTTCATCCGCTGCGGGTAGAAGGCGTTGATGTTGGTCATCGAGGAGGCGAAGTTGCCGCCGCCCAGACCGGCGAGCCCGGCGACGAGCAGGAACGTCGTCAGCGAGTGTCCCGGGTTGACCATGAGCCACCAGGTCAGCACCGTCGGGACGAGGAGTGCGAAGCCGCTGACGATGGCCCAGTTGCGGCCGCCGAAGAAGGCCGTCGCCATCGTGTAGGGCACCCGCAGCACCGCACCGACAAGGGTCGGCACCGCGACGAGGAAGAACTTGTCGGCGGCGGTGAAGCCGTAGACGGCCTGCGGCATGAAGAGCACCATGACCGACCAGATCGACCAGATCGAGAAGCCGATGTGCTCGGTCGCGACCGACCAGACGAGGTTGCGGCGGGCGACGCGGCTGTTGCCCCCCTCCCACGCCGCGGTGTCCTCCGGGTCCCAGTCCCGGATGACACGCGACCGCGGTGCCGTGAGGCGGCGGAAGCGGCTCGGGCTCTCCGGGACGAGGGTCGGCGTGCTGGGCGGTGCGGCGACGCTGCCGTTCGTGCTGGTGCCGGTGCTGTGTCCGGTGGTCGTGCTCACGGGGTTCCTCCTCGGGAGGCGGGTCGGGGGCCGCTGCGAGAGCGTGGCGCCCACGCTAGGAAGCCGGTGTTGCAGGGCGTCCGACCCGGTGTGACACCTCCGTTACGTCTGCCTCACGGGGTGACGGCACGGTCGTGAGGTCTCGCACGCGGGCTCTTCGGTGCACCCTCACGGCCCACCGGGGAAGGCGTGAGGTGGTCTGCCGCGTAGGCTCCCCGTCATGACGTCGGCTCCCGACCAGGCATCGCTCAGCACCCTGTCCGTGGGCACGGCCGGACCGCGCATCGCCTTCCTGCACGGCCTCTTCGGCCAGGGCCGCAACTGGAACCAGATCGCCAAGGCGGTCAGCGGGCCCGAGGGCGCCGATGCCCGGTGCCTGCTCGTCGACCTGCCCGACCACGGCCGGTCGCCGTGGTCGCAGGAGTTCTCGCTCGACGCCTACGCCGATGCCGTGGCGGCGACGTTGCGTGCCGCCGGCGAGGGCGACCGGTGGGCCGTCGTCGGGCACTCGCTCGGCGGCAAGGTCGCCATGGTGCTGGCGCTGCGCCACCCGGAGCTCGTCGAGCGCCTCGTCGTCGTCGACATCGCCCCCAAGGGCTACGGCTCGCTCGAGCGCTTCGAGGGCTACATCCGTGAGATGCAGGCGCTGCCCCTCGGGGAGCTGACGAGCCGCGGCGACGCCGAGGCCCGGTTCGCCGAGCCCGACCCCGGCGTCAAGGCGTTCCTGCTGCAGAACCTGCGCCGCGACGGCCAGGGCTGGCGCTGGCAGGTGAACCTCGACCTCGTCGCGCGCGACGCCGCCCTCGGGGTGGACTCCCACATCGCCGACTGGCCCACCGGTGTCGACGAGCTCGCGCCCTACGAGGGTCCGGTGCTGTGGGTCGCCGGCGGCGACTCCGGCTACGTCAAGCGGGAGGACGGCGACCGCATGCGCCGGCACTTCCCGCGCACGCGCCTCTTCACGATCAAGGGGGCCGGGCACTGGGTGCACACCGATGCCCCCGAGATCATCGTCACCGCCCTGCGCCGTTTCGTCGCGGACCCGGCCTGACGGCATACGCCCTCGGTTCACCCACCGAACGCAGCGTTCGATCGCGAACTCACTGCTCTACCAACGCTTTCGCGACCGAACGCCGCGTTCGGTGGCAAAAGCACTGGGGCGGTGATCCCGTCAGAGGAGGCGGCGGCCCATCGCCCAGGCGGTGAGCTCGTGGCGCGAGCTGAGCTGCAGCTTGCGCAGCACCGAGCTGACGTGGGTCTCGACGGTCTTGACGGAGATGAAGAGCTCCTTCGCCACCTCCTTGTACTGGTAGCCGCGCGCGATGAGGCGCATCACCTCACGCTCGCGGGCCGAGAGCCGGTCGAGCTCCTCGTCGATCTCCGCGACCTCGCCCGCCGCCGCACCGAACGCGTCGAGGACGAAGCCGGCCAGGCGCGGGCTGAAGACGGCGTCGCCGTCGGCCACGCGCCCGATGGCGGTGAGCAGCTCCTCGGCGTTGATCGTCTTGGTGACGTAGCCGCGGGCCCCGGCGCGGATGACGGCGATGACGTCCTCGGCGGCGTCGGACACCGAGAGCGCCAGGAAGCGCACCGGCACCCCGGCGCGTGACTGCACGGCCGCGCACGCGCGGATGACGTCGGCCCCGCCGTGGCCGTCGCCGCCGGGCAGGTGCACGTCGAGGAGCACGACGTCGGGCTGCTCGTCCTTGATGACCTGCACGGCCGACTCGACCGCTCCGGCCTCGCCGGCGATCTCGAGCGTGAAGGCGCCGGGCCTCGGCGTCGCTGCGAGGGAGCTCAGCTCGGCGCGCACGCCGGTGCGGAACATGTGGTGGTCGTCGACGATGACGATGCGGTTGGTCCGCGGGTCGGTCATGAAGCCTGCTCCTGGGTCTGGGTGCTCGGGACGACGGGGTCGGGTGAGGTTGCGGGGGAGGGCTGCTCCGGCTGCGGCTGGCTGACGGGCAGCCGCAGCTCGACCTCGGTGCCGTCGGCGCGCCGGCGGATGCGGGCCGTGCCGCCGTGGCGCTCCATGCGCCCGATGATCGACTCGCGCACGCCGGCCCGGTCGTCGGGGACGGTGTCGAGGTCGAAGCCGCTGCCGTGGTCGCGCACGAACGCCTCGACCGCGTCGGGGCCGACCTCGACGTAGGTGCTGACGGGCGGGCTCGCGTGGCGCACGGCGTTCCAGGTCGCCTCGCGCACGGCCTTGACGAGGGCGTCGAGGTGCTCGTCCATCGGCCGGTCGCCGGTGACGACGAGCTGCACTGGCACGCCGTGGAGGTCCTCGACCTCGCCCATCGCTGCGGTGAGGGCAGCGCCGAGGGTGCCGGCGCGGGCGTCCTCGTCGTAGAGGTAGCTGCGCAGCTGGCGCTCCTGCGCCCGCGCCAGCCGGGCCACCGCGGCCGCGTCACCGGACTGGCGCTGGATGAGGGCGAGCGTCTGCAGCACCGAGTCGTGCAGGTGGGCCGCGATGTCGGCGCGCTCGGTCGCGCGGATGCGGGCCGCCTGCTCGAGGCGCAGGTTGCTCCAGAGGCGCAGGATCCACGGCGCGGAGAGGACCGCGACGCCGACGAGGGCGGCGAGCACGGCGCCGGCGACCTGCCACAGCTCGGTGAGGTTGGTGCCGCGCACGAGCAGCCCGACGAGGCCGAGGATGGTCAGGCCGAGGCCGACGACGAGCCAGATCCAGCGGACCGGGCGGCGCGCGCCGAGGGTGTCGGTGTCGTCGAGCTGGGACCAGAAGAAGATGGCGCCGATGACGATCGCGACGACCGGCAGGATCACCTCGGCGTGCACGTCGAGGCCGGCGCTGCCGAGCCACAGGGCGCCGGCGACCGCGAGGGCCGCGACCCCGAGCAGGGTGATGAGCACGGCCTGGTTGCCGCTGCGCAGCCAGGTGCGCAGCGCGGCCAGGTCGATCTGGTGCCGGGGGCCGCTCGCGCCCGTGGAGGAGGGGGGCGGGGCGGCGGCCGTGCCGGCCGGGACGGTGGCGGGCAGGCCGGTGACGGGCAGGGCGGTGACGGGCGCTGCGGTGAGGGTGGGGTCGAGGTCGCCGACCTCCCGCATCGTCGCCCACAGGAAGACGTAGACCGCGAGCCCTGCCCCGAAGGGGATGCTCGTCAGCACGAGCGCGACCCGGACCGCCACGACGGGGACGCCGAGGTGCGCGGCGAGCCCGGCGGCGACACCGGCGATGACCTTGCCCTGGCGCTGGCGCACGAGCGGCGGCCGTGGCGTCGTGCGCCACGAGGTCCCCGCGGGTCCCGGGGGACGCGCCGGGCCCGTTCCGTTCTCGTATGCCGTCTGCACCGTCCCATCCTGACCCACCCGGGGACGTCGGGGCGACCATCCGGGCCTGCTTTGGGGGTCGCGTCAGGGTGCGCTCAGGGTCGACCCTCATGGATGGACCACGGGCCGGGCGCCACTCTGGTGCCATGACGAAAACCAATGACGCCCCGGGCCAGGGGCAGGAGCAGCGCAACGGGCTCGACGGTCTCTACACCGCGCTGCGGCGCCCGGGGGTCGTGCGCCAGTCGAACGGCCGCTGGTTCGCCGGCGTCGCCGCCGGCGTGGCCCGCTGGCTCGGCGTCGACCCGCTCGTCGTGCGGGCGGGCTTCATCCTCTTCTCGATCTTCTTCGGGATGGGGCTCGCGCTCTACCTCGTGCTGTGGCTGCTGATGCCCGACGAGCGCGGCGAGATCCACCTCGAGCGCGCGCTCAAGCACGGCGAGGGCAGCTCGATCTTCCTGCTCGTCATCACGGTGATGGCCGTCCTCGGCGGCGGACCGTGGTGGGGTGGCGACAGCCGCGGCTTCCGCTTCTTCGGGTTCGTCCTGCTCGTCGTCGGCGCCTGGTGGTTCCTCAAGCGCACCGACACCGGGCGCGAGCTCATGGCGACCGCGCCGTGGAGGAGCCGCGCCGGTGGCCCGAGCAGCACGTCGACCGCGGCGCCGACCGCCGCGGCGACGACGACCGACCCCGTGACCGGTGCGCCGCTCACGACACCGGCGTCAGGCCCCGCGTCCTCGCCGCCTCCCTCGGCCGCGTACGGCTCGACGGGCAACGCCGCGGCCAACGCCGGCGCGACGCTCGCCGCACCCCACCCGCCCGCCCCGACACCGGTGCGCGAGCGCACCCCGACCATCGGGTTCGCCGGCGGCCTGCTCGTCCTCGGACTGGCCATCGTCACCGCCGTCGTCATCTCGTCCGTGGCCCTCGCGGCCGGGTGGCCCGGCAACCACATCGCGGTCGGAGTCGCCTCAGGCCTGGGCGTGCTCGGGCTCGGCATCCTCGTCGCCGGCATCGCCGGCCGCCGGTCCGGTGGCCTCGCCTTCTTCGCCGTGGTCGGCATGATCGCCGCTGCGTCCTCGGCGGCCGCGCCGGCTGGGCTCTCCCAGCCGTGGCAGGTCGGCGACCAGACCCACGTGCTCACCTCGTTGACGCCTCAGCCGAGCTTCCAGCTGGGCATGGGCGAGATGACGCTCGACCTAACGAAGGCGGATCTCGGTCCAGTCGGGGGAGCCAGTCCCGTGTCGGCGACCGTGGGCATCGGACAGATCAACGTGGTGGTCCCCAAGGGCGTTCACGTGACGGTCAATGCGCGAGCCAAGGTCGGCGGCCTGCACGCAACGGGTACGACGGACGGCACGGTCAACCTCGAGCCCACGCAGGACAAGAGCGGGGCGTCGGGCCTGGACGCCGGCGGCGTCAACTGGGACGAGGTCGTCCCGCTCGGCCCCCAGGACAAGCCCGTGGAGATCGTCGTCGACGCAGAGGTGGGCCTGGGCGCCATCCGGATCACGACCGGGAGCGCGTCATGAGCACCCACGACGACGAACCGACGAACGAACCGATCGACCACGCAGCGGAGACGAGCGACATGAGCAGCAGCAGCGACACCCCCGACCCGACCCCCGAGTTCCGTGACCCCACCGCCGACCCGATGACGGACCCGATCACGCTCCCGACGACCGGCACGGTCCCGGAGACGACGGCAATCCCGCCGCCGTCGACGCAGACGCTGCCGGCGTCGACGCCCTTCCGGGTCGAGCCGGCCACCCCGGTCCCGGACGACGCGATCGCCGCGGGGGCACGCCTGCCGCACGTCGCGCCGCCGGAGGCCCAGCCCGTGCCACCGGTCCAGCAGGCCCAGCCCGCTCCGCAGCCGGCGCCCCGCCCGGCGCTCGTCACGGTCAACAAGGGCCCGCGTCCGGCGACCATCATGCTCGGGCTGCTCTCGGTCCTCATGGCGGCCTACGTCCTCGTGGCCAACCTGACGGACGCCCACCTCAGCGTCCGGATGATCGGTCCGACGATGATCGGCGCGTTCGGCGGCATGCTGCTCCTCGTCGGGATCGCGGGAGTCGTCGCGGGACGGCTGCGTCGCTGAACAGGTCTCCCCGGACGGTTGCCGCGCCCACCGTCGACGCGCGTGACTAGGCTCGGCAGCACGCTCGCCGGTCAGGTCCGGCACACGCAAAGGGGAGATCACGTGCTCAGAAAGTCCGGCATCAGCCTCGAGGCCCTCGACCGGTCGACCCGGCCCCAGGACGACCTCTTCAGGTTCGTCAACGGGACGTGGCTCGACACGACGGAGATCCCGGGTGACCGGGCCCGCTTCGGCACCTTCGACATCCTGCGCGAGGAGTCGACGGCGCGGGTCCGTGACCTCATCGAGGAGGCGGCCGGCGCCGACGACGGCGCCCCGGGCACCCCGAAGCGGCAGGTGGGTGACCTCTACGCGAGCTTCACCGACACGGACCGCATCGAGGAGCTCGGGCTCGCGCCGCTGCAGGCCGTGCTGTCCGAGGTCGCTGCCGTCGACGACGTCGAGTCGCTCGGCGTCGCGCTCGGCCGGCTCGCGCGTGACGGTGTTGCCGGGGTCGTCCAGCAGTTCGTCTCGCCCGACGAGCGCTCGCCGGAGGACTACGTCGTCTACCTCGAGCAGGGAGGCCTGGGGCTTCCCGACGAGTCCTACTACCGCGAGGAGAAGTACTCCGACATCCGGACGGCCTATGTCGCCCACGTCGGACGACTCCTCGGCCTCGCCGGCATCCCCGACGCCGAGTCGAAGGCGACGAGCATCATGGCGCTCGAGACCCTGCTCGCCGCCTCACACTGGGACACCGTCAGCAACCGCGACGCCATCAAGACCTACAACGCCCACACCTTCGCGGAGGTCAAGGAGCTGTCACCCCAGCTCCCTTGGGAGGCTTGGCTTTCCGGTCTCCAGGCGCCGGCGGGTTCGTTCGACAAGGTCGTGGTCCGCCAGCCCAGCTTCGTCTCCGGCCTGGGCGCAGCGCTCGAGTCGACCGACATCGCCGACTGGCGCTCGTGGCTGACGTGGCACGTCCTGTCGGAGTTCGCCTCGGTGCTGCCGCAGTCCTTCGTCGACGAGGACTTCGACTTCTACGGCCGCACGCTCTCGGGCCAGCCCGAGAACAAGGAGCGCTGGAAGCGCGGTGTCTCCGTCGTCGAGGCGTGCATCGGTGAGGCCGTCGGCCGTCTCTATGCCGAACGGTGGTTCCCGCCCGCGGCCAAGGCCCGCATGCAGGAGCTCGTCGCCAACCTCGTCGAGGCCTTCCGCAGGTCCTTCTCCTCGCTCGAGTGGATGGGCCCCGAGACGCGCGCGCAGGCCGTCGACAAGCTCGACGCGTTCACGCCGAAGATCGGCTACCCCGACGTGTGGCGCGACTACTCCGCGATCCAGATCGACCCGGCTGACCTCGTCGGCAACGTCAGGCGCAGCACGGCGTTCGAGGTCGACCGCAACCTGGCCAAGGTCGGGCGCCCGATCGACCGCAGCGAGTGGTTCATGCTGCCCCAGACGGTCAACGCCTACTACATGCCGTCGATGAACGAGATCGTCTTCCCGGCCGCGATCCTGCAGCCGCCGTTCTTCGACCTCGAGGCCGACGACGCCGTCAACTACGGCGGCATCGGCGCGGTGATCGGCCACGAGCTCGGCCACGGCTTCGACGACCAGGGCTCGCGCTACGACGGCACCGGCGCCCTGCGGGACTGGTGGACCGAGGCCGATCGCGAGCGGTTCGACGCCCTGTCCCAGCGGCTCATCGAGCAGTTCAGCACCTACACGCCGGCCGGGCTCTCCGAGGACCACAAGGTCAACGGCGGCCTGACCGTCGGCGAGAACATCGGCGACCTCGGCGGCCTGCAGATCGGCTACGCGGCCTACCGCATCGCGACGGAGGACGGCGGCATGCCGGAGCTCGACGGCTTCACCGGACCGCAGCGCTTCTTCATCGGCTGGGCGCAGGTGTGGCGCGGCAAGGCGCGCGAGGCCGAGGCCATCCGCCTGCTCGCCATCGACCCGCACTCCCCGCAGGACGTGCGCGGCAACGCCGTGCGCAACGTGACGGAGTTCCACGAGGCGTTCGGGGTCAAGCCCGACGACGCGATGTGGCTCGAGGAGGACCAGCGCGTCCGGATCTTCTGACGTCCGCAGACGCCGTGACGACCGACCCCGTGGGCTCGCGCCCGGGGGTCAGTCGTCCAGCGGGAGCTTGAAGCCCACGTGGGAGGCCACGAACCCGAGCCGCTCGTAGAAGCGGCGGGCGTCGGTGCGGCTCGCGTCGCTCGTCAGCTGCACGAGGGTGGCGCCCAGCCGGCGTGACTCCTCGACCGCCCAGGTGAGGAGCTCGGTCCCGAGGCCCGAGCCGCGCTCGTCCCGCGCGACGCGGACGCCCTCGATGATCGAGCGGGTGGCGCCGCGCCGCGACAGCCCGGGGATGTCGCTCAGCTGGAGCGTCCCGACGACGACTCCGTCCCTCTCGGCGACGACGAGGTGCTGCCCGGGGTCGGCCACGATGCGGTCGTATGCCGTGTCGTACGTCTTCGTGTCGCCGGGGTCCTCGCGCGCCGCGCCCAACGGATCGTCGGCCAGCAGGGCCACGACCGCCGCGACGTCATCACGGGTCGCGGGCCGGATCACCAACGGGCTCATGCGCTCTCGGCGGCGACCTTGAGCTGGGCGAGCCCCTTCTCGAAGTCGGGGCCGACGATCTTCTCCATCGACCAGACCTTGCTCATGAGGCGCATGACGACGTTCTGGGGGCCGGTCATGGCCCACTCGACGTGCGTGCCGTCGCCGGCTGGAGTCAGGGTGAAGTCGACGCGGTTGTGGGCCTTCATCGGCGCGGCGAACAGGAGGTCGACCGCGACGTGCTGCGGCTCGGACTCGAGGATCTCCATGCGGCCCTCGCCGGCCTTGCTGTTGCCGCGCCAGGCGTAGACGGCTCCGACGCCGGTGGGCGCGCCGGTGTAGGTGCGTTCCATCGCCGGGTCGATGCCCTCCCACGGCGACCACGCCTGCCACTCGTGGAAGTCGTTGACGAGGGCGTGCACCCGCTCCGGGGGAGCGGCGATCGTCGTCTCGCGGCTGAGGTGGAAGCTCTTGTCGGCCATGGCCGCATCCTGCCACCGCGGCAGTCGTCGACGCGGTCGGACGCGGCCGTGCCCCGCCGCTGCTCTCGCAACCGCCCGTTTCGTCACACGCGTCACACTCGTCCCGATATCACCGAATCCCAGTCATTTACGACGATTACCGGGACATGTGACGGGTTCCTTAATACCTTGAGCCGAGGGATGGCGTGGCGGACACGGCTCGCGCAGGGAACGGGCACACGACGCGCCCCCGCTTGGGGAGAGTCATGCTGCGCAAGTCGATTCGTCGTGCCCTCGGAGCCGGTGTCACCTCGCTCCTCGTCGTCGTGGGAGCGCTCGCGGGGCAGTCGCCGGCGTATGCCGCCGCCCCGGACCCGGGTGTCGACCGCGTCGTCGCGCTCCTCGGCGGAAGCGGCGGCACGCGGAACCTCGCCACGTGGACCGCCGGGCTCGCCGCCGTCGGCGCCCTGGGCAAGGCGATCCCGTACGTCTCGGCCAGCCCCGGTGGTCTCGCCGGCGTCGACGACCTCGTCGACAAGGGGGTGGCCACGGCCTTGGCGGGCACGACGACCTGGGCCGACCTCGCGACCTCCGGCGAGGCGGTCTCCCTGCCGGGTGGCCGCACCGGGACGCTCGACGTGTCGGTCGACGACGTCGGCGACGGCAAGCGCGTGCACGTCAACCTCGTCGTCACCCGGACCGCCACGCAGCAGGCGCTCGCCGTCAGCTCCGTGAGCCCCAAGGTCGAGCTGAGCTCGCCCAAGGGCGTCACCGCCGCCGTCGAGGCGACCCTCTCCCTCTGGGTGGTCTGGACCGGCCCGACGACCAACCGCGTCTACCTGGCGAGCGACTCCGCCCACGCGCCGCGCCTCGACGTCGACGTGAGTGCCACGCTCTCCGGCTCCGCCAAGGCGGCCGTCGGCATCCTCGGGGTGACCCTGAGCAGCACGGACTTCACCGTCACGTCACATGCCTACGCGCGCATCGACGACCCGAACAACGACGGGGTGCTGGCGTTCGACGCTGCCGGAGCCGGCGACGGCGAGCTCGCCGCCGACGGTTCGCTGGCGGGCCTGGTCTCGGCGAACCTCGACCCGACCGGCTCACCGTCCGACCCCGGGACACCGGGGTCGGTCAAGGGGACGCTGTCGGTCGCCGCGGACACGAGCGGCCTTGCCGGCGTGAGCTTCCCGAGCAACGTCGCCGCCGACGTGTCGGTCGCCTGGCCGAACATCTCCACCGGCACGCCCACCGTGACCGCTCCGACCCTCGCCGGGCTCGTCGGCAAGTTCCAGAACATGAGCCTGCGCGACCTCGCCGACGGGCTCGCCCAGGTGGCCGTCGCGCTGTCGGGCATCCAGCAGGCGAAGTTCGACCCGGACGGCGCCGGACCGCTGCCGACGACGGGCAACCTGGACCTGCCGTTCCTGCGCGGGACCGTGTCCGACGCCGTGAAGGCCAACCAGGTGCTCGTCGACTTCCTCAAGGCCAACGTCGTCCAGCAGCCCGACCCCGACCAGCCGTCGCCGGCGGGCTTCGACGCGACGACCGTCGGCAACCCGACCTTCGACTCGCTGCAGGACCTCATCGCCAAGCTCAAGACGGCCGGCGTCGGCCTCGACGACCTGGCCTGGGACCCGACGACGAGCAAGCTCGTCTTCCGCATGAGGATGGTCCGGACGGCGCCGGCGGCGGGAGTCGCGATGGACGCCGGCAGCGCGCGCACGTCGCGTCCGTCGGCGACGTATGCCGCCACCGGCCTGGCGCTCGACGACGGCACCCAGCCCTGGCAGGCGAACCAGTGGGCCGGCATGCGCGTCATGGCCGGCACGTCCGCCGGCGAGATCGCGTCCAACACGAAGAGCTCGCTGACGCTGTCCGGCCCGTGGATCGGCGGGCAGCCCTCTGCCAGCACGCCGTTCGTCATCGTCGGCCCGGAGGCGCAGCTCGGTGCCGTCACCTTCGGTGACCGGCTCACCGACCAGCCGGTGGCAGGAGGGCCGCGACGGGGCATCCTCCGGGCCAACTCCGCCCAGACGTTCGCCACCGTCAAGCCGTCCTTCGCCGCCGACCTGACCCTGGTGCTCGACCTCCAGGACGCCCGCACCGGGGACGCGTGCATCGGCTTCGAGGGCAACACCCAGGCGTGCCCGTTCCTCCAGACCACGGGGGCCTTCAAGACGAACGTGACCTCGCTCCCGCTGGGGGCCGACCGGGTCCTCGTGCGGACCGGGAGCCCGCTGCTCACCGCCGACTTCCCGATCGACACCGCGGTGGACTTCACCGCGAACGCCGGCTTCTTCCAGGTGCGCCTCAAGGGCCACCTCGCCGTGTGCAACGGCGCTGCCCCGGCGGACTGCTCCGCACCCGGCTCGGGCCACATGCTGTCCATCGGTCTCAAGCAGGCCGGCGACGCGCAGCACGACATCCGGCTGCGCGAGCTCTTCGACAAGCTCGTGACCTCGAGCCCGACCGGGCCGAGCCAGGCGGGCGACCTGCTCGACGTCGACCTCAACGTCCGGGCGACCGCGGACCTCAAGGCCTCGATCCCCGACGCGGACGGCTTCCTGCCCGCCGGCACCGACGTCGGTGTCTCGGCGACGTGGAACGACGTCACCCAGCTCTCCGGGGCGAACGGGCCGCACCTCGACCTCAGCAAGCTCGGCAGCATCTTCGCCCTCGACATCAAGCCGGGTTCGCAGGCCGAGCTCTTCGCCATCGTGCTCAAGACCCTGCAGACCCTGGCCGCCCAGCTCGCAGACGCCCAGCCCGGCGGCACGAACGGCGTCTACAGCCGCGAGATCCCCGGCACCGGGACGTCGCTGCGCCAGCTCATGCAGCGTGACTCCTCCGGCGTCGGCAGCGACGTCCACTACGGCGTGAACACCCTGCAGCACGTGGGGCGCACGTTCGACAGCTCGTTCGTCGGGCGCACGGTCGTCGTCGGGACCCAGGTGGCCGTCGTCGCGTCGGTGTCCGGTGACACCGTAACGCTGACCGACAGCTGGGCGACCAAGCCCACGGACGACACGGCATACACCTTCAGGTCGCCGCTCGACGACGCCATCGACATCTTGTCGGTCCACCCACCGCAGAACATGCAGGACCTCGTCGCGTTCCTCGACCAGCGTCTCGGCACCGGGGCACTGCACTTCCGCTACCTCGACGACGCAGGCACGCCGAGCGTCGTGCTCGCCCTCGACTGGAAGCGGGACTACCGGACCAACGCGCCCCTGCGGCTCGACCTCGGTGGCGACCAGTCGCTCGTCTCGGCCGCCGCGACCGGTCAGGGGTCGGTGCACGTCAAGGGCGGCGTCGACGTCGGCCTCGTCGTGCCGCTCGCCCCGGGCACCGGCCCGGCGGATGCGGCCTCGCTCAAGGTGCTGCAGGACTCGAAGCTCAGCGTCGCGGCGTCCGCGACGTTCAGCGGGCGGGTGGCCGGCACCATCGGTCCGCTGACCGTCTCGGCGGGGGATCCGGGCGGCGACGCCGCCAAGCAGGTGGCCCTCAAGGCCGACCTCAGCCTCGACCTCGCCGACGCGAGCGCCGGCCCGGACACGCCGGTCAGCTTCTCGACCTTCCTGTCGGGTCTCGATGTGGGCTTCAACGCCTCCAACACCCCCGTCGACTGCGGCGAGGGGCTGACGACCAAGCTCATGGTGTGCGGCACCGTCCCGCTCTACGCCATGGTGCCGGGCAGCGCTCCGGCCTCGCTGGGGTCGATCGCGCTGCGTCTGCCCGACTCCACGGACCCGGCCGACCTCACCACCCTCTCGGGCAACCTGCCCGCCCCCGACGCCACGAAGAAGCGCTTCGACGTGCCCGACCTGTCGGCGGCGTTCGCCAGCGCCTTCGCCGACTTCACCCAGATCGGCCCCGGCCTCGACGGCTACCTCGAGAAGATCGAGCAGGCCATGCGCCTCGCGACCTTCGACGGCAAGCTGCCGTTCGTCGGCAAGGACCTCCAGCAGGGCGCGGACTCCATCGGGCGCCTGCGGTCCGAGATCAAGGCGAAGCTCGGCAACATCCCGGCCAGCCCGTCCGAGGCGCGCACCTACGTCAACGCCAAGCTCGCCGAGGCGATCAGCGCCGCGGGCCTCCAGCAGACGACGCTCGAGGTCGACTACGAGTGTAAGCTCAAGCTGGAACCGACCGCTGCCCCGACCCTGGTCGCCACTCCGGCCACGACGGGTGCCACGAAGTGGCGCTACGAGATCGTGGCGAGCCAGGGCAGCGGCTCCGGCACGACGGGCGACACGGTCCCCTCGGCCGCGAGCCCCGAGGCGACCACCTCCTGGACCACTCTCGGTGGCGGCAACTCCATCAAGGTCGCGTGGACGGCATCCGCCGGGGCGACGAAGTACAAGGTGCTGCGCAGCAAGGACGGCGGCGCGTTCGAGCTCGTCAAGGTCGTCGACGCGGCCTCCGGGAGCGCCCAGTCCTTCACCGACGACGGCAGCGCCACGGCGTCCGCCTACACCCCGGTGAGCACCAAGCCCGATCGCACCGACTGCCCGACGACGAGCATCAACGGGATCAGCCTGGCGTTCACCGTCAAGGCCGGCACGATCACGCCGGACGACGGCTGTGTGGCCGGTTCGGGCTGCCTCGGGGACGGCAAGAAGCTCCCGCTCGACATCGGCATCCCGGGTCTCGCACTCAAGGCCGGCACGGACGATGCGATCACCTACGGCCTCGGCATGCAGCTGCACCTCAAGGCCGGGGTCAACACCGACAAGGGCTTCGTCATCTACACCCACGACGCCTGGCAGAACGGCGCAGCCGCGCCCGAGTTCGGGCTCGGCGCGCGCTTCGACATGCCGAGCTCGATGAAGGCCAAGCTCGCCTTCCTCGACATCGACGTGACGAAGAGGAACACCGCGCCCCTGTTCGCCGGGGCCTTCCTCGTCGACCTCAAGTCGCGGGACGCGACGGAGTCGGACGCGTCGGTGCTGACCATCGCCGACATCGGCGACGGCGACGTCTCCTCGCTCTTCGGGATCTCGCTCACCGCGAAGGTCAAGGCCGACTGGCTCGTCAAGGCGTCCGCCGACTCGGTGCTGCCCGGCGTCCAGACGAACTTCGTCCTCGGCTGGGAGTTCGCCGACAAGGACCTCAAGCACCTCGGCGCCCCGACGATCGAGTTCAAGGACGTCGCCATCGACGCGGGTGGCTTCCTGTCCAACCTCCTCGGTCCGGTGCTGACGAAGGTCAAGTCGGTGACGGGTCCCCTCCAGCCGGTGCTCGACACGCTGTACGCACCGATCCCCGTGCTGTCCGACCTCAGCCGGATGGCGGGCGGCGGCGACGTCAGCCTCATGACGCTCGCCAAGACGTTCAACACCGTGGCGGGAGGTCCCAAGCTCGAGTTCGTCGACAAGATCGCCGCGCTGACGACGCTCCTCAACCACCTTCCCGAGTGCGGTCACGGAACCGTCGACCCGAGCTGCCTCATCCCCATCGGCAGCTTCACCGTGAGCGGGCCCAGGGCGCTCGACACGGACGTCTCACCGACGAGCAGCCTCGAGCCGGGAGCCGGCACCTCCCTCATCGACACGTCCGCGCCCGCGAGCGAGAGCGACGTCAAGAACGCCCTCAACTCCAAGGGCGGCAAGGGCAAGGTCTTCGGCTCCGCCGGTGACGAGGGCTCGGCCAACAAGTCCGGGTTCACCTTCCCGATCCTCGACAACCCGTCGTCGGTCTTCAGCCTGCTCATGGGCAGCGACGTCTCGCTCGTCGAGTTCGACAGCGGCCCGCTGACGCTCGGCTTCACGTGGCGTCAGTCGTTCGGTCCCGTCTATGCGCCGCCGCCGGTCATGGTGACGCTGTCGGGCTCCGCGTCGGTGACCCTGCGCTTCATGGCCGGGCTCGACACCGCCGGGATCCGGTATGCCGTGGAGGCCGCCCAGAAGGGGGCGCCCGTCGACGCCGTCAAGCTCCTCGACGGCCTCTACTTCAAGACGACGGACTCCGCCGGCCGTCCCGTGCCGGTCGTCCAGCTCGACGGCGAGATCGCTGCGGGAGCGGCCGTCACGGCCGTCATCATCACGGTCGGCATCGAGGGCGGGCTGCACCTGACCATCGGGTTCCACTGGAACGACCCCAACAACGACGGGAAGTTCCGCGTCAGCGAGTTCCTCCAGACCGCCGTCAACAACCCGTTGTGCCTCTTCACGACGACGGGTCGGCTCAGCCTGTTCCTCCGGCTCTACGTCACGCTCGGCTTCTCACCGTTCAGCGTGTCCTTCTCGATCAACCTCGCGGACATCACGCTGCTCGACTTCACGGCGAAACCGAACTGCACCCCACCACCGCCACGTCTCGGCGGGACGACCGGCGACACCCTCGTCGTCTTCGCCGGACACTTCGGCACCGACGCCGCCCGCGGCGCGCCCTGGGGCAACACCGCCGCCACCGAGTCGGACGTCGTCAAGGTCACGGCGCTGCGCTTCGCCCAGAAGCCCGGCGACGACGCCGGCACCAACCCCGACTTCGACGGCTTCGCCGTCCAGATGCTCGGAGAGCGCCGGGAGTACCTCGACCCGAACCTCCAGCGAGTCGTCGTCGACGGCAGGGGATCCTCGACGCCGATCATCGTCAGCCTCGTCGGCGACGGGAAGAAGGACTCCAACCCCTCCTCGACGACGAGCGCGGCCGACCTGACCGCGTTCGACAGGGACGCCGTCGTGTTCGGCACGCCCGGCAAGGACCAGATCCAGACGGGCACCGGCAACTCGTGGGTCGACGGAGGCGCGGGTGACGACCGCATCGTCACCGCGGACGCCCCGGGCAAGGTGGCGCGCGTGGCCGGAGGCGCCGGGGACGACACCATCACGACCGGTCAGGGCGACGACCTCGTCTCCGGTGACGGCAGCCTCTCGAGCGACGGAGGTCCGGTGGCAACGAGGTCGGTCACGGCGACGCTCAACGACGTCGACCACGCCAGCTCGGGCCTGACGTCCGTCGGCCTCGGCGACGTCGTCGACTGGAGCAAGCTCGACGTCGACCCGACGGCGACGGACCCGGCCACCGGCGGGAGCGACGTGATCAGCGTCGGCCTCGGCCGCAACCGGGTCAACGCCGGTCCCGGCGACGACAAGGTGGGCGTGGCTGCCGACCGTCCCGGCACCGCGGCGGGAACGACGATCCGCTCGAAGGGCAACACCCTCATCGGTGGGCAGGGCAGCGACTCCCTCACCGGCGGCAGCGGACCGGACACGATCTACGCCTCGACCGAGCAGACCTTCGGCGTCGACGCAGCCGGGCCTGCCGACACGCTCACGACCCCGTCCGGACAGCCGGAGATCCCCAACATCATCGAGACGGGATCGGGCGACGACATCGTCTACGGCAGTCGCGAGCAGGACGTCGTGACGAGCCACTCGGCGAGCTCCGAGCACGCCCGGATCCTGGGCGGCGGCGGCGAGGACGCCCTCGTCGGCGGCTACGGCTCCGACGCGCTCTTCGGCGGCCCGGGTGACGACTACGTCGTGGCCGAGCCGAGCAAGGTCGGCGGCCTCGCGTCCACCCAGACGGTCGACGGCGTCACCTTCGGACGCACCCGCGCCGTCGAGCACCTCGCACTGCCGGACGGCACGGGGTCCTCGCCCAAGACCCTCGTCGGCGGCCTCGGCAGCGACCACGTCGTCGGCGGTGACGGGCCCTCCACCATCTTCGGTGACACGCTCCGTGACGCCACGACGGTGTCGTCCGCCGCCGACGAGACCTGCCGTGCGGGCTCGCCCGTCGCCTCCGACCCGGTGCCCGAGGGCACGTCGGGCGGCAGCGACCCGAGCGCCGACGACGGTCCCGACCTCATCACCGGGGGTGCGGGGGTCGACACGATCTCCGCCGGCGGTGGAGCCGACCGGGTCGACGCCGGTGGCGGCAACGACCGCGTCTGCGGACAGCAGGGCGATGACGTCCTCTTCGGTGGCGACGGTGCCGACTCGGTGTGGGGCGGCACGGGCTCCGACCGTGGCTACGGCGGCTCGGGTCCCGACCTGGTCTTCGGCAACGCCGGCGCCGACAGCCTCTACGGCCAGGACGCGGCGGACGTCATCGAGGGCAACGACGGGGCCGACTGGGCCAGCGGCGGCGACGGGAACGACATCGTCTACGGCGGCACCCGTGCCGCCGGACGCGCCGACAAGGACCCGGCCGACGCCGGCGACGTGCTCTCCGGTGACACCGGGGACGACATCCTCATCGGCGACAACGGCACCGTCGACGACCCGACGTCGACCTCCGACGCCCCGGCCGTCCCGTTCGACCTCGCGGGCACGTCGCCCGACGCGGGCCGCGGCGACCAGATCTTCGGGGGGTCCGGCAACGACACGGCATACGGCGGCCTCGGCGACGACCGCGTCAACGGCGGTGACGACGCCGACCACCTCGAGGGCAACAACGGTTCGGACACCATCCACGGTGACCGCGGCGAGGACGAGATCGTCGGTGGCTCCTTCGAGCAGGCGAGCCCGGGGGTGGGTCGACCCGACTCGGGCGACGTGCTCTACGGCGACGACGGCGCGGACCTCGTCGCGGGCGACAACGCGGTCCTGACGGCAGGGGTCAGCGCTGCCGACGCGACACCGATCACCCGGATGCGCGGCTTCGCCGTGAACCACCGGATCACGCTGCTCGACCTGGGCGCCCTTCCGGCAGCAGCAAACTCGGGTGCCGACCTCGTCTTCGGCGGCGACGGGCAGGACGTCGTGCTCGGCCAGAGCGGTAGCGACCGGCTCGAGGGCGACGCCGGCGACGACTACGTCGAGGGCGGCCCCGGCGTCGACTGGGTCGAGGGCGACCTCGGCGACGACGACCTCGTCGGCGGCAGCTCGACACCCTCGGCCGGCTCGGGCGTCTCCGGCACGACGACGACCGGCCAGCCCGACGGCGACGACGCCGTCTTCGGTGGCCCCGGCGACGACGTCGTGCTCGGGGACAACGGCCAGGTGCTGCGCCCCGTGGCCGGCCAGGCGCCGAGCCCGGTCACGGTCCGGCTCGGCAGCACTCCGGGGACGGCCGCGACGCCGCGCGTCATCTCGCCGTGGGACCTCGGGACCGACCCCCTGACGACGCCGTCGGCGACGCTCTACGGGTTCGACCGGCTCTCCGGCGGTGACGGTGTCGACGTGCTCCTCGGCCAGGACGGCAACGACGCCGTGACCGGTGACGCCGGGGCCGACCACGTCGAGGGCAACGGCGGGGCCGACCAGCTCTTCGGCGACCTGCCGCTCGGCGAGGCATCGGCCCACGGCACGACCGTCTCGACGCTGACCGCGGCCTGGCCCGGTTCGGCCAGCCCGACCGCGCTGCTGCGCGGCACGAGCTCGGCGCCCGGGCAGGACGACGTCATCGGAGGCTCGGCCGTGCCCGGCTTCCGCGACGGCGCCGACGTCATCGAGGGCAACGGCGGCGACGACGTCGTGCTCGGTGACAACGGCTCGCTCCTGCGCACCGTGCAGGGCAGCGCCGGGTCGCAGTCCGAGAAGGTCTACACCGACCGCTATCCCGACGGGGCCGTGCCGTCCGACGCCACGGCGTCACGCACGCACGACCCCGCCCTCCCGGGCCCGAGCACCCGCTTCTGCACCACGGCGCAGGCGACGTGCGAGCCCGTCGGGGCCTTCGGTGCCGACGTCATCTGGGGCGACGACGGCAACGACGGCATCTGGGGGCAGGACGGCAACGACACGATCTCCGGCGGCTACGGCGACGACGACCTCTACGGCGAGCTCGGCGACGACCGGATCTCCGGCGACAGCGGTCGCGACGCCATCGTGGGCGACCGGGGCGGCATCGTGAACCAGTACCTCAGCGCAGGCGACAGCCCGGGCCAGGCCGCGGTGACTCTCAACAGCCCGCCCAAGGAGACGTTCACGGCCTTCCCGCGCGGTGCCTACGACCGGCGGGTCGACCTGCTCCACGACGTCGACGGTGACCAGTGGGTCGGGACCTCGACCGCAGCCGCCATGCCGCACAACGGCATGGACGAGGGCGGCCGTGACCTGATCCGTGGCGGCTCGGGCGACGACGCCATCCACGCCGGCTACGGCGACGACGTCGTCAACGGCGACAGCGGCGGCGACGACGTCTTCGGCGGCGACGGTGAGGACGTCCTGTGGGGCGGACAGGGCTGCGACGCCGTCCTCGACGCCGCCACCCCGGACTGCCTCGTCAACGGGGTCTTCACGCCGAGCTCGCGCGGGACCGACGACCGGTTCGTCGACCACGTCTTCGGCGGTGCGGGCGAGTCCGACCCTGCCAAGCAGGACGTGCTCGGCTCCGACCTGCTCGACGTCCGGCCCCGGGGCACCTACACGCCCGGCAGCGGGTGCACGCTCGGTGACTGGCCGCTGACGACGGGGAGCAGGAAGAGCGTCGTCACGGTCGACCCGTGCCTGTGGTTCGAGATGACGGGGCTGGCCGACAGCGACCCGACCAACGACAACCACCACCAGGGCACGGACTGGCTCTACGGCGGCTGGGACCGCGACGTGCTCCAGGGCGACGTGACGGCCAACGGCCCCAACGCCGGCGACCGGCTCATCGACTGGAACGGCGCCTACAACCTGTTCACGCACTGCAACGCGGCGTACGGCGGGTTCAACGACGTGCGTGGGCACTCACCGGCCATGCAGAGCTGGCTGCAGCAGCTGGCGTGGTCCTCGAGCGCCGGTCGTCCCGGCACCGACGTGACGACCCCAGGCACCTCGGCCTTCCGGGAGCTCGCCATGGTCTACCCCGGCGAGAACGAGCACGGCGCGGGGCAGGCCTACCCGGGCACGCCCGGTCACTTCGACGAGACGGCCTGCACGCCCTGACACCGCCCTGACACGCCGCGGACGCACGGACGCCCCACCCGGGATCGGGTGGGGCGTCCGTGTCGCGTGGTCCAGGGGTCTCGGGTCGCTCAGGAGCCGGGCTCGGGGGAGCCGCGCTCCTGGCGCACCTGCTTGGCGCGGTACTCGTCGCGGGCCAGCCCCACGGCATACCAGCTGAAGAGCCCGCCCATCACGACGAGGACCAGCCCGACCCACTGGGGACCCTCCCCCCGGGAGATGGGGAGGAGGAACATCCCCACCACGGACCCCACCGTGAGCAGGGCCATCACGACAGCGAGGACCGCCATGCCCCACCACGTGCGCACCTGGGCCTGACCGCTGCCCGGGGTGAAGCCGATCTCGTCAGCGGGGTAGCTGTGCAGCTCGCCGGTCGTGGTCTTGCGCAGCACCCGCTTCTCGCCGCGGGCCACCGCCTCGTCGTGCGCGGCGGTCACGGCTTCGTCCTGCTTCAGCCGTCGCAGCTCGTTGCTCATGCGGGGGGCTCCTGGTTCGTGGGTTGGGGTCGGGGCCCGTGGTCGTGGTCGTTGTGGTGGATCGTGCGGCCTGACCGTCGACGTGACGCCCCCGCAGCGGGTTCCCTCGCCCGGACGGACGGGACGCGTCCACCCCGGTCGGGGTGGACGCGTCCGTGTCGTGAAACGGGGCTCAGGCGGGAGGCGCGATGTCCTGCTGCGCGGGCAGCTGGTCCTGGCGCACGATCCCGACGGGGCACGTCATGCCGTTGGGCCCGTGGTTGCAGTAGCCGCCGGGGTTCTTGTGCAGGTAGCCCTGGTGGTAGTCCTCGGCGAGGTAGAAGGGGCCGGCGTCGTCGGCGGAGCGGATCTCGGTCGAGATCTGCCCGTAGCCGAAGCCGCCGAGCACCTTCTGGAACGCCTCCTTCGTGGCCTCGGCTGCGAGCCGCTGCCCCTCGGTCGTCCAGTAGATGGCCGACCGGTAGGCGGTGCCGATGTCGTTGCCCTGTCGGTTCGCCGTCGTCGGGTCGTGGTTCTCCCAGAACGCCTTGAGCAGCAGCTCCGGGCTCGTGCGGGTGGGGTCGTAGACGACGCGGACCGTCTCGGCGTGCCCGGTGAGGCCGGTGCACGTCTCCTCGTAGGTCGGGTTGGGCGTGTAGCCGCCCATGTAGCCGGCCGCGGTCGAGACGACGCCGTCCTGCTTCCAGAAGATCCGCTCGACCCCCCAGAAGCACCCCATCGCGACGTAGAGCACCTCGGAGCCGTCGGGCCACGGGCCCTCGATCGGCGTGCCGAGCACGACGTGGGTGGGGTTCACGGCGAAGGGTCGTTCCGCGCGACCCGAGAGGGCCTCCTCGCGGCTGGGCATCTGGGACTTCCTACCGAATCCGAACACCATGCCAGTGTCACATCCTTGCTGCCGGGAGCGTCTTACGTCCCTGTAACGTCCGCGCCCGCTCCCGTATGCCTGACCGCTCGCGTATGCCGTGTGCCGACGGTCCCGGACAAATCGCTCGCCACCGCGGTGGCCCGGCCGACAGACTCTGGCCCGTGAGCGACGACCTCGAGATCAGGCCCCTCGACCTGCTGGACCCGAGCCAGGAGCCGGCGGCCCGCGGCTGGATCAGGGTGCACGCGGCCGTCCAGCGCGACATCTTCGGCGACCGGGGGAGTGCCTGGACCCTCGAGGAGGTGCAGGGCTTCGTCCGCGGGGCCGACAAGAAGCGGGTCGCCCGGGCGGCGTGGTCGGGCGGCGAGGTGGTCGGGGCGCTCGAGGTTCACCTGCCGCTGCGCGACAACCTGCGCAGCGCCCTGCTCTGGCTGTCGGTCGAGCCGTCCGTGCGCGGGCGCGGGGTGGGGTCCGCGCTCGTCGCCGAGGCCGAGCGCATCGCGGCCGAGCACGTGCGGAGCACCCTGCTCGTCGAGACCGAGTGGGCCGAGGGCAGGTCCGACGCCTCCGAGGCGTTCGCCGCGGCGCGCGGCTACGTCGTGGGTCAGACCGTGCTGCGCAGCGAGCAGCCGCTGCCGGCCGACCGTGCCGCCCTCGAGGCGCTCGTCGCCGCACCGGGTGCCGAGGACTACCGCCTCGAGTCGTGGGTGGACGACATGCCGGAGGCGTGGCTCGAGGACCGCTCGCTCCTGCAGCAGCGGATGAGCACCGACGCGCCCTCCGACGACCTCGACCTCGAGGAGGAGGACTGGGACGTCGAGCGCCTGCGGGCCGGCCTCGCACGGGCCCGCGCCTCCGGCCGGCGCGCCGTCGAGACGGCGGCCCGGCACCTGCCCAGTGGACGGCTCGTCGGCTTCACGACGGTCGGGGTCTCGGCCGGTGAGCCGGACCTCGGCTACCAGCAGGACACCCTCGTGCTCAGCGAGCACCGCGGTCACGGGCTCGGGCTGCGCCTCAAGGCGGCCAACGCCCTGCGCGTCATGGACGAGCTGCCGGGCGTCCGCGCCGTGCGCACGTGGAACGCCGCCTCCAACGAGCACATGCTCGCGGTCAACCGGCAGCTCGGCTACACCGTCGACGGCTACAGCCGGGAGTGGCAGAAGGTCACGGTGGCAGGCGAATGAGCATGCAGGTCAAGGAGATCGAGCTCGCCGTCGGCGACTCGGCCAGTGAGGCGTGGCTCGAGGTGCACCATGCGGCGAACCGCGCCGTGTGGGGCGAGGGCACCCAGCGCACGTCCATCGAGGAGATCCTCGACGTCGGGCCACGCCGTCACGAGGTGCGGCGCACCTTCGTCGTCCTGCGGCCCGGGGTCGACGGCGTCGAGGTGCCCGTCGCCGCGGCGCAGACCATCCGCCGCACCCGCGAGAACGTCGACACGGCCGGGGTGTGGCTCTCGGTCCACCCCGACCACCAGCGGCAGGGGATCGGCTCGCTGCTGCTCGCCCACTGCGAGCAGTCGCTGCGTGACGACGGGTGCACCCGCATCCACGAGCACAGCGGCGCTCCGGTCGAGCAGGGTGACGCCGCAACGGGATTCGCGTCGGCGACCGGCTACCGGCAGACTCTCCTCGACCTCCGCCAGGACCTCGCGCTGCCTGTCGACGACGCGGCGCTGACCGCGCTCGACCCGGGAACCGACGACACGGCATACGTCATCGAGACGGCGGTGGACGGGCTCCCGGAGGAGTGGCTGGAGGACCGAGCCCTGCTCGCCCGACGGATGAGCACCGACGCGCCGTCGGGCGACATCGACCTCGACGAGGAGGACTGGGACGCCGAGCGGGTCAGGCAGCAGTGGAACACCCCGAGCCCGATCTGGTCGGTCGAGTCCGTCGCCCGGCACGTGCCGTCGGGGCGGCTCGTCGCCTTCACCGACCTGACGGTCCGGCCCGGCCAGCCCGACCTCGCCATCCAGGCCGACACGCTCGTCCTGCACGAGCACCGTGGTCACGCGCTCGGTCTCGCGGTCAAGCTCGCCAACCTGCGCGCCCTGCAGCGCGAACGACCCGACGTGACGACGGTCCGCACGTGGAATGCCGACACGAACACCCACATGGTCGCCATCAACGAGCGGCTGGGTTTCGTCGTCACCGGGTGGACGCGGGAGTGGGCCAAGGAGCTCTGAGCGGTCTCGTCACGGGTGGCGTCGCGGTGAACCGCCGGCGGCGCCGGGACGTCATGGGGGACAGGTACTAGGACCAAAGCCCGATGGTGCCTGCCCGCCCCGAGGCCGCACGGTGGACCCACAGCACCCGCTGACCCGCCCACCGCACCGTGAAAGGTCCACTCACATGAGACGCCTCACCATCGCCGCCGCCGCGGTCGCCGCGCTCGTGCCGGCCACCCTCGGCCTCGTCGGCAACAGCTCCTTCGCCCAGAGCGTCCCTGCCCGCGTGCCCGCGTCCGCCCAGGTCGTCCCCGAGGCCGGCGACGACGACCCCCACACGGGCACGCCGGTGGCCACGCCCCTGCCCTCCCGCACCACCGAGGTCGGCGACGACCACGGTGGTGACCGTCCGCGCGCCTCGCGCACCGAGGCTGGCGACGACCACGGCGGCCGGATGGTCTCGACGGGATCGACGTCCTCGGGGGTGTCGCGCTCGGGCTCCTCGAGCTCGGGCTCGGGCTCGGGCTCGGGCTCTTCAGCGTCGGGGTCGTCGGGGTCGTCGCGCTCGGGGGGCGACGACTCGGCATCACGGCACTCCGGCTCCGACGACTCCGGCTCGCACTCGTCGGGTGGCCACGGCTCCGACGACTCGGGTGGGGACGACCACTGAGCAGCCGGCGCCCCGACCGCACAGGCACCACGGACACGGTCCCGGTGCCTGTGACGGCGGCGCACCCGGTGGACCCCCAGCCACCGGAGGCGCCGCGCGCCGTCGGCGGGCGTGACCACCACGACCTCCCCGACCTCCCCCCGTGGTGGACGCTCGCCGACGGCGTCACGCCGGCACCCGTGCGACCGCTGCCGAGCCGCCGCCGCACGGTGGTGCAGCTCGGGATCGCGGCACTCGCGGTGTTCGTCGCCGTCGTCGTGGGCGCGTCGTTCGCGGCGAGCCGGCTCGCCGAGCGCGAGGCCGTCAACGACGCGGCCCACACGACGAACCTGCTCGCGCTCGCAGTGGTCCAGCCCGTCCTGCAGGATGCCCTGCTCACCGGTGACGCCGCGGCCTACGACGCGCTCGACCGGGTGGTGCGCGAGCGGGTGCTGCCCAACGGCATCGTCCGGGTCAAGCTGTGGGCGCCGGACGGCCGCGTCGTCTACGCCGACGAGACCCGGCTCGTCGGGCAGCAGTTCACCCTGGGCGACGAGCAGCGGGCGACGCTCGCGCAGCCCCGGACCCGCGCCGAGGTCTCTGACCTGGCCAGCTCGGAGAACGAGTTCGAGCGCTACGGCGGCAAGCTGCTCGAGGTCTACCGCCCTGTCTGGACGCCGTCGGGTGCCGAGCTGCTCTTCGAGGTCTACGGCGACTACGAGCCGGTGAGCGCACGGGCGTTCGACCTCTGGCGCGGCCTCGCCGGGGTGCTCGCGAGCAGCCTGCTGCTCCTGCTCGTCCTCATGGCCCCGATCATCTGGCGGCTGCTCGACCGGCTCGGCGCCGCCCAGGCGCAGCGCGAGTCGGTGCTGCGGGCGTCGGTCGAGGCGTCGGCGCGCGAGCGGCGGCGGATCGCGGCGGACCTGCACGACGGGCCGGTCCAGGACCTCGTCGCGAGCTCGTTCGCCGTCAGCGGCGCTGCCGAGTCGGCCCGGTCGGACGGGCGCCCTCGTCTCGCGGCGACCATCACGGAGGCTGCCTCGACCGTGCGTGCCAGCGTCGCGAGCCTGCGCTCGCTCCTCGTCGACATCTACCCCGAGCGGCTCGCCGACGCCGGGCTCGCGGCGGCCGTCGCCGACCTCGCTCGCCCCCTCGCCGGACGCGGCATCGACGTCGTGGTCGACGTCGACGAGACGCAGGCCGCGCGCCTCGGCGAGGCGGCCCAGCAGGTGGCCCACCGGGTGGCCCGCGAGTGCCTGCGCAACGTCGTGCGCCACGCGGACGCCCGGCACGTCGTCATCCGGCTCGCGGCCGCCGACGCGGTCGAAGCGCGCGACGCGCGTGACGCGGGCGCCGCGGGTGCCACGGGTGCCACGGGTGACGGGCTCGACACCGCCTGCTCCGACGCCCCTTGGGCCACCGGCAGCGCGGACCGGGGAGACCCCCGTCGCCCCGTCGTGCTGAGCGTCACGGACGACGGCGTGGGCTTCGACCCGGCCCGGCTGCCCCGGGTGGAGGGACACTTCGGCGTCCGCGTGCTCGCCGACCTCGCGACCGACGTCGGGGCCGTCCTGAGGGTCCGGTCGGCACCGGGCCGCGGCACGCAGTGGCAGCTGGCACTACCGGTCGAGGAGGACCGATGACGACCGTCGTCGTCGTGGACGACCACCGGCTCGTGCGCGCCGGTCTGCGCACCATCATCGACGCGAGCGGCGACCTCCGCGTCGTCGGGGAGGCGGGTGACGGGGCCGAGGCCGTGGCGGTCGTCGGTGAGGTCGCTCCCGACGTCGTCCTCATGGACCTGTCCATGCCGGGCGTGGACGGCATCGAGGCGATCCGACGGCTCCGGGCCGCCGGTGCCACGCCGCCGGTGGTCGTCCTCACGTCCTTCGCGGAGGCCGACCGGGTGCGCGACGCCGTCGACGCCGGGGCCATCGGCTACCTGCTCAAGGACAGCGAGCCCGGTGACGTCCTCGACGCCGTGCGAGCGGCTGCTGCGGGGCACGCCCCGCTCGACCCCCGCGTGGCACGCGCCCTGCTGCCGTCGGCCGACCGGCGTCCGTCCGGTCCCGCGCTGAGCGACCGCGAGCGTGAGGTGCTCGCGCACGTCGCGCGTGGGCAGGCGAACAAGCAGATCGCCCGCGCCCTCGGCATCAGCGAGCGCACCGTCAAGGTGCACCTCGGCAACGTCTTCCGCCAGATCGGGGTCGGTGACCGCACCTCGGCCGCGCTCTGGGCCCGCGACCACGGGATCGGCTGACCCGGCGCGGCCGTCGCGGCCGACGCGGCCGTCCGGCGGAACCGGGGGACGGCACCTCGCGTCCGTGCTCTGCAGCGCGCCGGCCCGGCGCCGCCCGAAGGGAGCCCGCCCGTGGTCCACATGGCCAGCACCGTCCGCCGCACCCTCGGTGCTCTCCTGCTCGGCGCCGTCGCGCTGACCGGCTGCACCACCTCCCCGCCCGAAGGAGGGGGAACGGACCCGTCGGCGACGATCGGGGTCGACGCCCGCGCGCAGGCGCTGTGGGCCCACCGGACGGCATACGTCGGCGACAACTCCAAGGTCATCGCGCTCGTGGGCGACGCGGGGTTCGGGCCCGCGGGCAGCTTCACCCTCTCGCTGTGGACGACGAGCAAGCCGTATGCCGTGACGGTCGCCCTCACCGACCCCGCCAAGCCGTTCGGGACGACCGACTTCCGGGCGCCGGCGACGCTGCTGCTCGGCACGGTGACCAACCTCGACGCGGTGCACGTCACCGCCGCCGGCCAGACCTACTCGCTGACGGCACAGGAGGCGAGCGAGGCCCTCGGCCACGACGTCAAGACGCTCGGCACCGACCGTGCCGCCCTCGACCGCTACCTGCGCTCGCTCGAGGACTGACTGGGCCGGCTCGGCCGGCTCGGCCGGCTCGGCCGGCTCGGTCGTCTTCCTCGGCGTGCGACACACGGGGGCGGGAATGCCGGCGCCAGGGCGGTGGTTGGCACGCGATGGGCGTCGTCCCGATTATGCCCATCCCAAGACGGGCTTATAGGTTGACGTCCGTCCCCGCACCCCGTCCGATCCACCAGGAAGCCCCACCATGCGTTCGAGGTCCGTCCTCACCGTCCTGTTCGCCACCCTTCTGACCGCCGTCCTCGCCGCGTGCAGCACCACCGGCTCGAGCGGCGGGTCGGACCTGCAGGCGGTCAAGGACGCCGGCGTGCTCAAGGTCGGCACCGAGGGCACCTACTCGCCCTTCTCGTTCCACGACCCCAAGACGAACGCCCTGACCGGCTACGACGTCGAGGTCGCCAAGGCCGTCGCCGGAAAGCTCGGCGTCAAGGTCGAGTACGTCGAGACGCCGTGGGACTCCATCTTCGCCGGCCTCGCCGCGAACCGCTTCGACGTCGTCGTCAACCAGGTGACGAAGAACCCCGAGCGCGCCGGCCTCTACGGCCTCAGCTCGACCTACACGTGGTCCGAGGGTGTCGTCGCGACGCGCGCCGACGACTCGTCGATCACCTCGCTCGCCGGTCTCAAGGGCAAGAAGTCGGCCCAGAGCCTGACGAGCAACTGGACCAAGGTCGCCAAGGACGCCGGGGCCCAGGTCGAGTCGGTCGAGGGCTTCACGCAGGCCATCACGCTGCTCAAGCAGTCGCGCGTCGACGCCACCGTCAACGACAGCCTCGCCGTGCTCGAGTACCTCAAGTCCACCGGCGACCAGTCCGTCAAGATCGCCGCCAAGACCGGTGACGTGTCCGAGCAGGTCGTCGCCACGCGCAAGGGCTCCGACCTCGTCGCCGCCATCGACAAGGCCCTGGCCGACCTCGAGGCCGACGGCACCCTGGCCAAGATCTCGGAGAAGTACTTCTCGAGCGACGTCACGAAGCAGCCGGCCGCCTCCGCCACGTCGTGAACGACCAGACCGTCTCGCTGATCCTCGACTCGCTGGGGCCGCTGCTGCGCGCCACGGTGACGTCGACGATCCCGCTGACCCTGATCAGCTTCGTGCTGGGGCTCGTGCTCGCGCTCGGCGTCGCCCTCATGCGGCTGTCGTCGGTGCGCGCGGTCTCCGGGCTGGCGCGGCTCTACATCTCGGTCATCCGCGGCACGCCCCTGCTGCTGCAGCTCTTCATCATCTTCTACGGGCTGCCCTCGATGGGGGTGCGCTTCGACCCCTTCCCGGCGGCCGTCCTCGCCTTCACGCTCAACGTCGGTGGCTACGCCGCAGAGGTCATCCGCTCGGCGATCCTGTCGGTCCCCAAGGGGCAGTGGGAGGCGGCCTCGACGGTCGGCATGGGCTACGTCACGACCCTGCGGCGGGTCGTCCTGCCCCAGGCCGCACGCACGGCGATCCCGCCGCTGTCCAACACCCTCATCTCCCTCGTCAAGGACACCTCGCTGGCCTCGACCATCCAGGTCACCGAGCTGCTGCGCGTCGCGCAGGAGGCCGCCGCGCCGACCTTCCAGTTCTTCGCGCTCTACGGGGTCGCCGCCGTCTACTACTGGGTCGTGTGCCTGGCGCTGTCCTTCGGGCAGTCCCGGCTCGAGGAACGACAGAACAGGTACGTCGCAGCATGACCGAACCCACGAGAACCCCTGCCGCGCAGTCCGACCCGCTCGTGTCGGTGTCCGGCCTCGCGAAGTCCTTCGGCGACCACGAGGTGCTGCGCTCGATCGACTTCGACGTCGCGCCCGGCAGCGTCACCGTGCTCATCGGGCCCTCCGGCTCGGGCAAGACCACGGTCCTGCGCTCCCTCAACGCCCTCGACGTGGCCGACTCCGGCATCGTCCGGATCGGGGACGTGGAGGTCGACTTCGCCCAGCGCCCCGTGACGAAGCGCCAGGTCGCGACCCTGCGTGCCCAGAGCGGCATGGTCTTCCAGGCCCACCACCTCTTCCCGCACCTCACCGTCCTCGGGAACGTCACCGCCGGACCGGTGCTCGCCCAGCGACGTGACCGTGCGGCGGTCGAGGGTGAGGCGCGCGAGCTGCTGCGCCTCGTCGGGCTCGAGGAGAAGGCCGACGCCTTCCCGTTCCAGCTCTCTGGCGGGCAGCAGCAGCGCGTCGGCATCGCCCGTGCGCTCGCGGTCCGCCCCAAGCTGATGCTCTTCGACGAGCCGACCTCCGCTCTCGACCCCGAGCTCGTCGGCGAGGTGCTCCTCGTCATGAAAGACCTTGCGGCACAGGGTTGGACGATGGTCGTGGTCACCCACGAGATCCGCTTCGCCCAGCAGGTCGCCGACCAGGTGCTCTTCATGGACGGTGGCGTCATCGTCGAGCGAGGCACCCCTGACGAGGTGCTGACCCGCCCGCGCACCGAGCGCGCCAAGCAGTTCCTCCACCGGATCCTCGACCCCCTCGACTGAACTGCGCCGACGCACCGAGGGCGTATGCCGTCCGCCGGCCTCAGGTGAGCAGGTCGGCCCGGTCCACGGCGCGCTCCACGACGGTCGCCATGTCGGCGTAGCCGCGGTCGTTCGGGTGGAACTTGTCCGAGGCGAGCCGCCCGCGCCACGAGCGCGGCCCGTCCCGTCTCATGTCGACGAGGACGAGGCGTCCCGCGTCGGCCCGCTCGCGCAGCATCGCGTCGACGGCACGCGCCTCGCGGTGCGGGTTGGGCAGGTTGGAGACGAGGGCGCCGTCGGGCAGCCGGTCGAGCAGCTCGCCGAAGCGCGTGACGAGGCCGCGCCGGTGCCGGCGCACCACGACGTCGTTGGAGCCGATGACCACCGTGACGAGCGCTGCGGGGACGCCGCCGTCCGTGAGGAGCTCGAGGGCTGCCATCTGGCGGTCGAGCACGTCCTCGACACGGGCGCCGTTGACCCCGAGGTTGACCAGGCGGTGCTCCCAGCCCCGCGCGGCGAGACGCCCGCTCAGCTGTCCGACCCAGCCGCGGTCCGGGGCGCTCGCGCCGATGCCCTGCGTCATCGAGTCACCGAGCGCCACCCACAGGGGGCCGTCCCCACTCGCGGCCACGCGGTTGTGGGACTCCCACCACACGGCATACGGAAGCACCTGCTCCTGGACCGCGCGGATGCCCGGGAAGGTGGCCGACAGCGCCGAGAGCACGGGCCCGCGGGGGCGCACGCTGCGGTTGCTGTAGACGAACTCCGGGGCCACGACGACAGCATCTCAGACGACCCTCGGCGGGGCGCCGGGGCGTGGGGGCCGCGGCGTCGCAGGGCATAGGCTCGGACCCATGTCTGACGAGCACGGATTCTCCACACGCGCCATCCACGCCGGCCAGGAGGCCGACGAGCTCACCGGTGCGGTGGTGCCCCCGATCTACCAGGTGTCGACCTACAAGCAGGACGGCATCGGCGGGTTCCGCAACGGCTACGAGTACAGCCGGTCGGCCAACCCGACCCGCAACGCGCTCGAGGAGTGCATCGCGGCGCTCGAGGGTGGCAGCCGCGGCTTCGCCTTCGCCTCGGGGCTCGCCGGCCAGGACACCGTTGCCCGTGCGCTGCTCGTCCCCGGCGACCACGTCGTCGTGCCCAACGACGCCTACGGCGGCACGTACCGCTACTTCAACAAGGTGGCCAAGCCGCAGGGCATCGAGCACTCCATCGCGAACATGGGCGACGTCGAGGCCGTCCGCGCCGCCATCCGTCCCGGGCAGACCAAGATGGTCTGGGTCGAGACGCCGACCAACCCGCTGCTCGGTGTCGCCGACATCGAGGCCATCGCCGGTGTCGCCCACGAGGCCGGTGCGGTGCTCGTCGTCGACAACACCTTCGCCACCGCCTACCTGCAGAGCCCCCTCGCGCTCGGCGCCGACATCGTCACGCACTCGACGACGAAGTACTCCGGTGGGCACAGCGACGTCGTCGGTGGCGCCGTCGTCACGGCGAAGACCATCACGGTGCCCGGCTACGAGGACGCGGAGGAGCGGATCGCCTTCCACCAGAACAGCATCGGCGGTGTCGCCGGGCCGTTCGACTCGTGGCTGACACTGCGTGGGCTCAAGACGCTCGCCATCCGCATGGAGCGCCACTGCGACAACGCCGAAAAGGTCGTCGAGTTCCTCGAGGGCCACGACGGCGTCTCGCAGGTGCTCTATCCGGGCCTGCCCGGGCACCACAACCACGACGTCGCCGCCCGGCAGATGAAGCGCTTCGGCGGCATGGTCAGCTTCCGCCTGCGCCGCGGCGAGGACGCCGCGGTGAAGACGTGCGCCGCCGTCAGCCTCTGGACCCTCGGCGAGTCCCTCGGCGGCGTCGAGTCGCTCATCGAGCACCCGGGCCGCATGACGCATGCCAGCGTCGCAGGCACCGAGCTCGAGGTGCCGTCGGACCTCATCCGGCTGTCGGTCGGCATCGAGGACGTCGACGACCTCATCGCCGACCTGCGCGAGGCGCTCGACATCCACGGCTGAGGTCCCTGGCTCCGGCTGCCCATGACGATCCTCGCCGTCGACTTCGGGTCGACCTACACCAAGGGCGCCCTGATCGCCGAAGACGGCGCCGTGCTAGGCACGGCGTCGACGCCGACGACCGGCACGCAGGGGCACGGCGACATCCTCGACGGCTACCGGGCGCTGCGCGCGACGCTCGCGGTCCCGGAAGACGCCGTCGTCCGGGCCTGCTCGAGCGCGGGCGGTGGGCTGCGTCTCGCGGTCGTCGGCTACGAACGCACCGTCACGGCCCAGGCCGGGCACCGTGTCGGGCTGTCGGCCGGGGCCAAGGTCGTGCGCGTCGCGGCCGGCGAGCTGACGACGGCGGGCGGCGCCGGCGTGCGGGCTGCCCGCCCGGACATCATCCTGCTCGTCGGCGGCACCGACGGCGGCAACAGCAACGTGCTGCTGCACAACGCTGCTCGCCTCGCGAAGGCCGCCATCGGCGGCCACGGGGCGCACGCCGTCCCCGTCGTCGTGGCCGGCAACATCGAGGCACGCGCCGAAGCGGCCGCGGTGCTGGCGGAGTCGGGGCGACCGACCCTGCTCGCCGACAACGTCCTCCCGCAGATCGGCGTCATCGCGCCCGAGTCCGCGCGGGCCGCGATCCGGCACGCCTTCCTGCGCCACGTCATCGGCGGCAAGGGACTCTCGCGCGACCCGGCGTTCGCGGCGATGGTCGAGGCGGCGACACCCGACGTCGTGCTGCGCGGTGTCGAGGTGCTGGCCTCCGTCACCGACGGCGACGTGCTCGTCGTCGACGTCGGCGGGGCCACGACCGACGTCTACTCGTGCCTGTCCCCGGAGGGCGAGGACTCCGGCCTGCGCAAGGACGTCGTGGCCCCGCTCTGGCACGCCCGCACCGTCGAGGGCGACCTGGGCATGCGCTGGAACGCCGAGCACGTCCTCGAGGCCGCGGAGTCCGAGCACCTGCTCGCCTCGGTGCCAGACCCAGGCGCGCTGAAGGCGTATGCCGCTCGCGTCCACGAGCGGCCGGGCTCGCTCCCCGTCGACGACGTCGAGGGCGCCCTCGACCTCGAGATGGCCCGGCTGGCAGCGCTCGTCGCGGTCCGCCGGCACGCCCGCCCGGCCCAGCCGACCGAGTCGGCCCGCCCGCTCGCCAATGTCGTGTCCCTCGTCGGCTCCGGGGGAGTGCTACGCCACGCCGGCGCTGCCGGTCGCGACCACGTGCTCGGCGCGGTCCTCGCCGACCACGCCGGTGGCTGGAAGGTGCCGCGGTCTGCCCGCGCGACGGTCGACACGGCATACCTCCTCTTCGTCGCAGGCCTCCTCGCCACTGAGCCCAACTCCAGCGAGCCGAGCGCCCAAGACGACGACCGCAACAACGGCAACGGCAACGAACTAGCCCGAACCCTCGCCCGCGCCATCACCCTCTAACCGTCGAAAGGCCAAAGTTCGCGGGTCCTCACCCGTCGAAGGGCCAGAGTTCGCGGGTCCTCACCCGTCGAAGGGCCAAAGTTCGCGGGTGCCTGACTGTCGACAGGCCAAGAATCGCAAGTGACTCCACGTCGTCCACACCCCCTGGCTCGCTCGGCCCGTGCCCCACAGTGCCGCGGGAGGGCCTAGCCGAAACTCCCTCGTGCGCAGACCGTCGGGTGCATGCAATCCCAGGTGCTACCACCCGACCTGCTCTTGCGTCCCTTCCGCACGACGGAGGCGCTCGCACGAGGAGTGACGCCGTCTCGCCTGCGGGCGGGCGACCTCTGGACGCCCACGCCTGGCGTGCGCACCAAAGACGTGCCGACAACGTTGCTGGAGCGGGCGACCGCGTTCGCGGCTGCGTCGTCCGGCGACTTCGCCTTTGCCCATGCAACCGCTGCGCGACTCCTCGGGATCCCGCTCCCGTTCGCCTTGGAGGAGGATCCGCATATCCACATCGTCACGCGCACGGAAGCCAACCGCATCCGGCGGTGGGGTTGACCCCGTTTCGTGGACATCGGTTAAGCGGCTTCTGCGGCCGCCGTGGTGATCCGGTGTTCGAACGCTACCGGGCTGATCTGGCCGAGCGCGGAGTGGCGTCGGCGACGGTTGTACACGGTCTCGATCCAGCAGGACACCTCACGGATGGCCTCGGCGTGGGTGGCGAACACGTGACGGGTGTAGAACTCGGTCTTGAGCGTGGACCAGAAGCTCTCCTGCTGGGCGTTGTCGTAACAAATCCCGGTCCGACCGACGGACAGCCTCACCTTGAACCGCTCCGGGTTTAGTGGAGGCTGGGTTGTGCCGACTCGGCGGTGTCCGTGTCGGTGTTCTGACGGTAGTACTGCTCCTCGTACTCGGCCGGGGGAACGTCGCCGCACCAGGAGTGCAGCCGG